>JAIUOJ010000106.1 GCA_020161335.1 Pseudomonadota bacterium
GGCCCACTTCGCCGAAGGCCACGGTCTTCTCCGGCAACGGTACGTCGCGCAGCGACGACAGCACCGCCAGCAGCACGGGAAGATCAGCCGCAGTTTCCTGCACGCGGATGCCGCCGACCACGTTCACGAACACGTCCTGGTCGCCCACCATCACCCCGCCGTGCCGGTGCAGCACCGCGAGCAGCATCGCCAGGCGGTTGCCTTCCAGCCCGACCGCGACGCGGCGCGGATTGGACAGCGGCGAGGCATCCACCAGCGCCTGCACCTCCACCAGCAGCGGCCGCGTGCCTTCGCGCGCCACCATCACGCAGCTGCCCGGCTGCTGCGTGCTGCCGCCGGAGAGGAAGATCGCCGAGGGATTGGGCACTTCCTTCAGGCCCTTGTCGGCCATCGCGAACACGCCCAGTTCGTTCACCGCGCCAAAGCGGTTCTTGAACGCGCGCAGCACGCGGAAGCGGCTGCCGGAATCACCCTCGAAATACAGCACCGCATCGACCATGTGTTCCAGCACGCGCGGGCCGGCGATGCCGCCCTCCTTGGTGACGTGGCCCACCAGGAACACGGCCGTGCCCGTTTCCTTGGCGTAGCGCACGAGGCGTGCCGCGCTTTCGCGCACCTGGCTGACCGAGCCGGGCGCCGCGGTCAGCGATTCGGTCCACAGCGTCTGCACCGAATCGGCGACGATGATCCGCGGCCGCAGCGCAACCGCCTGTTCGAGGATGTGCTCGATCCCGGTCTCGGCCAGCGCGTTCAGGCCGTCGAGCGGCAGGCCGAGCCGAGCCGCGCGCCCGGCCACCTGGGCCAGCGATTCCTCGCCAGTGACGTACAGCCCCGGCAGGGTGCCGGCCATCGCGGCGACCGCCTGCAGCAGCAGCGTCGACTTGCCGATGCCCGGATCGCCGCCAACCAGCACCACCGCGCCTTCCACCAGCCCGCCACCGAGCACGCGGTCGAACTCGCCGATGCCGGTGGACACGCGCACGTCCTCGCCCTGCTGCACGTCCTTGAGCGCAGTCACCTTCGGCGCGTCGACCTTGCCGGCCCAGCCGCTGCGCCGCGACGCCGGCGACTTCGCCGTCGCCGCGGATTCGAGCACGATTTCGGACACCGTATCCCATGCCCCGCAGGCGCCGCACTGGCCCTGCCACTTGCTGTATTCGGCGCCGCACTCGTTGCACACGAACGCCGTGCGCGCCTTGGCCACTACCTTCGCCATGTCGACTCCGCGGTTGCAGCGTGCACTGTAGCGAGCCGCGGTCGCAGCGGTCGAGATCAGCCGCGGCCGGCCCAGGCCACCAGCCGCGCCAGCGCGGTGCCGGCATCGCCCACCACCAGCGGCGCCGGCACCGACAGCATCAGGTTCAGCGGCAGCCCGAATTCCTCGATGTGCCAGCCGCGGGTGTCGAGCTCGCCGTCGGGCCCGATCGCCTGCGGATGCCGGCGACGGATGCGCTGCGCGAAGCTGCCGTCCTCGGGGAGGTAGCCGAACACCGGCTTGCCCTTGGCCACCGCATAGCCGACCTCGAAGCAGGTCCCGCTGTCCGGCTCCGGGCCGCGGAAGAAGTCGAGGTTGGCGAGCACGGCGTCGGCGCGTTCGATCAGCGCGATGTTGGCGCGATAGATCCAGCGCGCCTGCTCGCCGGGGTCGACGAGGTCCGCCGGCACGTCCTGGTCGAGCGGGAACAGCCCCTCGAAGCCGCAATGCGCGCACAGCGCCTTCAGCGCGGCCCCGCGCTCGCGCGCATCCGGCCGGAACACGTCCGGGCCGGCGAGGTAGAGGGTCCGGATCGAGGGGGCGACGTCATCCATGGCGTCATTCTCGCCACGTCGGGCCGTCGACGGCATCGGACCAATCGTCCCGGCGGACCGGTTGCCGTCACGAAATGGGCAACACCATCAACCCGAACTGCCTATGAGGCTTTCCGCCGGGATCCCCAGGTTTCGATGGAGATTACGAATCATGTCAATGGTGAGACCGCGCTTGCCATTCAAGACCTCATAGACCCGGTTCGGCTTTCCAATCGAAGGCACGAGATCTTTGACCGTCAGGCCGCCCTGCTCCATTCGGAAGCGAATGGCCTCGATCGGGCCAGGCGCATCAACTGGAAAGGCCTTGGCCTCATATGCCTCAACCAGGGTGGCAAGAACCTCGAAGCGATCGCCATCCTCCGTACCCGGTTCCGGCTCGTTGTCGAAGTAAGCCGACAACTCCTGGAGAGCTGCCTTGTAGTCGTGCTCGCTACGGATGGGGTGGATGTTCATGGCTCCTCCACGGTGGCGGCGTCGATCCTGTCGTACTCGGCAGGTGTTCCCAGGAACTTGATGTAGACAGCCTGGAAGCGATAAGCCACTGCCACGATCAACCTGCAATCATTGCCTATGATGTTGAACACCACGCGGTTCTTTCCCACAAAGCTGGCACTCGCGTAGTGACGACGAATGTCCTGGGGGGTCGACCAAGCTGCGTGCTTGGCTTCGCCGTACCATGCCTTGAGGGGCTGCTCCGAGTCAGGGTGACGTTCCCAGAACGCCCTCAAGGCGCCAACGGAGATGACTCTCATGCGGAAATGCTAGTCCCATATTGGGACTAGCGCAAGATTTCAGCTCATCCGCGACTGAACACGCCGCTGGGCCACCCTTGGGCCAGTTTTCGCGCCAGGTTTCAGGTTCTCCGTGGATCCCGGAACGTTCTGGCAGTTCCCGAAGTTCGTGTTTGGTCCAAACACAAGCAGCCATGAGACACCTGGAAAACAAGTGCCTTTTACACAAAAACCCCGGAAAGACGGGCTTCCCGGGGTTTCGTGTCTGGTGCCGGAAATAGGAATCGAACCTACGACCTACGCATTACGAATGCGCCGCTCTACCGACTGAGCTATTCCGGCGGGGCCGCAAATTCTAGGGGCTGGGGCCTGCGCGGTCAAAGGTCGCCCGCGGCAAGCGTGGCGTCAGCCCGGGTATTTCGGGAACTTCTCGTCGGGGCGGCTGGCCTTCCATTCGCGGTACGACACCGTGCCCACCCAGGCGGTGAAGGCCTTGGGCGGATGGCCACGGCCCGACCAGGTCTCGCCGGTGTGGGGCAGCCAGTACTTGGGGGCGACTTCCTTGCCCGAGCCCGCCTTCTTCGCACGTGCCGCGGGTTTTGCACCCGACGCCGCGGCGACCTCCGCGCGCTGCTTGTCCGTGAACAGCGATCCGAACGTCGACAGCAACTCCAGGATCCGCGCATGGGCGGCCGCGGTCTCTTCCTGCCGGAGCGCGGACTCCTGCTGTTCGAGCTGGCGCAGTTCCTCGGCCAGCTTGGCTTTCGCGGAGGCAATGGAATCCAGGGTCGGTTTGTTCATCGATCGTCCACAAGGAAAAGGAACAGCGCGTCATTCTAGTGGTTCACGCGCATCCTTGCGTCATCGCGTCACGCGCGTCGTCGCGTGAATGCGCGCCTGCGCATCGCGAACCCGCGGCAGGAGCACTCGCGCGCAGCGACGGCTGCGTCGCCCTCGCCGTGCAATCGCCACCCTCCGTGGCCTTCCCGTGACGACGCCACGACCCGCCGCACGTCCTTCGCGAGGTCACGGCACCAGGTGCAGGCGCAGTTCCTTCGGCAGCGCGAACACCATGCTTTCGGGCTCGCCGTCGAGCTCGCGCACCCCGCCGGCACCGAGCTCGCGCAGGCGGTCGAGCACGCCCTGCACCAGCACGTCCGGAGCCGATGCGCCGGCGGTCACGCCGATGTGGCGGCGGCCTTCCACCCACTCCGGGTCGATCTCGGCAGCACCGTCGATCAGGTAGGCCTCGACGCCATCGCGCTCGGCCAGCTCGCGCAGGCGATTGGAATTGGAGCTGTTGGGCGAGCCGACCACCAGCACCAGGTCGCATTCGCGCGCGAGCGCGCGCACGGCATCCTGGCGGTTCTGGGTGGCGTAGCAGATGTCGTCGTTCTTGGGCCCCTGCAGCAGCGGGAAGCGGTCGCGCAGGGCCTGGATGATGTCGCGCGTGTCGTCCACCGACAGCGTGGTCTGCGTGGTGTAGGCGATGTTGCCGGGCTGGCCGGGATCAAGCCAGGCCACGTCTTCGAGGTCTTCGACCAGGTAGATGCGGCCGCTGCCCGCCTCGAGCTTCCACTGCCCCATCGTGCCCTCCACTTCGGGGTGCCCGGCGTGGCCGATCAGCACCACGTCGCGTCCGGCGCGGCAGTGGCGCGCGACCTCGAAATGCACCTTGGTCACCAGCGGGCAGGTCGCGTCGAACACCTTGAGGCCGCGGCGCTCGGCTTCGTCGCGCACCGCCTGCGATACGCCGTGCGCGCTGAAGATCACGGTGTTGCCATCGGGCACCTCGTCCAGCTCCTCGACGAAGATCGCGCCGCGCTGCTTGAGGTCGTCGACCACGAAACGGTTGTGGACCACTTCATGGCGCACGTAGATCGGCGCGCCCAGCGTCTCGATGGCACGCTTGACGATCTCGATCGCGCGATCGACGCCTGCGCAGAAGCCGCGGGGGTTGGCGAGGACGATGTCCATAAGATCGAAGTCTACCGAAGGCTGTGACCCGCGGCTGTCCACGGATGCAACGAAGCGATCTTCCCGACCGCGAATACCCGTCCCCCGCCAGCGGGGGACGGGATGGGGCAAGGCGCAGTCTACTCCCGCCCGCCCGGACCGTCGTCGCCTGCGGCGGGACGCGGCGATGCCTTGCCCTGGAACAGGCCGAACACGGCGATCCCGATCGCCCCGCCGACCACCGCGCAATCGGCGATGTTGAACGCCGGCCAGTAATGGTCCCGCCAGTGCCACTGGATGAAATCGACCACGTGGCCGTGCACCTGGCGGTCGATGATGTTGCCCAGCGCGCCGCCGATCACCAGCGCGAACGGCAGCGCGGTACGCCAGTCACCGCGCGGCGTCCTGGACAGCCAGAATCCCAGCAGGCCGCTGATGCCGAGCGCCAGCACGGTGAAGAACCATTTCTGCCAGCCGCCGGCGCCGGCCAGGAAGCTGAAGGCCGCGCCGGTGTTGTAGGTGCGGTACCAGTTCCAGATGCCTTCGATCACCGGGATCGCGGTGTACTCGGGCAGGCTGGACAGCACCCAGGCCTTGGTCCACTGGTCGAGCCCGATGACGATCGCGGAGACGACCAGCCAGGCCAGCGCGTTGGGTTTCGGGGACGTGGTCATGTGGTGGCTCCCGTCGGCCCGTCGGTCGCCGGGATGACGACCTCAATCGCCCATGCATGCCGGATCAGAACCATTTGCGGTCTTCCCCCGGGCCGTCCACGTTCGACACGCAGCGACCGCACAGCTGCGGGTGCCCGGCGTGGCGGCCCACGTCGGCACGATGCTGCCAGCAGCGCACGCACTTGGGCTTGCGGGTCGGCGTGGCGACGATGCGCGACTCCTTGCCGTCGTAGGGCAGCACGGTCACGTCGCCGCTGATCAGCAGGAAGCGCAGCTCGTCCACCAGCGGCGCGACCCGGATGTGGTCGGCGGTGCCGGCGTGCAATTCGATCTCCGCTTCCAGTGCGGCGCCGATCTCGCCACTGGCGCGCATCGGCTCCAGCACCTTGGCGACCTGCTCGCGCAGTTCCAGCAGGCGCTCGAAATCGTTCGCGCCCAGCGGCGCATCCGCGGGCAGCGGTGCCAGCCCGTCGTACCAGGTGGCGAACAGCACGTTGCCGGCACGCTCACCCGGCAGGTGGGCCCACAGCTCGTCGGCGGTGAAGCTGAGGATCGGCGCGATCCAGCGCGTGAACGCCTCGGCGATGCGGTACATCGCGCTCTGCGCGCTGCGCCGTCCGCGCGAATCCTCGCGCATCGTGTACAGGCGGTCCTTGGTGACGTCGAGGTACAGTGAGCCCAGGTCGATGCTGCAGAAGTTCAGCAGCGCCTGCACGATCTCGGCGAAGTCGTAGCGCTCGTAGGCGGCCTTGATCTTCTCCTGCAGCTCGTAGGCGCGATGCACGATCCAGCGGTCGAGCGCGACCATGTCGTCGAGCGGGCACAGGTCGCGCGGCGGATCGAAGCCGCTGAGATTGCCCAGCAGGAAGCGCGCGGTGTTGCGCAGGCGGCGGTAGGCATCGGCATTGCGCTTGAGGATTTCCTGCGACAGCGACATCTCGTTGCTGTAGTCGGCGCTGGCGATCCACAGACGCAGGATGTCCGCACCCAGCGTCTTCATGATGTCCTGCGGCTCGATGCCGTTGCCGAGCGACTTGGACATCTTGCGGCCGTGCTCGTCCACGGTGAAGCCGTGGGTCAGGCACTGGCGATACGGTGCGGCCTTGTCGATGGCGACGCCGGTCAGCAGCGACGACTGGAACCAGCCGCGATGCTGGTCGGAGCCTTCCAGGTACAGGTCGGCCGGCTTGCCGAGCCCGCGCTCGAGCAGCACGCACTCGTGGGTGACGCCGGAATCGAACCAGACGTCGAGGATGTCGGTGATCTTCTCGTAGTCCTTCGCCTCGTCGCCCAGCAGTTCGGCCGGGTCGAGCGAATACCACGCGTCCACGCCCCCGCGCTCGACGCGGTCGGCCACCGCGCGCAACAACTCGGTGCTGCGCGGATGCGGCTCGCCGGTCTCGCGATGCACGAACAGCGCGATCGGCACGCCCCAGGTCCGCTGGCGCGAGATCGTCCAGTCGGGGCGGCCTTCGACCATGCCGGCGATGCGCGCCTCGCCCCACTGCGGGAACCAGCCCACGGTCCTGATCGCGGCCAGCGCATCGTTGCGCAGGTTGGCCTGCTCCATCGAGATGAACCACTGCGGCGTGGCGCGAAACGCGATCGGCGTCTTGTGCCGCCAGCAGTGCGGGTAGCTGTGCTCGAAAGGCCGGTGGGCCAGCAGCGTGCCGTCGTGGCGCAGCACGTCGACGATCACGTCGTTGGCCTTCCAGATGTGCAGGCCGGCGAGCGCGGTGCCGTGCGCGGCCGGCGTCGACGGCAGGTACACGCCGCGACCATCGACCGGGTTGAGCTGGGCCGCGGTGTAGGTGTCGAGCAGGCCGTACTGCTTGCCGACCGCATAGTCGTCCTGGCCGTGGCCGGGCGCGGTGTGCACGGCGCCGGTGCCGTCGTCGGCCGAGACGTGGTCGCCAAGCAGGATCGGGATGTCGCGTTCGTCGTAAAAGGGGTGCGCGAACAGCAGCCCTTCGAGCGACTCTCCCTTCGCGCGCCCGAGCACCACCACGTCCTCGACCCCGTAACGCTTGAGCGCGCGCTCGGCGAGCGCGTCGGCCAGCACCAGCCAACGGCGTTTGCCGCCATGCGCCGGGCCTTCGACCAGCACGTAGTCGAGGTCGCCGCCCAGCGAGATCGCCAGCGATGCCGGCAGCGTCCACGGCGTGGTCGTCCAGATCGGCACCGAGACTTCCACGTCCTCGGGCACTTCGACGCCGAACTTGCGCGCCACCGCCTGCGGGCTGCGCGCGGCATAGGCCACGTCGACCGCGGGCGAGACCTTGTCGGCGTATTCGATCTCGGCCTCCGCCAGCGCCGAGCCGCAGTCGAAGCACCAGTGCACCGGCTTCACGCCGCGGGTGAGGTGGCCGTTGTCGACGATCTTCGCGAGCGCGCGGATCTCGTTCGCCTCGAAGCGGAAATCGAGCGTCTTGTACGGGTGGTCCCAGTCGCCGATCACGCCCAGGCGCTTGAAGTCCTTGCGCTGGATCTCGATCTGCGACTCGGCGTACTCGCGGCACTTCTGCCGGAATTCGACCGCGTCGAGCTTCACCCCGACCTTGCCGTACTTCTTCTCGATCGCGATCTCGATCGGCAGCCCGTGGCAATCCCAGCCCGGCACGTAAGGCGCGTCGAAACCGGCGAGGTACTTGGACTTGACGATGATGTCCTTGAGGATCTTGTTGACCGCGTGGCCGAGGTGGATCGCGCCATTCGCATACGGCGGGCCATCGTGCAGCACGAACAGCGGGCGCCCCTTCGCGTTCTCGCGCAGTTGCGCGTACAGGCCTTCCTGCTCCCAGCGCTCGAGCGTGGCCGGCTCGCGCCTGGGCAGGTCGCCGCGCATCGGGAAGTCCGTCGCGGGCAGCAGGATGGTCGGTTTGTAGCGGTTGTCTTCAGCGCTCACTTGCGGTCCTGCTCAACTTGCTGCTCTTCGTGGAAAGCCCGCACGGGGATGTGCGGGCTCTTGCTCGGGGATGAGCATGCCGCGCGCCTGGGCGGCATCGCGATCCATCTGCGCGACGAGCGTCGGCAGGTCGGGGAATTTTTCCTCGTCGCGCAGGCGTGCGACGAACTCGACTTCGATCCGGCGGCCGTAGAGGTCGCCATCGAAATCAAACAGGTGGGCCTCCAGCAACGGTTCGATGCCGCCGACGGTCGGTCGCGTGCCGAAACTCGACACCGCCGGCCACGGTGCGTCGCCCACGCCATGCACCCAGGTCGCGTAGATGCCGCGCAGCGCCGGCACCTTGTCGCCGAAGCGCAGGTTGGCGGTCGGGTAGCCGAGCGTGCGGCCAAGCTGCCTGCCGCGCACGACCCGGCCGGACACGGTGTAGGGCTTGCCCAGCAGGCGCGCGGCGAGGGCGAAGTCGCCCTCCGCCAGCGCCTTGCGGATGCGCGTGCTCGACACCCGCTCGCCCTCCAGCGCGACCGGCTCGATCTCGTGCGCGGTGAAGCCGTGGCGTTCGCCCTCGGCGCGCAGCAGTGCGAGGTCGCCGGCGCGGCGATGGCCGAAGCGGAACTCCGGCCCGACCCAGACTTCGCGGGCGTGCAGGCGCCGGACCAGCACCGCCTCGATGAAGGCTTCGGCCGACATCGCCGAGAGTTTCGCGTCGAAACGCAGCAGGCCGACCCCGTCGACGCCCAGTTCGCGCAGTGCCTCGTACCGGGCACGCGGCAGGCCCAGCCGCGGCGGCGGCGCCTCGCCCGCGAAGTACTCGCGCGGCAGCGGCTCGAAGCTCAGCGCCACCGCGGCCACGCCCAGCGCGCGGGCGCGTGCGACCGCACGCCGCACCAGCGCGCGATGACCCAGGTGCAGGCCGTCGAAGGCGCCGATGCAGACCACACTGCCGTCGGGGCACAACGGCCCGCCATCGACGTCGCGGAACAGCCTGCTCATGGATAACCGGTTGGAGGGAGTCGGCCGGGAGGGTCCCGGCAGGCGCGCGTGGCTGCGCACCAACAGCAAAGTATAGCCGCCACCCCTCCGGTCCAAGCCCCGTGGGCGGCGGTCGTGCCCCTGGGTTCAGTGCCGCAGGTCGCGCAGGCGCAGTCCGCCGGCCAGCATCGCGGCCACGTAGCCCGCGGCACCGGCGACGATCACCAGCAGCAGCCAGCCCACCCGATGCAGCGGGCCATGGATGGCCGTCCAGTCGCCGATCCAGGTGCGCAGGCCGAGCACCACCGCGGCCATCACCGCGCAGGCCAGCCCCAGACGCAGCAGGTAGCGGCCCCATCCCGGCCGCGGCTGGTAGATGCCGGCCCTGCGCAGCGCGCGCCACAGCAGGCCGGCATTGACGATGCCGGCCATCGCCGTGGCCAGGGCAATCCCGCCGTGGGCGCCGGTCACGTCGTGCAGCCACAGCGGCGTGGTGAACGCCACCGTCAGCAGCACGTTGGCGACCACGGTCAGGATCGCCGCGCGCATCGGCGTCTTCGTGTCCTGGCGCGAGTAGAACGCCGGCGCCAGCACCTTGCTCAGCATGAACGCCGGCACGCCGATGCTCATCGCCGACAGGCTGATCGCGGCCATGCGCGTGTCGAAGGCGGTGAACTTGCCGTAGTTGTAGACGGTGGCGGTGATCGGCTCGGCCAGCAGCAGCAGGCCCAGGCCCGCCGGCACGCCGGCCAGCAGCGACATGCGCAGGCCCCAGTCCAGCGACTGGTTGTAGCCGTCGTGGTCGGCCGCGGCGAAGCGGCGCGACAGGTGCGGCAGGATCACCGTGCCCAGCGCCACGCCGAACAGGCCCAGCGGGAACTCGACCAGCCGGTCGGAGTAATACAGCCAGTCCACGCTGCCCGAGGCCAGCACCGAGGCGAACGCGGTGCCGACGATCAGGTTCACCTGCGCCACCGACGAGGAGAACAGTGTCGGCAGCATCAGCCGGCCGACCTTGCGCACTTCCGGGTCGCGGAACGACGGGCGCAGCCGCGGCAGCAGCCCCAGCCGCGCCAGCGCCGGCCACAGCAGCACCAGCTGCAGCAGGCCGGCGACCACCACGCCCCAGGCCAGGCCCTGCGGCGGCACTTCGAAGCGCGGCGCCAGCCACAGCATGGCCGCGATCATGGTCAGGTTGTGCAGCACCGGAGTGAACGCCGGCAGCCCGAACTGGCCGTGGCTGTTCAGCACCGAGGCCGCCAGCGACATCATCGAGATGCACAGCAGGTACGGGAAGGTGATCCGCAGCAGGCCCGCGGTCTGCGCCAGCAGTTCCGGCTGGTCGGCCCAGCCCGGCGCGAACAGGCGCGCGATCAGCGGCGCCAGCAGCATGCCCAGGCCGCAGACCACCAGCACCACCGCGAACAGCGCGCCGGCCATGTGGTCGATGAAGCGGCGCAACTCGGCCTTGTCGCCGCGCTGCTTGATCTCGTTCAGCACCGGGACGAAGGCCATCGCCATCGAGCCTTCGGCGAACACCCGGCGCAGGAAGTTGGGGATCCGGTAGGCCACGATGAACGCGCTCATCGCGCCGCCGGTGCCGAACAGGGTGCCCTGGAGCATGTCGCGGGCGAAGCCGGCCAGCCGCGACAGCAGGGTCATCGCGCTGAAGACGGCGCTGGAGCGCAGCAGGCCCGGGCGACGGCCGGGCGGGGTCGACGGGTCCGGCAGGGCCGGGCTGGCGGCGGACGGATCGGGCTGGCTCATGCCCCCGCCCCGGCCGTCACGGCCGTGTTGACCCAAGCCATTGAATCGGCCATAATTTCCGGCTCCGTATTCCCGACCACCGGC
>JAIUOJ010000107.1 GCA_020161335.1 Pseudomonadota bacterium
CAAGCTGATGAGCTGCGTGTACCGCACCGGCCAGCGCTTCGGCGCCGCGCACGTGATCGACGTGCTGCGCGGCAGCGACGGCGAGCGCATCCGCCAGTTCGGCCACGACCGGCTCAGCACCCACGGCATTGGCCGCGACCTCGACGCGCGCGCCTGGCGCAGCGTGGTGCGCCAGCTGGTCGCCACCGGCCTGCTGGATGTCGACGTCGAAGGCCACGGCAGCCTGCGCCTGACCGAGGCCAGCCGCGAGGTGCTCACCGGCGGCGGGCGCGTCGCGCTGCGCAAGCCCGCGCCCTCGCGACGCGGCACCGGCAGCCACGCGCGCACCGCCACCGCGACGCTGCAGCTGTCGCGCGACGACCTCGCGCTGTTCGACGCCCTGCGCGCGCTGCGCGCCGACCTGGCGCGCGAGCAGAACGTGCCGGCGTACGTGATCTTCCACGACGCCACCCTGCGCGAGATCGCGACGCGGCGCCCGGCCAGCAAGGGCGAACTGGCGGCGATGGGCGGCATCGGCGCGAACAAGCTGGCGCGCTACGGCGACGCCGTGCTGGATGCGATCCGCGCCGCGACCTGACGCGCGCGGCACCAGGCACGACATGCAGCTCGCGACGCGCGATCAGTCCACCGTGCAGGTGAGCTCGATCGTCACGCTGCCACCCGCCGGGAACACCGGAATCGGGACACCGGCCTGCAGCGCCGCCAGGCTGACCACGGGACAGGCCGCGCCACCGGCCACGCCGGTGCACGCCACCGCGGTGCAGGTCAGGCCCTGCGGCGCCGGATCGGTGAGGATCGCGCCATGCGCCGCCGCCGGCCCGTCATTGCGCGCCACGATCGTGTAGACCGTCTGCGCGCCGCTCATCAGCGCATCCCCGGGCAGGTCCACGCTGCCCGAAGCGGGCGTGTTGGTCTTGGTGATGCCCAGGTCGGCGGACAGGTTCTGTGCATCGGTGTCGGTCGCCACGTTGTTGGACGGATCCGGATCGCTGTAGCCGGCCGGGACCCCCACCGTCACCGTATTGGCCAGCGGCCCGGTGAACGACACCGGCACGGTGAACGTGAAGGTATAGGTCGCCACGGCGCCGACCGGCAGGTCGAGGCCGGCGTCATTGATCGCGCCGGTGCCGCTGGCCTGGCCGCAGACCGCGCCGCCCGAGGTGCTGGCGCAGGTCCAGGTGGCGGCGGTGATCCCCGCGGGCAGCGGATCGCTCACGCTGGCGTTCTGCACGCCGAACGGGCCGTTGTTGCGCACCACGATGCTGTAGCTGCGGGTCTCGCCGGGGAGGTAGGTATCGTCCGCCAGGTCCACCGGCCCCTGGGCCGGGGTGTTGGTCTTGGTCACCGCGAGGTCGGCCGGGAAGGTGATGGGCGCGGTCGGGCAGTTGGCACCGTCGTTGATGCTCGCCCCGGGCGAACTGGAGACCAGGGTCCAGGTGCCGGTCAGCAGGTCGATCTTGTAGAAGCCGCCCTCGTTGTTGTTGCCGAACAGGCCGGTCGGCGAGCCGTACATGGCGCCGAACTGCACCGCGCCCTGGGCGGTGCCGATGTTCAATACCTGCCCGGTGGCGGGGTTGATCGACCGCAGCAGGCCGTTGGTCTGCACCGTGTAGATCAGCCCGCCGATCCACGCCATGTCCACGGCATTGACGCTGGCGCTGAGGTTGACCAGCGTCGAGGTGTTGGCATGCACGTCGATCACGCGCAGGTTGGTCGAGCCGCCTCCGGCCAGTACGTAGTACACGCCGGTGTCGGAGAAGGTGCCGTTCACCCAGTTCTGGGTCGCCATCGAGCCCACGGCGCCGAGGTTGATGGTGCTGCCGTCCGCGCCGATCCGGATCAGCTGGTTGCCGTCGCCCGAGGCGTTGCGGATGCCGTAGATGTAGTTGTCCACCGGGTTGTAGCCGATGGCGTTGTACGGATGCGTGCCTTGCCCGAGCGTGGGGAACAGGAAGGGGTTGGTGGCGGTATTGATGCCATACAGCGTGGTGTTGGTGGTGTTGTTCGGGGCCTGCGACAAGAACATGCGCGCGTCGCAGGTGCCGAAGTTGGGCTGCGACGAGGCATTGGTGATCGTGCATTCGATGCGTTCGCCGGCCGCCGGCACCACGCTCCAGGTCGGCCCGCTGCCCGTCGGCGTGAACGCGACGCCGTTGCGGGTGCACTGGATGCTTGCGTTGTAGGACGCCAGCGGCGACGTGCTGCCCGCGGCCATGCTGTCGCGCAGGTGGTAGGTCGTGCCCGCCGTGGCCAGGTAGGCCCCGGTGCTGGCGCTGGTCCCCGTGCCCGTGGTGGTCGCCGACGCGAACACGGTACCGCCCGATGCGGCCGACGCGACCTGCACCAGGAACTGGTCGGGCGGGATCGCACGCGAGGCCACGGCCTTGTTCAGCGTGATCGTCGGCCGCGGCGTGTTGGTGATGGTGCAGGCGATCTGGTTGCCGGCGGCGGGCACCACGCTCCAGTTCGGCGCGCTGCCAGAAGGCGTGAACGCCACGCCGTTGCGCGTGCACTGGATGGTGGGGATGTACGAGCCGATCGGCGATGCGCTTCCCGCGGCCATGCTGTCGCGCAGGAAGTAGGTGGCATTCGGCGTCGCGACATGCGCGCCGGTGCTGGCCGTGGCCGCCGTGCCGGTGGTGGTCGCGGCGCGATACACGGTCCCTCCGGATGCGGCGGACGCGATCTGCACGGTGAACTGGTCCGTCGCGTCAAGGCGCCCGGCACCACCCACCGCCTTGCCGAGTGTGACCGAGGTGCTGGTGATTGATCCGTTGCATCCTGCCGAACTGGCCGCGAGGGACGGATCGAAGAGGTTTGCGGTGGGGATGATCTGGGTCGTGCCGCCAGGCGTGGTCCAGCGCAGGCGTGCAAAGTTCTGGCCGCCCTGGTTGTTCCAGTACATGCGGACCAGTGCGCAACTGTTCGCCACCGGCGCGCTGAATTGCCCGATCGACGCGAACGTATTGACGTCGTTGGTCCATCCCGCAAGGCTTCCGACCGGGATGTCGTACACCGCCGACGCATAGTTGGTGTTGGCGAAATCGCTCGACAGCAGGACCTCGACCTCGTCGTCGTGCGCGACGGCCAGGTCGTAAGCGCCCGCCGCCGGGAAGCGAATCAGCGCATGCACCACGCGCCCCTGCGCCTGCGCGACGCAGGCAGCGCCGGCCGGAGCCACCGTCGCGTTGCACAACGCGGTATTCAGGCCGTAATCGATGTTCGTGGAGGTGCCGGTGCGTACCGGCGCCGCGAGCGGGTTTGCAAAGATTTCGCGCAGGTTCTGGCGGACAGTGTCCGAGGCGCCGAGGTTCTCGTAGTTGGTATTGGCGCCGGGCACGACGATCCCCGGGACACTGGAACGGCCGCGATAGTCCTCCCACCGCACCTGCGCCTGCGCGCCGCCGGCCAGCGGCAGGAGCAGCAGGCACGCCATCAGCGCGAACACACCCTTGTGGCGCAGATGGGCACCGCGGGCCTCCTGCAGGCCACGGGCCCTGGATGCGCGATGCGCCTTCGCCATCTTCCCTCGGTCCTTCAGCACGCAGTCCCCCTGACTTCCTTCCGCCGACCGGCGACGCCGCGGGCACTTCCCCGCGGAATCGCGCCGGACCGCTCCAGCACAAAAACGCGAACGACGAAACCCCGACCGGGCTTTCGCCCAGTCGATTCCATTCGTCATTCGTCCCTGATCCCTGTGGCCGCAGATCCCAAGCCGCGCCACGACGACAGCATGGCGCAAGCCGGTGGCGACCACAATCCTTGCGCCACACGCCACGTCACATTTCAGGGTGCCCGCGCCATGAGGGCACGCCGAACACAGGCATGCACCGCATCGCGATGGTGCATCCGTGGCCGAAGATCACCGTTCCGGCAATGGCGGGTGCCCTCCATCGCCGTCGAAGCGACGGCGCGCGGGATCACGCTATCCGGCGCGATCCCGGCATCAGTTCACCGTGCAGGTCATCTGCAGCGTCAACGTCCCGCCATTGGGCAGGGTGTTCACCACCACGCCCGCGCCCTGCAGCGCGGCGATGGTGACGGCCGGGCACACCGCGCCGTTGCCTGCCGCGCAGGTGACGGTGTGGCAGACCATCCCCGTGGGCGCGGGATCGCGGATCGTCGCGCCGTCCGCGGCGTTCGGCCCGTTGTTGGTGAACGCCACGGTGTAGACGGTGTTCTCGCCGCTGAGCACCGAGGCGGCGTTGTTGGTCTTGGTGACCGACAGTTCGGCACGCGGGCGCGCGGTGTTCGTGAACGTGCAGGTGACCGCCTGCTGGCGGCCGTTCGCGGACGCGCCCACGACCGACGCCGGCAGGGTGACGCTGGCGGACGTGGCCGATCCCGACGCGACCACGGCGCCGGTGCCATCCTGGCAACTGTAGGTGCTGACGTAGTCGCCCAGCGCGGTGCCCGACGACGCCAGCTCCGCGACCGTCACCGCGAGTGGCGACGACTGGATGTTGGTCGCGACCGTGACATCCGGCGCGTTCGACGCGCTGTTGTGGTAGAGCGTGCGGAAGCCCGTGCTGCCGTTGTGACCCACCGTGGTGGCGAAGCTGGTGCCCGCGACCTGCAGGTCGAAGCGCCCGGCGTCCCCGGTCGGCACGAGCTGCTTCACCACGCGCACCACCGGCTTGATCTCGAGCATGTAGTCCTCGACCTCGCCGCTGTCGACCCGTCCGGTCGGGCTCTGCACGCCGGTGACGTCATGGCTCACGCGCAGGCGCACGTAGCTGCGGCCCGCGGTGGTCGCCAGCGGGACCGTCCAGTTCAGCGCCGCGCTGGTGGCGCCGGCCGCGACATCGGCGCAGGCGCGTTCGGAAGGGTTGTCGAACACGCCGTTGCGATTGAAGTCGACCCAGCCGCATACGCGCGCGGCCGCGCCGACGTTGGACAGGCTTGGCGCGAGGGTCCAGGTTTGCCCGATGAGCCCGGTGTGCAGGATCGGCAGCGGGATCGCCAGGCCGTCCTCGTCGCTGCCATCACCGGCGGCACCGTTGTTGTCGGCGCCGGCGGCCACCGCGTTGGGGCTGGGCTGCACCGCCGGCGAATTGGGATTCTGGACCGTGGTGTTGTCGGCATCGATGGTCGCGCCCAGGCGCAGGCCGCCGACCATGTGGCTGGCGGCGCCGGTGGTGCCGGCGGTCGGATCGTAGGTCGCCGGCGCATCGCCGAAATCCTCGTCCACCGACACCGTGAGCACGTAACCATCGGTGGTCGGCGTGGACGACGAGGCCGAGCCCAGGCGCGCCGCGGCAAGGTCGATGCGGAACGTGACCGAGGTGACCGTGCCGTTGACCCGCACGCTGCCGCAGCCGGACAGTTGGGTGGCTGCCCCGGGAGAAAGCGCGCTGCACGACGTCCCGACATAGGCCGGGTTGGCGACATCGATCGTGCCGCCGCCAACCGCCATGTTCACCGCGCCGGGCAACAGGCTCAGCGTGGCCCCGGCCGGCGAGGAACCGGTCAACACGTGGACGGTGCGCGTGGACGTAATGCTCGAACCGTTGGTGCTGGTGCCGCCCAGTCCACCCAGGTGTAGCACCGGGTTGGTCACCGGCCGGCTGAAGGTAATCGTCAACGTGCCGCGGTTGCTGCAGGTCGCCGATCCGTTCACCGGGACGGTTCCGCAACCATCGCCGTAGACGTCGAGTTCGATGGCGGCGTTGCTCGTGGCGAACTGCGGCGTGTACATGGCCGAGGTCGGTCCGCCCAGCGAGCCCAACGTGGTGTTGTTGTCGAAGATCGCGTAGTTGGTGCCGCCGGCCACCGCGAATGTCACCGTCAGCCCCGACGGCAGGGTCTTGGTGCTGCTGGTGTTGCTGCCGTTGCTTCCCGTGGCGCCGGTATTGGGCATCTGGTGCGCGAACGCGGGGGCCGCGAACGCGAGCGCGGCGAGCATGACCGAGGCCAGCCGCGCGCCGGCACGGGAGCAGGCCGTTCCCTGGGCATGTGAGGTGCGCGGATGGCTGGACATCGTGTCTTCCTATGACGTTGTGCAACGCATGGCCGGTGCGTTGCGTGGCATGCGCGGGCACGGGTCCGTGTCCTCGCATCGCGCCGACCCATTTCGCCGGGCGGCCTGCCCGGCGTTCCATGCACGGATGTTCCCTTCCCCACTGCCGCATGCCGCCGGTGCACATCGCGCGCCAGGCTCGCGCAGCGCGCCGGCGTGGGGTGCGATCGCACATCCCGCGGCGCAACGCATTGCCTGCATCAGTAGGTACCGACCAGGTTGAGGAACCAGCCCTTGTGGTCGTAGTCGAAGTTGGTCAGGTCGTCGCTGAACTCGGTGAAGTTGTAGCCCACGCCGACGCGGAAGTTGCGGCCGATGTCGCGGTCCACGCCGACCAGCACGCCCTGTCGGTCACCCCCGTCCTTCACGCCCAGCCAGCGGTACTCGGCCAGCGAATGCCACTGGTCGGCGAACGCCCAGCGCACCTGCGCGGCGGCGAACGTCGCCGCTGAATCGGCCCACTCGCCGGTCAGCCGGCCCATGCGTACCTCGCCTTCGCGCCGCATCAGCTTGCCGGCGAACTCCCAGCGCCCGTCCGGGTTCCACACGCCTTCCAGCGACAGCACCTGCGAGCGCTGGTCGTAATAGGCGATGTTGGGCCCGGTCTGCGCCAGCGACGACACGTCATACAGGTAGGTGTACTTGCCCAGCAGCGCGTAGCGCGTGGTGTTCCAGGGACGCAGCGCGAAGCCGACGTTGCCCTCGATGAACTTGGCGCCGGCGTCGGCGTCGAGCTGGTCGGTGGTCTTGGAGTAGTTCAGCCGCGCGGCGATGCGCAGGCTTTCACTGACCTTGTGCAGCAGGCGGTTGGTGGTCACCCACTGCTCGCGCTGCTCGGCGCCGCTGTCCTCGCGCCACTCCAGCTTGCTCTGCCACTGCGTGGCTTCGGAGGTGCGGCCACCGTTGAGGCTGATCGCGCGCCGGTCGATCACGCCGCCGTCGGAATGGCGCTCGAGCTCGGCGTCCTGCAGCGTGAAGCCGAGGTTCCAGCCCTGGCCCGGGTAGAAGTCCATGCCGAAGGTGTGCGCCAGCCCGGTCTCGTTCGGCGCCTTCAGGTACTGGCTTTCGTTGAACAGGTTGACCTGGTTCGACAGCCGCCAGCGCTGGCCCAGGGTCCAGCCCGAGTTGAGGTTGTTGTTGAACAGCGGATCGTAGTCGCTGCGATCGGTCGAGTACGTGTAGGCGCCGTAGAACGCATGGTCGGGCGTCAGCCGGTACTCGCCGTCGATGCGCGCGGCGTCGCCACGATCGCCGGTGCTGAGCTCCGCGCCGAACGAGGACAGGTCGCCGAACAGGTACTTGGCGCCGACGCGGAAGGCATCGTTGTCGGCATAGGCGCCGCCGTCGTCGTCCAGGGTCACCTGCGCGGTCGCCCACATGTCGAGCTTGGTACCGAAGCGCTGCTTGTACTGCAGCGCACCCAGCGTACCGATGGCATCGCCGGTGCTCCGTTGCTCGTCGACGCGGCGAAGTTCGCCGCTGAGCGTCGCGGCTTCGGTGATGCGCCACTCGCCCGTGATCTGGGTCTGGGTGAGCGCTTCGCCGTCGCGCTCGGCGCGGCTGTGCCGGCCGTAGATGTTGAAGCGCGGCGAGAACTGCCCCGTCACCTCGATCCCGTACTCCTCGATGTCGGCACCGAGGTCGAAGCGCGCCACCGAGAAGCCGGCATCCGCGCGCCGCCACCAGGCGCCGGCCGCCCAGTCGAGGCTGGTCCAGCCCAGTTCCTTGAAGTTCGCACGCGCCTCGACCGCGGTCGCCTCGCCCTCGCGCGCACCGAGCCCGGAGTTGATCTCGCTGAAGCTCAGGCCGCCGTTGTCGGAGAAGAACACCGGTGCGCTCGTGGACTCGGTCTTGCTGTGCTCGACCTTGAGGTAGGTGCCGCGGCCGGCCTGCAGGGTGATGTCCGCGCCCTTGAGCGAGTAGTTGTCACCGGCGCGGTTCTCGTCGATCCAGGTCGCGCCGACCGCGACGTGGTCGCCGAACCAGTGCTTGCCGCGGAAGCCTGCCGCGATCTCGTCCGGGTCGAAGCCGTCGGGCACGTACTCGTAGTCGACCAGCAGGATCTGCGCAAAGCCGTCCAGCGGGGTATCGGTGGTCAGCGAGGGGATGTTCTCGCGCGTCACCTGCGCCAGCGGGCGGGTCAGCAGGATGCGGCCCTGGAACTCGTCGATCTCGTAGTCGGCGCCACGCAGCAGCTCGACGCGGTTCTCGACGCGGCCGGTGGTGTTGTCGCGCACCTCCAGCACCACGCGGTCGGAGCCGGGCAGGATGTCGGTGTGCCGCAGGTAGTACAGGCTGCCGCCGGTGCCCAGGAACTCGCTGTGCCCCGGCGCCGTCTGTGCCTCGGACCCGAACGCGCGCAGTTCGCTGCCCGGCTCGCCGAACGCGGTCGCGCGGCGGCTGCGCCAGTTCAGCGCGGCGCCGTAGAGCGCGCGCGAGTACTGGCCGTATTCGGTGCCGGTGATGCCGGTGTTGAAGTTGCCCCACAGCGCCTGGCTCTTGTCCCAGTCCACGCGCACGTAGAGCCTGCCCATGGTGTCGACGTCGCGGTACGTGGTGGAGTCGTCGCCGTAGACGGGGTAATACGCATCCGGGTCGAGGCGACGGAAGATGTCCTGCGGGTCGGCGTTCCAGAACCCGCGGAACAGCTCGCTGACCTCGCGTTCCTGGGTGTCCGCTTGCGCCGTGATCAGGTACTTGCCCTTGATCTTGCCCTTCAGGTAGAACGCCAGCCGCCCTTCGACCAGGAAGCTGTCGTCGTAGCGGTCGTCGCCGGCGAGCGGCTGGATCGAGCCGGACACGCTGTTGCCCGACAGGGTCAGGTCGGCGATGGCCACGGCGAACGAATAGCGCCCGCTCACGTCGATGTCGAGCGTATGGCGGATGGCGCGCTGGTCGGGCCCGTCCAGTTCCAGCGCGAACTCGTGGCGACCCACCGGCACGAGGTACTCGGCGACGAGCTTGCGCTCCATGTCGACCGGGTACGACTCGCCGTTGATGCGCACGGCGTAGCCCTCGGCGATGTTGCGCCCCTGGATGCGGATGCGCGAGCCGTAGATCGGGATGTTCTGCTGGCGCAGCGTGTTCTCGCCGAACACCGTGTCCAGCTGGCTGGTGCGCTCGGCTTCGGCAACGTCCATCGCCGTGCCATAGCGCCGTTCGGTGGCATTGCGCAGCAGCTGCAGGCCCCGCTCGGCCTCTTCCGGCTTCACCAGCTGCATGCGCCGCGGGAAGGTCTCGTCGAACGAGCCGTCGGCCGCGTGCGCGCGCACGATGTACAGCAGCTCATCGCCGGCGCGCACTTCAAGACCGGCCGGCAGCACGCCGTCCCATTGCGCATCGCCCACCGCCGCCACCGGCAGCGGTACCGTGGCGAGCGGCGTCACCAGGTCGGTGTCGCTGGCGCGGAAGATCAGCACTTCGGCGCGTTCGATGAACGCCGAATAGTTGGTGCGGGCATAGAACGTGGTCGGCTTGGTGATGCGGCTGCCGTCGAACGGCAACAGCGACGGCGCCGAAACGCTGAAAGCCGGCACGCCGAGGTTCGGGTCCTCGGTCGCCCAGATCACGCCGCCATTGGGCAGCTGCACCGACCACTTGCCGATCGCGACCGCGCGGCCGGGCTGCTCGGTTTCCACCGTCACCCGGCGGTCGGGCTGCAGCGCCGCCGAGGTCTCCGGCGTGCGGCTGCTGGTTTCCGGCTCGCGCTTGCCGCGGGTGCGCACCCGCATCAGGATCTCGCCGTCGGCGGACGCGCACTGCGCGCCACTGCAGTCGACCGCGGGCGCGGCGTCGCCACCGGCCTTGGCCGCGGGCGGCGCCTCCTGCGCATTGGTCGCGGACGAGGCCATGCCGGCGAGCAGCGTGATCAGGGTGTAGTCGAGCAATTTCATCTTCATGTCGGCCGCCCCTTACTGGCCACGGATGCCGACGGGTGCCGTCGGGTCATCACTGATTTCAACGCGCAGCCTCCCGCGCGCCTCCGGGCCCAGCTTCGCCGCGACCGCCTCGTACACCGCCTTCGCGCGCCGCAACCCGAGGGCGTCGTTGTAGGCCAGCGACCCGCGCCGGTCGGCATGGCCGACCACGCCGATCACGCCGCCCCCGAGCTTCTCGATGTCGGCCGCGATCTTCCCGATCACCTCCTCGAATTCAGGACGGATGGTGGACTTGTCGGTGTCGAACAGCACGGTGCCGAGCACAGGCGACTCGCCCAGCGACAGCAGCGTGCTGCGCGGATCGGCGAGGTCGGTGCGTAGGCTGACCGCCAGCGAGTCAGCCTGTTCGGGCGACAGCTTCGCCAGCAGCGCGGCCTGCACGGCCTTCGCGCGTTCATAGGCCAGGCCCTGCGATTCGCCGTTGGCGGCGATCACCACTTCGCCTGCGCCGTTGGCGCGGACCTTGTCGGCGATCGCGTCGATCACCGGTGCATAGGCTTCGCGCAGCACGGCGCTCTCGGCGTCGAACATCACCTCGCCCAGCTCGATCTCCACGTCCTGCCGACCGCCTTCGACCAGACCGCTCGGCAAGCGCACGCCGAAGTCGAAGCGCACCGGCAGTCCGGGGGTGATGCGACGCAGCAGCGGGTTGTCGGTGGTGAACTCGCTGCCCGGCGGCAGCGTGGCCGGATCCACCTTCAGCACGAAGTTGCGTCCGCGCTCCCACAGCCCGCCGTCGATGCCGGCCAGGTGGTAGCGGCCGAACTGGTCGGTCTCCACCAGCAGGCCTTCCACCGATGCGATGCGCACGCCCGGGATGCCGCGCTCGTCCACGCCCTCGTTGCCGATGACGTAGTCGACCACGTAGCCGTCGGCCACCTGGCTGACGCGGCGCACCACCGTCGGGCTGGCCGCGGTGAGGCCCTTGGCGGC
>JAIUOJ010000108.1 GCA_020161335.1 Pseudomonadota bacterium
GCGCACCCACCGCTCGCAGGCCTATGCGCAGCTGGCGACGATCCTGCTGCCGCACGACTACGTGGACTTCTGGCTTACCGGCGAGCGCTGGATGGAGCACGGCGACGCGTCCGGCACCGGCTGGCTCGACGTGCGCCGCCGCGACTGGTCCGACGCCATGCTGGCCGCGACCGACCCGCAGCGCGACCTGCGCGCCTGCCTGCCGCCGCTGGTCAGCGCCGACGCGCTGTTCCCGATCCTGCCGGCGATCGCGGACGAACTTGGCCTGCCGCGCGAGGTGCGCATCGCCGCCGGCGGCGGCGACAACATGATGGCGGCGATCGGCACCGGCAACGTCGTGCCCGGCGTGCTGAGCATGAGCCTGGGCACGTCCGGAACGCTGTTCGCGCATGCGGATCGTCCGGTGGTCGACGACGCCGGCCGCTGGGCCGCGTTCTGCGACTCCACCGGTGGCTGGCTGCCGCTGATCTGCACGATGAACTGCACCGTGGCGACCGAGGCGGTGGCGTCGCTGTGCCGCTTCTCCAGCCGCGAGGGCGACGCCCTGCTGGCCGGTACGCGCCCCGGCGCGGATGGCCTGCTGATGCTGCCCTTCCTCAACGGCGAACGCACGCCCGACCTGCCCAACGGCCGCGGCAGCCTGTTCGGCATCACAGCGACCAACCTCACCCCGGCCAACCTCTATCGCGCCGCGATGGAAGGCGCGATGTACAGCCTGAAGAACGGCTTCGACGCGCTCACCGACGCGGGCCTGCGCTTCGAGGCGATCCGCCTCACCGGCGGCGGCAGCCAGAGCGCGGTGTGGCGGCAGATGGCGGCCGACGTATTCGGACTACCGGTGGAAGTGCCGGAACTGGCCGAGGGCGCGGCGTTCGGCGCCGCGCTGCAGGCGCTGTGGGCCTGCCAGCGCGCGGACGCCGCCGGCGCCAGCTTGGGCGCGATCGCCGCCGCGCACGTGCGCATGGATCCGCGCCTCGCGGTGCGCCCGCATGCCGAGGCCGGCGAGGCGTACCGCGCCCAGTACCGCCGCTTCCTGTCCCACCTCGACGCCATCCGCCCGCTGTACGCGAACTGAGCAGCCCCACGAACCGAACCGAAGAGCACACCATGAGCAAGGCATACATCGGCAGCAAGGCATATTTCCCGGGGATCGACGTGATCCCGTTCGAGGGGCGCGACTCCGACAACCCACTGGCCTTCAAGGTGTACGACGCGGACAGGAAGGTCGGCGGCAAGACCATGCGCGACCACCTGCGTTTCGCGGTCTGCTACTGGCACACGTTCTGCAACGCCGGGCACGATCCGTTCGGTCCGGGCACGCGCAGCTTCCCGTGGGATGCCGGCGGCGGCAATGCGGTGCAGAAGGCCGAGGCCAAGCTCGATGCCGCGTTCGAGTTCTTCACCAAGCTCGGCGTGCCGTACTGGTGCTTCCACGACGTCGACCTGTCGCCGGACAGCGAGGACATCGGCGAGTACGAGAAGAACCTCAGGCATCTCGTCGCGCTCGCCAGGGAGCGCCAGGCCGCGACCGGCGTCAAGCTGCTGTGGGGTACGGCCAACCTGTTCTCGCATCCGCGCTACATGAACGGCGCGTCCACCAACCCGGACTTCAAGGTCGTCGCGCGCGCCGCGGTGCAGGTGAAGAACGCGCTCGACGCCACCGTCGAACTCGGCGGCGAGCACTACGTGTTCTGGGGTGGCCGCGAAGGCTACGCTTCGCTGGTGAACACCAACATGAAGCGTGAACTCGACCACTTCGCGCGCTTCCTGACGATGGCGCGAGACTACGGCCGCAGCATCGGGCTCAAGGGCAACTTCCTGATCGAGCCCAAGCCGATGGAGCCGATGAAGCACCAGTACGACTTCGACAGCGCCACCGTCGCCGGCTTCCTGAAGGAACACGGACTGGAGCGGGACTTCAAGCTCAACATCGAGGCCAACCACGCGACGCTGTCGGGCCACACCTTCGAGCACGACCTGCAGGTGGCGAGCGACCACGGCCTGCTCGGCAGCATCGACGCCAACCGCGGCAATGCGCAGAACGGCTGGGACACCGACCAGTTCCCGACCGACCTGTACGACACCGTCGGCGCGATGCTGGTGGTGTTGCGCCAGGGCGGGCTGGAAGGCGGCCTCAACTTCGACGCCAAGGTGCGCCGCGAGTCGACCGACCTCGAGGACCTGTTCATCGCGCACATCGGCGGCATGGATGCGTTCGCGCGCGGGCTGGAAGTCGCGCATGCGCTGCTGACGCAGTCGCCGTGGGAGCAGTGGCGCAGCGAGCGCTACGCCAGCTTCGACGCCGGCCAGGGCGCGGAGTTCGAGGCCGGCAAGCTGTCGCTGCAGGACCTCTACGGCACCGCGCTGTCGCAGGGCGAGCCGGTGCAGGCCAGCGGCAAGCAGGAACGCTACGAGAACCTGTTGAACCAGTACCTGCAGCGCTGAACCGAACGACCGGCGCCAGCGCAGCGCCGGTCGCGGTCGTCCATCCGGTCCATCCTGGGGAGGTCTGTGGCATGAGCGGCAACACCCAAGCAGCGGCGAGCGCCGGGCACGGCGAGAACACGCGTTTCATCATCCTGATCAGCCTGGTCGCGACGATCGGCGGCTTTCTCTTCGGTTTCGACAGCGGCGTCATCAACGGGACCGTCGACGGACTCAAGGTGGCGTTCCAGTCCGATGCCGCGGTCACCGGCTTCAACGTGGCGTCGATGCTGCTGGGCTGCGCGATTGGCGCCTGGTTCGCGGGCACCCTGGCCGACCGTTACGGTCGCCGCACGATGCAGCTGTGGGCGGCGCTGTTCTTCCTGGTCTCCGCATGGGGCTCGGGCGTGGCCACGTCGTCGCTGGAGTTCGTGGTGTACCGCGTGATCGGCGGTTTCGCGGTGGGCGCGGCGAGCGTGATGGCGCCGGCGTACATCAGCGAGGTTGCCCCCGCGCGGTACCGCGGGCGGCTGGCCACGGTGCAGCAGATCGCGATCATCTCCGGACTGTTCGCGGCCTTCCTGAGCAACTACCTGCTCGCCAGGACGGCCAGTTCCTCGCTGGCGCCCCTGTGGTGGGGCTTCGAGGCGTGGCGCTGGATGTTCTGGGCCGAAATCGCCCCGGCGTTGTTGTTCCTGGTGGCGCTGTTCTTCATCCCGGAAAGCCCGCGCTACCTCGTGGCGCGCGGCCTGCGCGACCGTGCCGCGCGGGTGCTGGCCCTCCTGTACGGCGATGCCGAGGGCGGTCGCAAGCTGCAGGAGATCGATGCGTCGCTGGCCGTGGACCACCATCGCCCGCGGCTGTCGGACCTGGTCAACAAGGCGACCGGCAGGATCCGCCCGATCGTATGGGTCGGCGTCGGCCTGGCCACGTTCCAGCAGTTCGTCGGCATCAACGTGGTCTTCTACTACGGCGCGGTGCTGTGGCAGGCGGTCGGCTTCTCCGAAAGCGATGCGCTGCTGATCAACGTGATCTCCGGCGCGCTGAGCATCGGCGCATGCATCGTCACCGTGCTGCTGGTCGACCGCATCGGTCGCAAGCCGCTGCTGTGGGTGGGCTCGGCGGGCATGGCGGTAGCGCTGGGACTGGTCACCTGGGCCTTCGCCAGCGGCGGGCTGGATGCCTCGGGACGGTTGCAGCTGTCGCCGTCGATGGGCGTGCTGGCACTGATCGCGGCCAACGCCTACGTGATCTTCTTCAACGTGTCGTGGGGCCCGGTGATGTGGGTGATGCTGGGCGAGATGTTCCCGAACCAGATCCGCGGTTCGGCGCTTGCGGTCGCCGGACTCGCGCAGTGGACGGCGAACTTCCTGATCACCTGGACCTTCCCCATGCTGCTGCTGGGCATCGGCCTGGCCGGCGCGTACGGCATCTACACCGTGGCCGCGGTGGTGTCCGTGTTCTTCGTGCTCAGGTTCGTGCACGAGACCAAGGGCAAGGAACTCGAGCAGATGGAGGGGTGAGGGTGGCGTGGCCGCGCCACGGCCGCCTGGCGTGCCGACGCGCCATCGCGTCGGCGTCAGCGCTCGGTGTGCTTGGCCGGCGGCGCCACCGAGTCGCGCTTGACCAGCTCGTGCGCGACCACGTGGTCCACCACCACGCGCGTGCTGCGGTCGCGGCGGCGGATGCCGCGCAGCAGGATGTCGACGGCAGAATCGGCCATCGACGCCACCGGCTGGTGGATCGTGGTCAGTTCCGGCCAGATCGTGGTCGCGGCCGAGGTGTCGTCGAACCCGACGATCGACAGGTCGCCGGGCACGTCGAGGTGCCGGCGGTGCGCGACCGACACCGCGGCGGCGGCCATGTCGTCGTTGCTGGCGAAGATGGCCGTCGGCGGCTTGCGCAGCGACAGCAGTTTCTCGGTCGCCTCCAGCCCGGAGCGATAGGTGAAGTAGCCCTGCTGCACCAGCGCCGCGTCGAACGGGATGCCCGATTCGGCCAGCGCGGCCTGGTAGCCCTCGAAGCGGCGCGCGCTCGCGGTCTGGTTCGGGTGGCCCTTGATGTAGCCGATGCGGCTGTGCCCGTGCGCGATCACGTGCGCGGTGATTTCCTTGCTCGCGCGGAAATCGTCGATGCGCACGCAGGAGATGTCGTGGCTGAAGCGCCCGGAGGCGATCGCCACCACCGGCACGTTGGCATTCACCAGTTCGTTGATCACCGCCTTGGACTCGCACAGCGGCGGCGGCAGGATCGCGCCGGCGACGCTCTTGGCCAGCGTGCGCGCGGCCTGGCGCTGGCCTTCGGCGTTGAGGTTGTCCCAGGTGTCGATCACCAGCTGCGCCGCGGTGCGGGTGGCGCCGCGCAGTGCGCCGACCAGCAGCTCGCGCAGGTACGCGCTGCTGGGATTGGTGTAGATCAGGGCGATGCGCGTGTCCTGCGCGGCGGCCAGCGCGCTCGCGGCGAGGTTGGGCGTGTAGCCCAGCTCGCGCACGGCCTGCATCACGCGTTCGCGGGTGGCGTCGCGGACCTTGCCCTGGCCGTTGACCACGCGCGACACGGTCATCGGCGAGACCTCCGCAAGCGCCGCGACCTCGTCGATGGTGACGGCGTTGCCCTTGCGGCGGACGGACTTCCTCGGTTTTTCCAAAGCAGGTTCCTTCGCGGGTGCCGACGTCGCGGCGATGGTGCGTGGTGAGGCGGTTCGCCACCGCGGCCGATTCCCCCGTGTGGTCCGGCCGCGGCGCGGGCGCGCGGCATGGCCAACTCGCCGCCAGCGCTCGCCCGGGTGACAGCCTACGCCAGAAGCCGTGGCCATGGCATGCCGTGCGCGTGCCGGGCGCGCCGCGACGGCTACGTGCCGCCGCCGGTGCAGCGGCCCTGGCCGCCCTGTTGCTCGCCGGTCTCGTGGCGGCACCCGCGTCGGCCGAAGACGGCTATGCGCTGTGGCTGCGCTACGCGCCGATCGAGGCGCCCGACGCGCAGGCCTACCGGGCCGCGGCCACGCAGTTGGTGGCCGGCGCGGCCACGCCGACGCAGGCCGCGACCCGCGACGAACTGCTGCGCGGCCTCGGCGGCCTGCTCGGCGCGCCGCCGCGGTTGTTGCCGTACCCCACCGCGGCCGGTGCGATCGTGGTCGGCACCCCGGCCAACTCGCCGCTGGTGGCGCGACTGGCGCCGGACGCGGCGCAGCTGGATCGCGAGGGCTACCTGATCCGCAGCGTGCGCATCGACGGGCGACCGGGCACCGTCGTGGCCGGCCGCGATGACATCGGCGTACTGCACGGCGCGTTCCACCTGCTGCGCCTGCTGCAGACCCGCCAGCCGCTGCAGGGGCTCGACCTGCGCGAATCGCCGCGCATCAAGCTGCGCGTGCTCAACCACTGGGACAACCTCGACCGCTACGTCGAGCGTGGCTACGCCGGACAGTCGATCTGGGACTGGCACCGGCTGCCGGGCTGGCTCGACCCGCGCTACACCGATTACGCGCGCGCGAACGCCTCGCTGGGCCTCAACGGCACCGTGCTCAACAACGTCAACGCCAACGCCGAGATCCTGGCCGCGCCCTATCTGGAGAAAGTGGCGGCACTGGCCGGCGTGATGCGCCCGTACGGCATTCGCGTGTACCTGAGCGCGCGCTTCAGCGCGCCCATGGAGCTTGGCGGGCTGTCCACGGCCGATCCGCTCGATCCCGCGGTGCGCCGCTGGTGGCAGGCGAAGGTGGACGAGGTGTACGCGCGGATCCCCGACTTCGGCGGCTTCCTGGTCAAGGCCAATTCCGAGGGCCAACCCGGGCCGCAGGACTATGGCCGCAGCCATGCCGACGGCGCCAACCTGCTGGCGGACGTGCTCGCGCCGCACGGCGGCGTGGTGATGTGGCGCGCCTTCGTCTATTCCGACGAGGAGCCCGAGGATCGCGCCAGGCAGGCCTACAGCGAGTTCGTGCCGCTCGACGGCCGCTTCCGCGACAACGTGCTGGTGCAGGTGAAGAACGGGCCGGTCGACTTCCAGCCGCGCGAGCCGTTCCACCCGATGTTCGGCGCGATGCCGAAGACGCCGCTGATGATGGAGTTCCAGGTCACCAAGGAGTACCTGGGCTTCTCGACGCACCTGGCCTATCTCGGCACGCTGTACCGCGAGACGCTGGCGGCGGACACCTTCGCGCGGGGCGAAGGCTCGACGGTGGCGCGTGTGGTCGACGGCTCGCTGCACGGGCACGCGCTGACCGGCATCGCCGGCGTCGCCAACATCGGCAGCGACCGCAACTGGAGCGGTTCGCACTTCGACCAGGCCAACTGGTACGCCTTCGGCCGGCTGGCATGGAACCCTGACCTGGATGCGCGCGACATCGCCGAGGCGTGGGTGCGCATGACCTTCTCCAACGATCCGCGCGTGGTCGAAGCCGTGGTCGCGATGATGATGGCCTCGCGCGAGGCGGTCGTCGACTACACCGGCGCGCTCGGCCTGCATCACCTGATGGCGCGAGGCCACCACTATGGGCCGGGTCCGTGGGTGGACGGTGGCCCGCGCGCGGACTGGACCTCGGTGTACTTCCATCGCGCCACGCGCGAGGGCATCGGCTTTGATCGCAGTCGCCGCGGCAGCAACGCGGTATCGCAGTACGCGGCGCCGGTGGCCGAGGTGTTCGACGATCCCGCACGCGTGCCAGAGGCGTTGCTGCTGTGGTTCCACCACGTGCCATGGGACCGGCCGATGCGCTCCGGGCGCCCGCTGTGGGACGAACTGGTGGTGCGCTACGACCGTGGCGTCGCGCAGGTGGCGGCGATGCGCGCGGCGTGGGACGGCCTGCGCGACCGGATCGATCCCGAGCGGCACCGCCAGGTTGCTGCGTTCCTGGCCATCCAGGAACAGGAAGCGCAATGGTGGCGCGACGCCAGCATCGCGTACTTCCAGGCCTTCTCGCGCAGGCCGCTGCCGGCAGGACATGCACCGCCGCCGCGACCGCTGGCCGACTACGAGGCGCTGTCGTTCCCGCATGCCCCCGGAGACGGGCGATGAGCGGGGCGATGCACGCCATCGTCCGCCTGCGCGCGGGCCTGGTGCTCGCGGCCTGCCTGCCCGCCGCGTTCGCGCGGGCAGGCGATGGCCCGGGCGGCGCGGCGCCGCTGCTGCACGCGCTGTTCCAGGACCACGCGGTGCTGCAGCGCGACCAGCCGATCCGCGTATGGGGCCAGGCACCGCCCGGGCAGGAGGTGCGCGTCGCGCTGGCCGGGCAACGCGTGCGCGTGCGCGCGGGCGACGATGGCGCCTGGCACGCGACGTTGCCCGCGCTCCGGGCAGGCGGCCCGCACGTGCTGGTCGCCCGCGCGGGAGACGCCACGCAGACGGTGTCGGACCTGCTCGTCGGCGACGTGTGGCTGTGCTCGGGGCAATCGAACATGGAACTGCCGGTATGGCGCGCGCTGGATGCGCGTGCGGAGATCGCCGGCGCCGGCAACGATCGCATCCGCCTGCTCAGCGTGCCGCAGGCGGGCAGCGCCGTCGCGCAGGCGACGTTCGCCGCGCCGGTGCGCTGGCAGCTGACGACGCCGGCGTCGGTGCGCGAGTTTTCGGCCACCTGCCATTTCTTCGCGCGCGAACTGCAGAAGGCGGTCGACGTGCCGATGGGGCTGGTGGTGGCCGCCTGGGGCGGTTCGCGCATCGAGGCCTGGACCAGCGCCGATGCGCTGCGCGCGCTGGGCGGCCACGACGCGGACCTCGCGGTGCTCGCGCGCCATGCCGTGGACCCGGTGGCGGCGGCCGGCGCGTGGGGCGAGCGCTGGTCACGCTGGTGGCGGGAGCGCGACGGCGCCGTCGCCGGCGACACGCCGTGGGAGGCGAAGCCCGTGCGCGGCGCCGGCTGGCGCCCGGCGCCCAAGGTGCTCGGTGCATGGGAACGCTGGGGCGTCCCGCGGCTGGCGGACTACAACGGCATGGTCTGGTACCGCGCCACGGTACGCCTGACCGCGGCGCAGGCCGCGCAGCCGGCGGTGCTGCAACTCGGGCCGGCCGACGAGATGGACATGACCTGGGTCAACGGGCGTGGCGTCGGCAGCACCTATGGCGCGGGCGAGTCGCGTGCCTACCGCGTGCCCGATGGTTTGCTGCGCGCGGGCGAGAACGTGGTGGTGGTCAACGTGCTCGATACCTGGCGCGAGGGCGGCCTGTCCGGCCCGGCCTCGGCACACATGCTGCAGCTGGCCGACGGCACGCGCGCGCCGCTCGCTGGCTGGCAGTACCGCATCGCGCCGGACGGCGAGCCGCCGCGTGCGCCGTGGCAGACCGCAGCGGGCCTGTCGACGCTGCACAACGGCATGCTCGCTCCGCTCGGCGGCTACGGCTTCCGCGGTGCGCTGTGGTACCAGGGAGAATCCAACACCGGCGATGGCGAAGGCTACGCCGCCTCGTTGCGTGGCCTGCGCGACGACTGGCGCGCGCGCTTCGGTCGCGACCTGCCGCTGCTGGTGGTACAGCTGGCGGCCTTCGGATCGCCGTCGCCACGACCGGCGGACAGCGGTTGGGCGACGCTGCGCGAGGCGCAGCGGCGGGTGGTCGCCGACGATCCGCGCAGTGGACTGGCCGTGGCCATCGACCTCGGCGACCGCTACGACATCCATCCGCCGAACAAGCAGGAACTCGGGCGCCGCCTTGCGCGCGCCGCGCGCCACGTGGTCTACGGCGAGCGGCTGGCGCCGTCCGGCCCGGTGCCTCGGTCGACGCGACGCGAGGGCGACGCGGTGGTGGTCACCTTCGGCGACGTCAGCGGCGGACTCGTCGCCTACGGTGCGCCAGGCCCGATCGGCTTCGAGCTGTGCGGCGCCGCTCCCGGCAGTTGCCGCCAGGCCACGGCCCAGCTGCGCGGTGACGCGGTGGTCCTGCGCGCGTCGAACGCGGCCATCGCCACGCGCGTGCGCCACGCCTGGGCCGATTTCCCCATCGTCACGCTGTTCGATGGCGCCGGCCTGCCGGCCGGGCCGTTCGAGGTGGCGTTGCCATGACGCGTGCAGGCGACATCATCGAAGCTTCACTGGAGGACGCGACATGACGTCAAACCCCGCGCCGTACGCGACCGCGCGGCGCCTGCGATCCCTGGCCGGCCTGATCCTCGCGGGCATGTTGTGCAGCGCGTGCGGTGGGCGTGCCCAGGATCCGCTCGCCGCCGCCGCGCCCGTCGACGCATCCGCCACGCCGCCGCCGGCGCTGTTCGACTGGTTCGAATACACCGGCCACGACGCCGCCTTCGAGGGCCCGTTGCCCGAAGGCCACGTCCGCAACCCGATCCTCGCCGGCTTCCACTCCGATCCGAGCATCGTCGCCGCGCGCGGCAAGTTCTACCTCGTCCACTCCACCTTCGCCTATTTCCCCGGCATCCCCGTGTTCGAGAGCGAGGACCTGGTGCACTGGACCCAGGTCGGCAACGCGATCCATCGTCGCGGGCAGCTCGACTTCGACGGACTTGGCATCTCGCGCGGCGTGTTCGCGCCGGCGATCGAGTACCACGACGGCATCTTCTACGTGGTCAACACCGCGGTCGACAGCGGCGGCAACTTCATCGTCAGCGCGACCGATCCGGCGGGGCCGTGGTCGGACCCGGCGTGGTTGCCCGGCGTCGGCGGCATCGATCCTTCGCTGTTCTTCGACGACGACGGCAAGGCGTACCTTCTCAACAACGACGCGCCCGCAGGCCCGGTGCGCTACGACGGGCACCGCGCGATCTGGCTGCAGCAGATCGACATCGCCAAGCGACAGCCGTTCGGCCCGCGCAAGGTGCTGGTCGACGGGGGGGTGAAGCCGGAGCAGAACCCGATCTGGATCGAAGGCCCGCACCTGTACAAGGTCGATGGCTGGTACGTGCTGTCGAATGCCGAAGGCGGCACCGGTCCGCAGCACTCGCAGGTCGTGCTGCGCAGCCGCGACGTGTGGGGGCCGTACCAGCCCTATGAACGCAATCCGATCCTCACCCAGCGCGACCTCGATCCGACGCGCCCGCTGCCGGTCACCAACGCCGGCCACGCCGACCTGGTGCAGGGGCCGGATGGCCGCTGGTGGGCGGTATTCCTCGCCAGCCGCAACTACGGCATCGAGCACTACAACACCGGCCGCGAGACCTTCCTGCTGCCGGTGACGTGGCAGGACGGCTGGCCGACGATCCTGCCGCCCGGCGAGGCGATTCCCTACGCGCTGCCGGGTCCGTCGTGGATGACGTCGAAGGCGACGCAGGCGCCGCTGTCGGGCAACTTCACCTGGCGCGACGACTTCGACACGCCCGAGCTGGACAAGGCCTGGATGTTCGTGCGCGTGCCGAAGCGCGACTGGG
>JAIUOJ010000109.1 GCA_020161335.1 Pseudomonadota bacterium
CACGCCGGCGTCGGACAGCACGTCCTGGCGCGCACGCGGCATGGTGGGGTCGGGGGTGAACAACATGGGGGAGTCTCCGTGGGAAGGTCTTTCGCGTGGTCAGGGCCGACGATGCGGTGGCGCGGGTGCTTCGACATGTCGCGCCGCCAGGCCCTGGGTGTGCGTGGATGGATCACCGTCGCCACGGGGGAGGCTCATCGGGTGCGTCATCTCAATGCCTCCGGTGGGACTGGGCCAGCCCGTCCGCATGTCGCGCCTCCAGCCAGAACTTGAGAATCAACGTCACCAGCGCCAGTCCCGCCAGCAGCGACGACACCGCGAACGCCGCAGTGCTGTCGAACTCGTTGTAGAGGATCTCGATGTGCAGCGGCAGGGTGTTGGTCAGGCCGCGGATGTGGCCGGACACCACCGACACCGCGCCGAATTCGCCCATCGCGCGCGCGCCGCACAGCAGCACGCCGTACAGCAGGCCCCACTTGATGTTGGGCAGGGTCACGCGGAAGAACATCGTCCAGGCGTTCGCGCCGAGCGAACGTGCCACCACTTCCTCCTCGCTGCCCTGCTGCTGCATCAACGGCACCAGCTCGCGCACCACGAACGGGAAGGTGATGAACAGCGTCGCCAGCACGATGCCCGGGCGTGCGAACAGGATCTTGATGTCCCAGGCGCGCAGCCAGTCGGCGAACCAGCCCTGCGATCCGAACAGCAGCACCAGGCACAACCCGGCGACCACCGGCGACACCGCGAACGGCAGGTCGACCAGCGCCAGCAGCGCGCGCTTGCCGGTGAACTCGAAGCGCACCAGCGCCCACGCCGCGAACACGCCGAACACGGCGTTGACCGGGATGACAATCGCGGCGGTGAACAGCGTCAGTTTCAGCGCCGAGAGTGCATCGGGCGTGGTCAACGCCGCCCACCAGGTGCCGAAGCCCTTGCCGAAGGCGGAGATGAGCACCATCAGCAGCGGCAGCACCACCAGCAGCACCATCACCAGCACCGCGCCGGCGATCAGTGTCCAGCGCAGCCACGCGGGCGTTTGCAGGCCGGGCGCGAGGCGATCGTCAGCCATGGCGGCGCCCCCTGCGTTCATGCCGGAACAGCAACGGGATCAGGTTGATCACCAGCAGGCACAGGAACGAGGCGAGCAGCAGCAGCGCCGCGATCGCGATCGCGCCGTTGTAGTCGTATTCCTCCAGCCGGATGGTGATCAGCAGCGGCGCGATCTCGGTCCGGAACGGCTTGTTGCCGGCGATGAAGATCACCGAACCGTATTCGCCCAACGCGCGCGCGAACGCCAGCGAGAAGCCCGTGAGCAGCGCGGGCAAGAGTTCCGGCAGGATCACCCGGCGCAGGGTGGTGAAGCGCGAGGCGCCCAGCGAGGCCGCGGCGTCCTCGTGGTCGTGACCCAGCGATTCGAGGATCGGTTGCACCGTGCGCACCGCGAATGGCAGGCCGATGAACACGAGGGCAATCACGATGCCGGTGAGCTGGTAGGCGACCTGGATGCCGAGCGGTTCCAGGTGACGCCCGAGCCAGCCGTTGGGCGCGTAGATCGCGGTCAACGCGATGCCCGCGACGGCGGTCGGCAGGGCGAACGGCAGGTCGACCAGCGCATCGAGCAGGCGCCGGCCGGGGAAGCGGTAGCGCACCAGCACCCAGGCGACCAGCGCGCCGGCGAGCAGGGCGATGAGTGCCGCGGCGAACGCGGTGCCGAAGCTGACCTTCAGCGCCGACTGCACGCGCGGATCGTGGATCGCGCGCAGCCAGCCGGCGCTGCCCAGTCCCGCCGCGCGCACGGTCAGCGCCGCCAGCGGCAGCAGCACGACCACGCCCAGCCAGGCCATGCCCAGGCCAAGGCTCAGCCCGAACCCAGGCAGCGGGCGGCGCCAGCGCGGGCGCGACAAGGACGGAAGGGCGAGCGTATTCATGGGGTCGTGGGGCGTGGGCCGGGTGCAAGGTCAACGTACTTTCGTTCTCAGGCATTCGCCGCGACGGTCATCCCGAGCGAAGCGAGGGAGCTGCTGTCGTGTTTGCAAGGCGAGATCTCTCCCCCGGATCAAATCCGGGGTCGAGATGACAGGTGTCGCGTCGCTTGGGATGAGGGGCAAGCGGGATGACGCGCGAGGCGTTCGGGACGGCATGGCGGCATTACCTTGGCTGATAGATCTGGTCGAAGAAGCCGCCATCGGCGAAGTGCAGCCGCTGCGCCTTCGCCCAGCCGCCGAACGCGCCGTCGATGGTCACCAGCGGGATCGGCCTAAAGTGCGCGACCACGTCCGCCGGCACCAGCTCCGGGCGCGACGGGCGGTAGTGGTGCTTCGCCGCCAGCCGCTGTCCTTCCGCGCTGTAGAGGTGGTTGAGGTAGGCCTCGGCGACCTTGCGCGTGCCGTGCCTGGCCACGTTGCCATCGACCACCGCCACCGGCGGCTCGGCCTTGATGCTCAGGCTCGGGTAGACGATCTCGAATTTCGACGCGGTGTCGCCGTCGGCCAGCGTCAGCAGCGCCTCGTTCTCCCACGCCAGCAGCACGTCGCCGATGCCGCGCTCGACGAAGGTGGTGGTCGAGCCGCGCGCGCCGGTGTCGAGCACCGGCACGTTGGCGAAGACCTTCTTCAGGTAGTCCACCACCTGGTCGCCCTGGCGATACTCGCGCGAGGCCCAGGCCCACGCGGCGAGGTAATTCCAGCGCGCGCCGCCGGAGGTCTTCGGGTTGGGCGTGATCACGCCGATGCCGGCCTTGGCCAGGTCGCCCCAGTCCTTGATCTGCTTCGGGTTGCCCTTGCGCACGAGGAACACGATGGTCGAGGTGTAGGGCGAGCTGTTGTTGGGCAGGCGCGCTTGCCAGTCCTTCGCCAGCAGGGCGGTGTGTTCGGCGATCGCGTCGATGTCGCCCGACAGCGCCAGCGTCACCACGTCGGCTTCCAGTCCGTCGATCACCGCCCGCGCCTGCTTGCCGGAGCCGCCGTGCGAGGCGCGGACCACCAGCGTCTGCCCGGTGTCGGCCTTCCATTTCCTGGCAAAGGCATCGTTGAATTCCGCGTACAGCTCGCGGGTGGGGTCGTAGGAGACGTTGAGCAGTTCGACGGTCTGCGCGGCGGCGAGGCCGCTGGCGGTCGCGAGCCCGAGCAGCAGGGCAGTGAGCGTGCGTCTGGCGAGGGGGTTCATGGCAAGGATCTCGAAGTGGGGGAGTTCGGGGAGGCGGCGTCAGAACGCGAACTGGGCGCGGGTGAAGAAGGTCTTTTCGTCCTCGCGATCGCCACCGGTGGCGCCGCCGTCGAAATCGGCCTGCGCATAGTTGGCGACCAGCTTGAGGTTGCCGGTCAGGTACCAGTTGAGGCCCAGCGTCCAGGCCTTGGACTTCGAAGCGGAGGCAGCGGGATCGGCGAACAGCGGGAACGCGGCGTCGTCGATGTCGAGCTGGCCGTAGCGCGCGACCAGTTCGAACGCGCCCCAGCCGCCATCGCCCGGTGCGAACGGATGGTCGGGCTTCACGCCGCGATAGCCGGCCTTCTCGCCGGTCAGCACCCAGCTGCCGGTGAGCTGCCAGGCGCTGTGGTCGAGTGATGCGCGGGTAGAGGCGACGGTGACGTCCTGCTTCGACCGGATGTACTCGCCGAGCACGCCGACGGGGCCTGCATACCAGTACGCCTGTGGCGACCAGCGCGTATGCGTGCCGTCGGCGGCGACGGCGGCGCGGTAACTGAAGAACGTGGCCTGGCCCGGCGTGCGATAGCGCGGCAGGAAGTTGTTGCCGCTGCCGGACTTGTCGCCGCTGCTCGCGGCGATGCCGAAGCCGAGCCCCGACAATGCGCCGTCGCCGCCCTTCCACGGCTCGACGAACAGCCGCCCGGCGAACTCGAACTCGTCGTCGGGATTGCTGGTCGGGCTGTCGCGGCCATCCGGTGCGCCGTTGTAGACGCCGAGCACGTAGTTGACCTTCGACTTGGCCAGCGCGCCCTGCAACTGCGCGCCGATGTCGCGATTGGGCGCCAGTTCGGTCGGGAAGCCGCGTTCGACCAGCGCGATCGAACCGCCGCCCTGCAGGCGCTCCAGCCCCACCGGGCCCTTGACCTTGCCCACGCGCACCGTCGCCGCCGGGTTGAACTTCAGGTCGATGTAGGCATCGACGATCGACGCGCTGTCGCCGGCGAATTCGGGCGTGAGGCGGAAGCCGACCCGTTCGCCCCAGCTGCCTTCCAGGGTCGGGCGGATGCGGCGCCACAGGAAGGTGTCGTTCTGCGGGCGCTGGTCGTCGTCGATGAAGACGCGATGGTCGGCCTGCGCCAGCACGCCGAGCTTGAGCTGCACCTGGCCATCGGCGCTGCGGATCGAGGCGCCCTTGTCGGCGGCGAGCGTGATCTCGGGTGCGGGCTGCTTCCCGGGCGCCGGCGGTGGCGCGGCGGCGAGCGTGGCCTGGCGGTCGCGTTCGTCGAGGCCGAGTTCGATCGCGCGCAGGCGACGATCGAGCTCGGCCAGGTCGCTGCGCGTTGCGCCGTCCGCGGGCGCGATGCCCAGGCGGCGCTCGACCACGCGCAGGCGTTCGGCGATGTCCTCGGGCGTGGGCGCGGCGTCCTGCGCGGCAGCGGTGGCCGACAGCAGGGCGAGGGTCAGCGCCAGCGCGCGTCGGCGCGGCCACGCGCGGGGGGCGGCGGGGATCGGGATGGGCAACGGTGGTCTGGACAATCGCATGGCGTTTCCTCGGGAGCTGGGGAAGCGCCTCCGGTCGTCCGGTCGGCACCGATGTGGGGGAGCGGTGGCGATGCCATCAGTCGGCGTCGCCCTGGGGGCGCAGCTTCTCGCTGCGCGTGATCTGCACGATGCGCGAGGCATGCACCACCACTTCGACCTGTCCGTAGGCGATGCCGCGCAGGGCCTCGACCACGGCGCGCTCGGCCTCGCTGAGCGACGCGCCGTCGCCGCGTTCGCGCAACGGCACGGGCGACGGTGCATCGGCGGCGGCGGGGTGCATGGCGTTGCGGTCGCGATGGGAAGGGTCAGGCCGCGGCCGGCCCGCTTTCCACGCTCGCCAGCCAGTCGTCGTCCGACCCTTCGTTGAGCCCGGAGAACAGCGGCGTGGAGAAGTAGCGTTCGCCGGTGTCGGGCAGGGTCGCCAGCAGCACCGAACCTTCCGGCGCGCCGGCGGCGACCTTCAGCGCCGCGGCCACGGTGGCGCCGGCGGAGATGCCGACGAACACGCCCTCCTCGGCCGCCAGGCGGCGCGCGGTGTCGAGCGCTTCGTCGTCGGTCACCGTCACCAGTTCGTCGAAGATGTCGCGGTTGAGCACCTCGGGCACGAAGTCGGGCGTCCAGCCCTGGATCTTGTGCGGAGCCCATTCCTTGCCGCCGAGCAGCGAGGCGCCGGCCGGTTCGGTGGCGATGATCTTCACCTCCGGGCGCGCGACCTTCAGCACTTCGCCCACGCCGGTGAGGGTGCCGCCGGTGCCCCAGCCGCTGACGAAGTAGTCCAGGCGCCGGCCCGCGAAGTCGCGCAGGATTTCCGCGGCCGTGGTCTGGCGATGGTAGGCCGGGTTGGCCGGATTGGTGAACTGCGAGGCGAGGAACCAGCCGTGCTTCTCCGCTAGTTCCCTGGCCTTCCTGACCATGCCCGTGCCGCGCTCGGCGGCGGGCGTGAGCAGCACCTTGGCGCCGAAGGCACGCATCAGCTTGCGGCGCTCGATCGAGAACGTCTCCACCATCACCGCGACGAACTTGTAGCCGCGCGCGGCGGCGACCTGCGCCAGCGCCACGCCGGTGTTGCCGCTGGTGGCCTCGATGATCGTGTCGCCGGGCTTGAGCACGCCGCGCGCTTCGGCATCGAGCACGATCGCCAATGCCAGGCGATCCTTGACCGATCCACCGGGATTGAAGGATTCGGCCTTGGCGTACACGGTGACGTGCTTCGGCGGCAGGCGGTGCAGCTTGACCACCGGCGTGTTGCCGATGGTGTCGAGGATGCTGTCGTGGATGGTCATGGGAACCTCGGAGGCGGAATTGGGGACTCAGGCGGCGTGGGCCAGGGCGGCGTCGGCGGCACCGAGCGGCGCCGCGCCGAACCAGTGCAGGTGGCCGGCGAGCGCGGCCACTTCGCCCACCACCAGCAGCGCTGGAGACTCTACGGCGTGCGCCTTCGCCAGGCGTGACAGTTCGGTGAGCGTCCCGGCCACCACCCGCTGCTCCGGCCGGGTGCCGTTCTCGATCAGCGCGAACGGCGTGTCGGCCGCGCGTCCGTGCGCAAGCAGGCGTTCCTGCAGCAGGTCCAAACGCGAGACCCCCATGTAGAAGGCCAGCGTCTGCCGTTCGCGCGCCAGCGCCGGCCAGTCCAGCGTGTCCAGCGAATCCTGCGCATGCGCCGTGGCCAGGCGCACCGATTGCGCGTGGTCGCGATGGGTCAACGGGATGCCGGCATAGGCGGCGCAGGCGGAGGCGGCGGTGATGCCCGGCACCACCTCGTAGCGGATGCCGGCCGCGCGCAGCGCCTCGAGCTCTTCGCCGCCGCGCCCGAACACGAACGGGTCGCCGCCCTTGAGCCGCACCACCCGCCGCCCGGCACGCGCGTGTTCGACCAGCAGCGCGTTGATCCCCGACTGCGGCGTGGCGTGCTGGCCGGCGCGCTTGCCAACGCCGATGCGCAATGCGTCGCGGCGCGCGAGCTGCAGCACCTCGTCACTGACCAGGCTGTCGTGCAGGATCACGTCCGCTTCGTTGAGCACGCGCAGGGCGCGCAGCGTCAGCAGGCCGGGATCGCCGGGGCCGGCGCCGACCAGGGCGACATGGCCGGCGGATCCGAGTGCGTTGCCGTCTTCCTGCAGCACCGCGTCGAACGCACGCCCGGCCTCGATGTGGCGGCGCGCGCGCAGCAGGGCCTGCAGTGGGCCGGCCAGCAGCCGCTCGAAGCCGCGACGGCGCGCGGCGAGGTCGGGCCAGCGTGCGCGGATGCGTTCGCGATGCCGCGCCAGCAGCGTGGCGAGCGGCGCGTAGGCGTCGTCGAACTGCGCCTCCAGCCGCTCGCGCACCCAGCGCGCGAGCATCGGCGCGCCGCCGCCGCTGGAGATCGCGATCTGCAGCGGCCCGCGCTCGACCCGCGCCGGCAGGTGCACGCGCGCCAGCGTGGCATCGTCGACCACGTTCACCCACAGGCGACGCGCCTCGCCGGCCGCGGCGACCGCGCCGTTCACCGCGCTGTCGTCGGTGGCCGCGATCACCAGCCAGGCCTCGTCAAGCCAGTCGGGCGCGAAATCGCCGGCGCGATGGGCGATCGCGCCGGCCGCGGCCAGTGCCGCCAGCGGCGGGGAGAGCGCCCGGGCGCCGACCACGATCCGCGCACCGGTGTCCTGCAGCGCCTCGACCTTGCGCGCCGCGACCGCCCCGCCGCCCACGACCAGCACCGTGCGGCCGCGCAGGTCGGCAAACAGCGGGAACAGGCGGTGGGCAGGCTCGGCGGACATCGGGCGGACCGGGGACAGGTCCGTCGACGCTAGCGATCCGCCGAGGGTCGGGGGAAATGGCGACCAGTGTTGCACTTATGCCGCAAAGGCATAAGCAAGGCGCCATGCGCCGTGGACAGGCGCGTGGCGCATGGCTATGCTTCCAAAATTCATCCTTTCATCTGGATAAAGGGATGGATTGTTACCGCGGCAACCGTCCCGCCGCGCGACCATCCGACCCCCGTTGCCTCCGGCCATGACCCTGACCCAGCTGCGCTACCTCGTCGCGATCGCCGATTCCGGGCTGAACATCACGCTCGCGGCCGAGCGCGTGCACGCGACCCAGCCGGGCCTGTCGAAACAGCTCAAGCAGCTCGAGGACGAACTGGGCTTCCAGCTGTTCGTGCGCAAGGGCCGCAGCCTGGAAGGCGTTGCCCCGGCCGGTGAGCGGGTGATCGAGCACGCGCGCCGGATCCTCGCCGAGGCCGCCAACATCCGCAGCTATGCCGCCAACGAGCGCGGCGAGCATGTCGGCCGGTTGCTGCTGGCCACCACCCACACCCAGGCGCGCTACGTGCTGCCGCCGGTGATCGCCGCGATCCGGCGCGAATTCCCCGAGGTCAACGTCGACCTCCAGGCCGCCGGCGATGCCGAAGTGCTGCAGGCGCTGGCCCACGACGGCGCCGACCTCGCGCTGATCAGCACCGCGGGCAGCGTGCCGACAGGCGGGCTCGCCGTGCCGCTGTACCGCTGGCGGCGCGTGCTGCTGGTGCCGAAGTCGCATCCGCTGGCCGCCGCGGGCGGCGCGCCGACGCTGGCCGAACTGGCGCGCCATCCGCTGATAAGCTACGACTCCTCCACCCGCGCGGACTCATCCCTGCGCCGTGCCTTCTCGGCGGCCGGGGTCGAACCGCAGGTCGCGATGACCGCACGCGACGCCAACCTGATCAAGACCTACGTGCGCGCCGGGCTCGGCGCCGGCCTGCTCGCGGAAATGGCGGTGGGCCCGCGCGAGGACGACGACCTGCGCATCCTCGAAGCCCCGCCCGAGATCCCGGAATGCACCACCTGGGCGGTGCTGCCGCGTGGCCGCGTGCTGCGCGAGTACGCGCTGGCGCTGCTGCACGGCGTGGCGCCGCAGCTCGACCGGCGCGACCTGCGGCGCGTGCTGGAAGGCAACCTCGCGCCGGACTGGCCGCCCACGCCCGGCTGGCGCGAACTGAGCCAGCCGATCACGCTCTGAACAGGCCCTAGTCGCGCACGGCCGAGATGTAGGCGCCGGTGCCGATGACCTGGAAGGTGTCGTTGTCCACCCGCCGCACGGGCGAGCCGTCGGCGAGCGTGTAGGTGATGCGCGCCGCGCCGTGTCCGGGCGAGCCGCCATCGTCGCCTTGCGGCGTCTCCAGGCGCTGGATGACCTGGTGGCGGGTACCGGCCTGGTCCTCGGCGTACAGGGTCTGCGTCATCGTGATGGCCTCCTCGGTGTTCCACCGTCGACGCTACGCCCGCGCGGGAACGATGGCGTGAAGGATTGCCGACGGGCGCGTTGACGCCGCCGGGCGGCGGCGCCGCGCCTGCTACCATCGCCGCCGTCACTTCCACACGCATCGGAGACATGGCATGGGCGTTCGTTCGCGCAGTTCGCACAGGGGATCGCGTCGGGTCGCAGCGGTTGCCTGCGCATCGCTGGGCCTGCTGCTGGTGCTCGCCGGCTGTGCCGGGACGCCTGCGCAGACGACGCCTGCGCGCCATGTCACCGTGCAGTCCGATTCCACCGCGCTGCCGGGTCCGCGCTACGCGTGGTTCGGATTGCCGGCGCTGACCGCGCCCGAGCAGGATGCGCGCGTCGAGGATCCGCAGTTCCGCGCGCGCCTGCAGGCGGCGCTGGACGAAACGCTCGCGGCCAAGGGCTATCGCCGCGTGGACGACATGGCCCAGGCCGATGTCCTCCTCGCCTGGCGCGCCGGCGTGCGCGACCTCGCGCAGACCACGGCCAGATCGCAGCCGGGCGCGAGCGACACCCCGATGGCCGCGATCGAATGCGGCCGCGCCGGCTGTTCGCAGCTGGTGGTGCGCGGCGAGGCGGGCACGCCGGTGGCGCGCCTGCACACGACGACCTACACCGAGGGCGGCCTGCTGGTCGAGGCGATCGAACCGAAGACCGTGCGCCTGCTGTGGAGTGCCTTCAACCGTGGCACGGTGAAGGCCGCCGACGCGACTCCGCAGGGCCTGGCCGCGATCGCACGCGAGACGCTGGCCGACCTGCCCGAGGCCACGACGCGCTGAAGCGCGTTCAACGCCGCTGCTGCGCGCGCACCCAGCGCATCTGGTTGCGGAAGGTGTCGGTCCAGTAGGCGTCGCGATGCGCGGCGAGGAAGGCGAGCAGTTCCTCGTGCGCGGCGTTGCCCACCGCCAGGTGGTCGCCGCCGATGCCATGGAAGGTGAAGTTGACCATCGTGCCGAGGCGCCCGGCCTCTTCCACCAGCGCGATCAGCTGCGCGCCGCTGGCATCCACCGGCACGAACACCGGTACCGCCAGCGGATCCAGCGCGTGCATGTCGCGCACCGCGGTGCCGGCGACCAGCTTGATGCCGAGGAACAGGTCGCCGACCGCCGCGATGTAGTCGCCGTCGCGGGCCTGGCGGTCGCCGCAGGGCGCGGTGAAGGTGCGCTCGGTTTCGCCGTCGATGGCCTGCAGCATGGTGCTGGCCAGTGCGAGTTGCGCGCGCATCTGCGCGACGCTGGTCGCGTCGAGGTCGTTCTCCGGCGCCACCCAGGCGCGGTCCGGGCCCTTCGCCGAGCACTGGTGGAACAGGCTGTGGTTGCCAAGTTCGTGCCCGCCGCGCGCGGCGGCGCGCCAGTCGCCCATGCGCGTGCGCACGCTCTCCGCCGACAGGATCAGGTAGAACGTGCCCTTCAGGCCGTGACGATCGAGCGCCGGGATCGCGTTGTCGAGCTGCGAGGGCAGGGCATCGTCATAGGACAGGCTGACCGCGGCGCGCGCGCCGTCCGGCCACGCGAACGGAGGCGCGTCCTGCGCCGCCACCGCGCCCGAGAACACCAGCCCCACCAGCCAGCACGCGATCCGCTTCGCCATCAACCTGCCCCTTTGCCGCGACCAGCGCAATCATGCCCCAGGCCGCCGCCCGCGTGTCAGGGTGATGCGCCCAGGCACAGTGCGAGGCCGCCGTCGTCGAACTCCCTCGACAGGGCGCGCCCGCCGCCGACGGCCGGGAAGCAGAAGCGCGTGCCCGGCGGCGGCTTGCCCGCCGACGAGGCGCCGATGCCGGCGAACT
>JAIUOJ010000110.1 GCA_020161335.1 Pseudomonadota bacterium
CCAAGAGCGCGCAGTTCCCGCTGCACTTCTGGCTGCCGCAGGCAATGGCCGCGCCGACGCCGGTGTCGGCCTACCTGCACTCGGCGACGATGGTGAAGGCCGGCGTGTTCCTGCTCGCGCGCCTGCACCCGGCACTGGCCGGCACCGACCTGTACTTCTACGTCGTGGCGAGCGTCGGCGCGATCACCCTGCTGGTCGGCGCCTGGTACGCGATCTTCCAGCACGACCTCAAGGGCCTGCTGGCGTATTCGACGATCTCGCACCTGGGCCTGATCACGCTGCTGTTCGGCCTGTCCACGCCGATGGCCGTGGTGGCCGGCGTGTTCCACATCCTCAACCACGCCACGTTCAAGGCCTCGCTGTTCATGTCGGCGGGCATCATCGACCACGAATGCGGCACGCGCGACATGCGCCGCCTCGGCAACCTGCGCCGCTACCTCCCGTGGACCAGCGCGCTGGCGATCGTGGCCTCGCTGGCCATGGCGGGCATCCCGCTGCTCAACGGCTTCCTGTCCAAGGAGATGTTCTTCGCCGAAGCGCTCGACGCCGGCGAACGCAACGGCTTCCGCCACGCGATCACCGTGGCCGCGCTGCTGTACGGCGTGTTCGGCGTGGCCTACAGCCTGCGCTTCGTGCATGACACCTTCTTCGGCCAGGGGCCGCGCGCGCTGCCGGTGGAACCACACGAGCCTCCGGTGTGGATGCGCGTGCCGGTGGCGGTGCTGGTGTTCGCCTGCCTCGCGGTGGGCATCCTGCCGGCGCTGACGGTGGAGCCGATCCTGCGCGCGGCGGTGGTCGGCACGCTCGGCCCGAATGCGCCCGATTTCTCGCTGGCGGTGTGGCACGGCTGGAACCTGCCGCTGGCGATGAGCATCGCCGGCGTGCTTGGCGGCCTGGCGTTCTACTTCCTGCTGCGCCGGCTGTTCACCCTGCACGACGCGATGCTGCGCACCTGGGGCCGGCACCTGTTCCAGGTCAACCTGGAGGCACTGTTCAACGCCGCGGGGCGGTTCACCGAACGCGTCGCCGCGGGCGGCATCCGCCGCAGCCTGTTCTGGATGATCGTGCTGGTGGTGCTGGTGGGCGCGGTGCCGTTCCTCGGCAAGGACGCCGAACTGCTGACCGGACTCCCGGACCCGCAGCCGATGCCGCTGCTGGGCTGGATCCTGTGGGCGATCCTGGTCATTTCCGCCATCGCCACCGTGGTCTGGCACGGCAAGCGGCTGACCGCGCTGATCGTGATCGGTGCCACCGGGCTGATGGTGAGCGTGACCTTCGCGTTGCTCTCCGCGCCGGACCTCGCGCTCACCCAGCTGATGGTCGAGATGGTGACCATCGCGCTGATGATGATGGCGCTCAACTACCTGCCCAAGCAGTCGAAGCAGGCGCGCACGCCGTTCCGGCGCTGGCGCGACGTCGCGATCTCGACGGTCGCCGGCCTCGGCTGCGCAGGTCTGGCCTACGCGATGCTGGTGCGGCCGGCGTCGCCGGTGTCGGGCGAAATGCTGGCGCGCGCGCTGCCCGAAGCGTATGGCGCCAACGTCGTCAACGTGATCCTGGTCGACTTCCGTGGCTTCGACACCTTCGGCGAGATCACCGTGTTCGCGGTCGCCGCGCTGGTGGTGCATGCGATGCTGCGCTTCGCCCGGCTCAAGCCCGACGAGGTGATCCCCGGCCCGCCGGCGTCGCTGCCGATCCCGGCCGACCTCACCCAGCTGCTGTTCCCGCTGGCCCTGACGGTGTCGATCTACCTGTTCCTGCGCGGCCACAACGCGCCCGGCGGCGGCTTCATCGCCGGGCTGGCGATCGCGGTGCCGGTGCTGATCAAGTACGTGCTGCAGGGCGCGCGCGCGGTCGAGGCGACGCTCGGCTTCGACTACATCCGCGGCATCGCGCTGGGCCTGGTCATCGCGGCGATCGGCGGCCTCGGCTCGCTCGCGTTCGGCCTGCCGTTCCTCACCAGCGGCCACGTCGACCTCGACCTGCCCCTGATCGGGCACCTGCCGCTGGCCAGCGCGCTGGTGTTCGACACGGGCGTGTACGTGGTCGTGTTCGCCGGCGCGCTGCTGATCCTGTCGACCATGGGCACGGTGAAGCGGCGCCGGCTCGAAGCGGAGGGCAAGGCCTGATGGAATTCGCGATCGCCAGCGGTGTCGGGGTGCTGGTCGCGGGCGGCGTGTACCTGCTGCTGCGCGCGCGCACCTTCGATGTGATCCTCGGCCTCACCCTGCTGTCGTACGCGACCAACCTGCTGATCTTCTCGTCGGGCCGGGCGGTCGTCGGCAAGCCACCCGTGCTGCGCGAGGGCCTGCAACCGACCCTCGCGCATTACGCCGACCCCCTGCCGCAGGCGCTGGTGCTGACCGCGATCGTGATCGCCTTCGCCATGACCGCGGTGACGGTGGTGGTCGCGATGCGCAACCACGCCGACCTCCACAGCGACCATGTCGACGGCCACGAACCCGGCCCCCCGGGCGCGACGCACGGCGGGGACCCGCAGGCATGATGCAGCACCTCGTGCTCGGCCCGATCCTGGTGCCGCTGCTGACCGGCGCGATCCTGCTGCTGCTCGAACGCCGGCACGAAGTGCGCGTGCTGCGCATCGGTGCGTGGATCGGCCTGGCGCTGCTGCTGGCGGTGTCGGCGGCGCTGCTGGCGCTTGCTTCGAGCGGCGACATCACCGTCTACCTGCTCGGCGACTGGCCCTCGCGGCTGGGCATCGTGCTGATGCTCGACCGGCTCAGCGCGCTGATGGTGCTGACCACCACGCTGCTGGCGATCCCGGCGCTGATGTACGCCTGCGCCGGCTGGGACAAGCGCGCCCTCCACTTCCATGCGCTGTTCCAGATCCAGCTGATGGGCCTCAACGGCGCCTTCCTCACCGGCGACGTCTTCAACCTGTTCGTGTTCTTCGAGGTGATGCTGATCGCGTCCTATGGCCTGCTGCTGTCGGGCGCGCGCGGCGAGCGGATCAGCGCCGGCATGCATTACGTGGTCTTCAACATCGCCGCGTCCACCCTGTTCCTGATCGCGCTGGGCCTGGTCTACGGCATGTTCGGCACGCTCAACATGGCCGAGCTGGCCGTGCGCATCCGCGAAGTCGCCCCGGAGGACGTGGCGCTGGCGCGCGCCGCGTGCGGCCTGCTGCTGGTGGTGTTCTGCGCCAAGGCCGCGCTGCTGCCGATGTACCTGTGGCTGCCTGAAACCTACGCGCGCGCACCGGCAGCGGTCGCGGCACTGTTCACCATCATGACCAAGGTCGGCCTGTATGCGGTGCTGCGGACCGGCACCCTGCTGTTCGGCGAGGGCGCCGGTGCGTTCGAGGGCTTCGCCCGCGACACCCTGCTGGTGTTCGGCCTGGTGACGATGGTGCTCGGCGGCCTCGGCGTGGTCGGCGCGCTGCGCCTGCGCATCGGCGCGGCGTACCTGGTGCTGCTGTCGTCGGGCACCCTGTTCGTGTCGTTCGCGCTGGCGCAGCCGGGCACGATCGCGGCGGGCCTGTATTACCTGCCGCACAGCTGCTTCGCCGCGGCCGCGATGTTCCTGATCGCGCACGTCGTGCAGCGTGAACGCGGCAGTGCCGGGGACCGGGTGCTGACGATCGCGCCACCGATTCCGCGCGTGACCGGGCTGCTGTACCTGATCGCGGCGATTTCGGTGGTTGGCCTGCCGCCGCTGTCTGGCTTCATCGGCAAGGTCCTGCTGCTCGCCGCGACGCCACCGGAGGACACCGGCTGGGTGTATGCAGCCGTGCTCGGCAGCGGGCTGCTCGCGCTGGTGGGCCTGAGCCGGACCGGCACGCGCCTGTTCTGGCGCACCGGGGAACAGGACGACCGCGGCGGCGAGCCGGACGCGCCGGCGCCCGCGCCGGCCGAGACGCCGAAGGTGCGCGGCCTCGAGATCGCCGCCATCTTCGTGCTGCTAGGCTACGGCCTGGCCATGACCGTGGGCGCGGCGCCGATCCTGCGCTACGCCACCGCCGCCGCGGCGCAGCTGCTGTCCGCCGACGACTACGTGCGCGAGGTACGCGCGACCATGCCGCAACGGCGCGAACCATGAGGAGTGGTCGATGAGCAAGCGCCTGTTCCCCTCGATCCCGCAGAGCATCACCGTGTTCGTGTTCTGGCTGCTGATGGTCGAGGACACGACTGCGGGCGACTTGCTGATGGCGGCCTTCCTGGCCTGGCTGATGCCGCACATCGCGTCGCGGCTCGAGCGCGAGTTCGCGCGGCTCGGGGACGTCTGGGTACTGGGGCCGCTGGCGCTCAGGCTGCTGCGCGACATCCTGCTGGCGAACATCACCGTCGCCATGCAGGTGCTGGGGCCGGAGCGCAAGCTGCGCCCGGGCTTCGTCTGGGTGCCGCTGGAGCTGACCAACATCCACGGCATTTCCGCGCTGACCAGCGTCATTACCCTCACCCCCGGCACAGTCACCGCGGAGCTGTCGCGCGACCGCAAGTACCTGCTGGTGCATTGCCTCGACATCGACGACCCGCAGCACATGATCGACGACATCAAGCGCCGCTACGAAGCGCCCTTGCGCAAGGTGTTCCCGTGAGCGGCATCGTCGACCACGTGATCGCAGGCGTCATGGTCGCGGTCGGCGTGGGGATGCTGCTCGCGCTGTGGCGGCTGGTGCGCGGCCCGACCGCGCCCGACCGCATCCTCGCCCTGGACACGCTCTACGTCAGCACCATCGCGCAGGTGGTGCTGCTGGGCATGCTGGACGAGACCGAGACCTACTTCGAGATCGCGCTGATCATCGCGATGCTCGGTTTCTTCGGCACGGTGGTGCTGAGCAAGTACGTCATCCGCCGGGACATCGTCGAATGAGGGCCGCGATCGACGCCATCACCGTGCTGTTGCTCGTCGTGGGCTGCTTCTTCGTGTTCCTCGGCAGCTTCTCGCTGGTCAAGCTGAGCAGCTTCTTCCACCGCATCCACGGCCCGACCAAGTCGAGCACGCTGGGCGTGGGCTGCATCCTGCTGGCCTCGATCCTGCACCGCTCGATCCACGGCAGCGGCCTGCACCCGCGCGAAATCCTGATCACCGTGTTCCTGTTCCTGACCGCGCCGGTGGCCGCGCACCTGATGTCGCGCGCGGCGCTGTCGCTGATGGAGGGCCGGCCGGAGGATCCGTCCGACCATGCCGAGCCCGAGGGCCACATCCGCGACGACGACGACGAGCGCGCCGAACAGGAAGCCCGCGAACGCGAGGAAGGCCGCAGCGACGACTGAGCCGCCGCGCGGCTCAGAGCATCAGCAGTTCCAGCGCCACCCAGGCCAGGAACACCAGCAGCATCAGCCCGCCCTCGGCCCGGCTGATGCGCAGGTCGCCGCGCAGCATCGGCAGCAGCATCGCGGCGAACACCAGCGCCGCCGGCAGTTCGAAGCGCACGAACGACGCCGGCACCGGCACGTCGCGCACCACGGCCATGCCGCCGACCACCACCAGCAGGTTGAACAGGCTGGAGCCGATCACGTGGCCGGCGACGATGTCGCCCTGGCCGCGCCGCGCCGCGGCGATCGCGGCCGACATTTCCGGCAGCGCGGTGCCGATCGCGACCAGCAGCAGGCCGCTCACCAGCGATTCCATGCCCAGCGCCAGGCCGAGCGCGGCACCGCCGTGCACCACCCACTTCGCGCCGAAGAACAGCAGCGCGGCGGCAATGGCGAAGCGCATGAGGTTGAGCGTGAGGTCGGTGCGCGTGTTGGCGAACGCGGCGAGGTCGGCACGCAGTTCCGGCTGGCGCCGGCCGAAGGCATACGAGAAGCCCATGACCACGACGAACGCCGCCAGCAGCACGATGCCGTCGACGCGCGTCAGCGCGCCATCCTGGCCCAGCAGGATCGTGGCCAGCGTGGCCACCACCAGGCAGACCAGCAGCGAGGGCAACGCCTTCCAGCGGATCAGCAGCGGCGCGCACAGCGCGGCCGCGCCGAGGGTGAGGCCGAAGTTGGCGATGTTGCTGCCGACCGCGTTGCCCAGCGCGAGCGCCGGATCGCCGATCCAGATCGCGCGCAGGTTGACCGCCAGTTCCGGCACCGACGTGGCGAACGCCACCAGCACCAGGCCGGTGGCGAACGGCGACAGCCCGCTGCGCCGGGCCAGTCCGGACGCAGACTTGACCAGCGAATCGCCCCCCAGGGCCAGCAGGACGATGCCCGCGGCGAAGTACAACAGCGCACCGATCATCGCGAGCCCCCTTCCGCCGGATTGGCGGCGATTCTATGCCGGACGCCGCGGCGCCGTCAGGACAAGCCCGTCAGGAGCAGCCTTCGACATAGTCGACCTGCGGCGGTACGCCGACGCGCCACGCGCTGACCCGGCCGTCCTTGTCCAGCTCCAGCACCAGCACGCCCTGGCCGCCTGCGGGGTCGACCGCGCGCAGCACCTTGCCGGCCGGGTCGTACTTGTGCGGCTGTTCCTCGATCTTCGGGTACAGCGCGCGGACCTCGTCGCCGGTCATGCCGACCCTGGCCCCGCCGGGCGCGGTGACCGACGCATCGCGCACGTCGACGCGCACGAAACGATCGCCCTCGATCATGAAGGCGGTGCGGTAGCCCTCCGCGCCGAGCGGCTGCGGGATCAGGTAATAGCAGCCACCCGGCTCAGACGGCTTCGCGTCGCCCAGGTCGCCGCCCCACGACTGGCGCACGGCCTCGTCGGTCGCGCCGAACGGCGCCGGCCCGAAGCCGGCGAAGGTGATCGTGCCCTCGGCGGGCGCGCCGACGCGCAGCGAGCCGGTGGCCTGCCCATCCGCGGTGGCGGGCGGCACGTCCGCGGCCGGCTGGTCCAGTGGTGCGGTGGCCGCCGGCGCGGCCTCGGCGCCCTGCGTGGGCGTGGCCGCCGGATCGTGAGGCGGTGCGCCACAGGCGCACAGGGTGGCGATGGCGGTGGCGAGAAGGGCGGTCTGCAGGCGCATGCGCGGCTCCGGGCGAACAAGGGGCCGCCAGCATGTCACGACTGGCGTGAGCCCGGCGCCCATGCGCCGTAGCCGCGCCAAGCCGCGCGGATCAGCGCGGCGGCGCGAAGTGCTTGCGCAGGCCCGCCCAGCAGGCCTGGTAGTCGCGCTGGCGGTGCGCCGCGTCCACCGCCTGCCGCGTGGGCTTGAGCACGCTGCGCGTCTCGAACATGAAGGCCATGGTGTCGGTGATCACGTCCGGCTTCGCCAGGTCGGCGAGGCTCGCCTTCTCGAACGTGGCCGCGTCCGGACCGTGCCCGGTCATGCAGTTGTGCAGCGAACAGCCGCCGGGTGCGAAGCCGTCGGCCTTGGCGTCGTAGACGCCGTGGATCAGCCCCATGAACTCGCTGGCGACGTTGCGATGGAACCACGGCGGCCGGAACGTGTCCTGCTGCACCAGCCAGCGCGGCGGGAAGATCGCCAGGTCGAGGTTGCCGACGCCGGGCGTGTCGGTCGGCGAGGTCAGCACCAGGAAGATGCTCGGGTCGGGATGGTCGAAGCTGATCGAGCCGATGGTGTTGAAGCGGCGCAGGTCGTACTTGTACGGCGCGTAGTTGCCGTGCCAGCCGACCACGTCCAGCGGCGAGTGGTCGATCGGCGCGTGCCACAGGTGGCCGTTGAACTTCGCGATCAGCTCGAAGCTGCCCTCGAGGTCTTCGTAGGCCGCGACCGGGGTCAGGAAATCGCGCGGGTTGGCCAGGCCGTTGGCGCCGATCGGACCGAGTCCCGGCAGGCGCAACGGCGCGCCGAAGTTCTCGCAGACATAGCCGCGCGACGGGCCATCGGGCAGTTCCACCCGGAAGCGCACGCCGCGCGGCACCACCGCGATCTCCTGCGGCTCGACGTCGAGCACCCCCAGCTCGGTGGCGATGCGCAGGCGGCCCTGCTGCGGCACCAGCAGCCATTCGCCATCGGCGCTGTAGAAGTAGCGCCCGCGCATCGACGTGTTCGCGGCATACAGGTGGATGCCGACCCCCGCGTGCGCGTCGCTGCCGCCGTTGCCCGCGACCGTGTACAGGCCCTCGACGAAGTCGGTCGGCGCCTGCGGCAGCGGCAGCGGGTTCCAGCGCATCTGGTCGGGCGAGACCGGGGCCTCGCCGAAGCGATCGTGCAGGCGCGGCTGCGCGAACGGCTCGAAGCGCCCGTGCATCGCCGCCGGGCGGATCCGGTACAGCCAGCTGCGCCGGTTCTCGCCGCGCGGCGCGGTGAAGGCCGAGCCGGTCAGCTGCTCGGCATACAGGCCGAACGCGACCTGCTGCGGCGAGTTGCGCCCGACCGGCAGCGCGCCGGCGATCGCCTCGGTCGCGAATTCGTTGCCAAAGCCGGACATGTAACCGCTGGTCGTCATGGTGCTTCTCGCAGTGTTAAGCCCCTCTCCCTGCGGGAGAGGGATTCAAGGCCTACAGCACGCCGCGCTGCATCTGGTCGCGTTCGATGCTCTCGAACAGCGCCTGGAAATTGCCTTCGCCGAAGCCTTCGTTGCCCTTGCGCTGGATGATCTCGAAGAAGATCGGGCCGAGCGCGTTCTTGGTGAAGATCTGCAGCAGCTTGCGCTGCTTGGTTTCCGGGTCGGCGTCGATCAGTATCTTGTTCTCGCGCAGCCGCGCCACGTCCTCGCCGTGGTCGGGGATGCGCATGTCGATCACGTCGAAGTAGGTGTCCGGCGTGTCGAGGAAGTCCACGCCCTGCGCACGCATCGCCTCGACCGTGGCGTAGATGTCGTCGGTGAAGCAGGCGATGTGCTGGATGCCCTCGCCCTGGTAGGTGTCGAGGTACTCGTTGATCTGGCTCTTGGGGTCGCTCGACTCGTTGAGCGGGATGCGCACCATCCCATCCGGCGCGGTCATCGCCTTCGACAGCAGGCCGGTCTTGGCGCCCTTGATGTCGAAGTAGCGGATCTCGCGGAAGTTGAACAGGCGCTCGTAGTAGTCCGACCACTTCGCCATGTTCCCCTGGTAGAGGTTGTGGGTGAGGTGGTCGATGAAGGTCAGGCCGAAGCCCTTCGGCATGAGGTCGGCGCCGGGCAGGTATTCGTAATCGGGGTCGTGGATGGTGCCCTTGTCGTCGTAGCGGTCGACGAGGTACAGCATGCAGCCGCCGATGCCCTGGATCACCGGGGCGGCGACGGCCTTGCTCAGTTCGTCCTTCGCGGCGAAGGCCTGCGCGCCGTTCTTCAGCGCCTGCACCCGCACCCACTCGGCAAGCTTGCTGAAGCGGATCGCGAACCCGCAGGCGCTCGGCCCGTGCTCGGCGGCGAAGCGCGCGGCGAAGGAATCCGGATCCTCGTTGATCAGGAAGGTGCAGTCGCCCTGGCGGTAGGTGCTGATCGGCCGCGTCTTGTGGCGCGCCACCTGCACGAAGCCCAGTCGCTTGAAGTAGTCGTGGAGGTGCCCTGCTTCGCCCGCCGGCGCGGCGTATTCGACGAACTCGAAGCCGTCGATGCCCATCGGGTTCTCGAACGTGGCGACCTGCATGCCGGCGGTGCCGGCGGCGGCCTGTGACTGCGCTGTCATGGGATACTCCTCGCGGGGTGGCGACGCCGCGGGCGTCGAATCGCCTATTCTATAGTTTCACATGCAACCAACAACAAGGTGCAGTGCATCATGGCCGAACCGGTTGTCTCGCCAGACCATGCGACGCTCGACCTGGAGCGCTTCCTGCCGTATCGGCTGAGCGTGTTGTCCAACCGGGTCAGCATGGCCATTTCCAGCGAGTACCACCGTCGTTTCGGCCTGGCGATCACCGAATGGCGGGTCATGGCGGTGCTGGGCCGCTATCCGGGCCTGTCGGCGCGCGAGGTCACCGAACGCACGGCAATGGACAAGGTGGCCGTCAGCCGCGCGGTCGCGCGCCTGCTGGAGCGCGAACTGCTGCGCCGGGAAACCCACGGCGACGACCGCCGCCGCTCGGTGCTGACCCTGACCGAGGCCGGGCATTCGGTCTACGACGAGGTCGCGCCGATGGTGCTCGCCTGCGAACGCCAGCTGCTGTCGCCGCTCGACGACGACGAACGCGTCCTGCTCGGCCGGCTGATCGACAAGCTCAGCGCCGAAGGCATGGAAGAGATGCTGCGCCACATCTGAGCGCCGTTGCTCAGCCGCCCCCCACGGGCGCCGGCTGCGAAGCCTCCAGCCGCCACAGCCGCCACGCGAAGAACACGCCCATCGCCACCAGCGCGGTGTAGAACCACATGCCGCCGGCGTAACCCGCGGGATGGTCCGGCCCGGCGCCGGCGCGATCGTTGAGCAGGCCCACCACCGGCGGCACCACCGCCCAGCCGATCTGCTGGCAGAACGTCATCAGCGCATAGGCCGACCCCAGCCTCCGTGCGTCGACGATGTAGGCCACCGCCGGCCACATCACCGCCGGGATCAGCGAGAACACGCCGCCCAGCAGCACGGCGACGACCAGCAGCGTCAGCGGGATCGCCTCGTCGGTGAACGGCAGCGCCACCGGCGGCCCCGGCGGCAGGTAGGTCACCATCAGGAACAGCGGCAGCATCACCAGCGCCCCCACCGCCATGAACAGGCCGCGATGGCCGACGCGATCCACCCACAGCCCGAACAGCGGCGTCAGCACGATCGCCGACATCGGCAGCAGGCTGCTGAGCATGCCGGCCGTGTCGCGCGCGAGGCCGTGCGCCTGCTGGAAGTAGTCGATGGCGAACGAGCGGAACGGGAAGATCGTCGCGTAGAACACGACGCACAGCGCGACGATGTACCAGTACGCGCGCCCGAAGGCGTACAGGCTGC
>JAIUOJ010000111.1 GCA_020161335.1 Pseudomonadota bacterium
GCTGCGCATTGCCTTCCTGTCGTCGACGGTGCTGGAGTTCTTCGCTTCGGTCAGCGTGGCGATGGTGGCCGTGTATTTCGGCTTCCGCTACCTGGGCCTGCTCGATGTCGGACCGGCGATGGCGCCCGGCCTGCTGTTCACCGGCCTGTTCTGCCTGCTGCTGGCGCCGGAGTTCTACGCGCCGCTGCGCCGGCTGGCCGCGCACTACCACGATCGCGCCAACGCGCTGGCGGCCGTGGCCGAGATCGAGCACGCCTTCGAGCGTCTGCCTGGCGACGCCGACGAGTCGCGCCAGGCGACGCAGGCGCGGACGGCCGAGCCGGCCGATGCGACGCGGGACGCGAACGCCCCGCCGGCCGGCGCCAGCCTCGCGGCGCAGGGACTGTCGGTGCAGGGACTGGCCGTGCGCCATGCCGGCGCCGTGCGGCCGCTGTTCGAGGGCCTGCACGGGACGCTCGCGCCGGGGCAGCGCCTGGCCCTCGTCGGCGCCAGCGGCAGCGGCAAGAGCAGCCTGCTCGACGTGCTGGCCGGCAGCCTGGCGCCCGATGCCGGCACGGTCCAGCGGCCACCCGGCAGCCGCGTCGCGCTGGCGGCCCAGCGGCCGTGGATCTTCCGCGGCACGCTGGCGGACAACATCCGCCTCGGCGCTGCCGGCGCGACCGATGCGGAGGTGCTGGCCGCGGCGCGGGTGGCGCAGGTCTGGCGCTTCGCGCAGCACTTGCCCGCCGGGCTCGACAGCGAGGTCGGCGAGCGCGGCGTGGGCCTGTCCGGCGGTGAAGCGCGGCGCGTGGCGCTGGCGCGGGCCCTGCTGCGCGCGCCGGACCTGCTGTTGCTGGACGAACCGACGGCCTTCCTCGATCCCGCCACGGAAGCCGACCTGCTGCGGGCCCTCGCCGACGCCACGCGCGGGCGGATGGTGGTGGTGGCCACCCACAGCCCGGCGGTGATGGCCTGGGCCGGGCGCTGCCTGGGCCTGCCGGGCGGCACCTGCCGCGCCTGGGAGGCACGGTGAACGCGTTGCCCGACGGCGTTTCCGGCGTGTTGCGCGCGCATCGCGGCGCGATCCTGGCCAGCGTCGCGCTGCTGCTGGCGACGATGCTGGCGGGGATCGCGCTGCTCGGCCTCTCGGGCGGCTTCCTGACCGCGGCCGCACTCACCTTCGGCGTCGTCGGCGGCTTCAACTTCTTCTCGCCATCGGCGGGCATCCGCGCGCTCACCCTGGCGCGCATCGTGTCGCGCTACGCCGAGCGCCTGGTCGGGCACGAGGCGACGCTGCGCATCGCGCGCGACCTGCGGGTGTGGTTCTTCGCGCGCCTGCTGGCACTGTCGCCCGGCCAGCTTGCGCGCTTGCGCACCGGCGACCTGCTGGCGCGCCTCGGCAGCGACATCGACGCCGCGGACGGGCTGCTGGTGCGCGCGCTGGGGCCCTTGCTTGCGCTGCTCGCAACCGGCGTCGCGGTCGTCGCCTTCGTCGCCTGGCAGTACCCGCCAGCCGGCGTGCTGCTGTGCGCGCTGGCGATCGTGGTCGGCGTGGGCGTGCCCTGGCAGGTTGCGCGCGGCCGCAGCAACGACGAGCGCGCGCGGGCGGTGCTGCGTTCCGACCTGCGCGCGACCCTGCATGAAGCCTGCGACGGCGCCGCCGACCTGGCCGGCCTCGCGGCGACGCAGGCCTGGCTGGCGCGGGTGCCGCCGCTGGCCGACGCGCTGGCCGGCCGCGAGCTGGCGCGGCGCCGGCGCGTGGTCGACGGACAGGCGCTGCATGCGCTGGCCGGCGCGTTCGGGCTGGTCGCGATGCTGTGGCTGGTCAGTGCGGCGGTGGCCGACGACGGGTTGCCGCCGGCGATGGCGGCCGCGGTGTGCTTCGCCACCCTGGGCCTGCTGGATACCTGGGCCGGCGCTGGCCTGGCCTGGCAATCGCTGCTCGCGGCGCGGGCGTCGATCGAGCGCATCGACGCGATCGCGGCGCAGGCGCCACGGCTGTCCGATCCCGCCGCGCCACAAGCGCCGGCCGCCACCGGCGCGCTGCGGTTCGAGCAGGTGGTCTTCGGCTGGGAGGCCGGGCGACCGGTCCTCGATGGCGCGACGCTGGAGATCGCGCCCGGCGAACGCGTCGCAGTGCGCGGCGACAGCGGCATCGGCAAGAGCACGCTCGCCGCGCTGGCGTTGCGCAGCGTCGATCCCGATGCCGGCGCGGTGCGCTGGGCGGGCGTCGACCTGCGCGCGCTGGCGCAGGCCGACTGGCAGGCGCGCGTGGCGTGGCTGCCGCAGGAGGCACCGGTGTTCGCCGGCACGCTCGGCGACAACCTGCGCCTGGGTGCGCCCAAGGCGGCGGATGCGCGGCTGTGGGACGTGCTGGCCTGCGTGCGTCTCGACGACTGGGCCCGCGCGGCCGGCGGCCTGGAGGCCTGGATCGGCGAAGCCGGCGCCACCGTGTCGGCCGGACAGGCGCGACGCATCGCGCTGGCGCGTGCGCTGCTGCGCGAAGGCCCGCTGGTGCTGCTCGACGAGCCGGGCGAAGGCCTCGACGAGGACACGGTGCGCGCGGTGCTGGGCGCGCTGCCGCGCTGGCTCGCCGGGCGCAGCCTGCTGCTGATCACGCATGGCCCGCTGCCTGCGGGCGTGGTCGATCGCGAGCTGGTGCTGAAGGGCGGCCGCTTCGAACCGGCCTGAGGCCCGCCGCGCGGGTCGGGACGGAGAGTGCCGGGCTACTTCAGCGCCGAGGCGAGCTGGTCCAGCGCCTTGGCATCGAGGATCTCGACATGCTGCGGGTCGGGCAGGGCGATCACGCCCTGTTCGCGCAGGCGGGTGAAGCTGCGGCTCACGGTCTCGATGGTGAGGCCGAGGTGGTCGGCGATGTCGCCGCGCGTCATCGGCAGCGACAGGCGCGGGTCGGCGTCGGCGATGCGCATCTGCTGGCGCAGGCGCAGAAGGAAGCTGGCCAGCCGCTCCAGCGGCGACAGCCGCGCCAGCAGCAGCATCGAGTCATGGGCGTCGTCGATCTCGCGGCAGGCACGCTCGAGCAGGGTGTGCTCGAACTGCGGATGGCGCTTGCGCAGGTCGCGGATGTCGTCGAGGTCGAACACGCAGACCGAACTCTCGACCACCGCCTCGATGCTGTGCCGGTAGTGCCCGGCTTCGGACAGCCCGACGAAATGCCCCGGCAGCGCGAACCCGACCACCTGGCGGCGCGCGTCGGGCAGGGTCCGCACCAGCCGCAGCATGCCGCTGGTGACGCTGTAGGCCTGGCGGCAGGGCTGCCCCGAGCGGACGATCACCGCGTTGGCCGGCATCTGCTGCGAGGACGCGTAGCGCTCCAGCGAGTCGGCCTCCTCGGCCGGCAGCGAGGCGCAGACCGCCAGCTCACGCGCGCCGCAGCGCGAACAATCGAGCGGCACGGCGTCGCGCGCGCTGAACCTGCAGTGGACGATGCTCTGGCGTGACATGCTCGGTACGTCCCACTTCCTTGTCGCCATGATAGCGGCCCGGGGAATGATGCGGTTTCCGGCGCGCGCGGGCAAATTGTCCCAGTGCGCGCGGGCCGCGGCGCGTCCCGCGGCGGGCGTGTCCGCGCGTGCCGGGGGCGCCCCGGCTAGAATGCAGGCCCATTCCCGCGAAAACCCCGTCACCGGCATGATCAAGCCCCGCACCCCGCCCGGCGTCATGGAGCTGCTGCCGCGCGACCAGATCGCGTTCCAGCGCATGCTGGACACCATCCGCCGCATCTTCGAGGGCTTCGGCTTCCTGCCGATCGAAACGCCGGTGTTCGAGCTGTCGGACGTGCTGCTGACCAAGTCCGGTGGCGAGACCGAGCGCCAGGTGTACTTCGCCCAGTCCACCGGCGCGCTGGAAAAGCAGGGCGAGGGCCTGCCGGAACTGGCGCTGCGCTTCGACCTGACCGTGCCGCTGGCGCGCTACGTCGCCGAGCACGAGCATGCACTGGCGTTCCCGTTCCGGCGCTACCAGATGCAGCGCGTGTACCGCGGCGAGCGCGCCCAGCGCGGGCGCTTCCGCGAGTTCTACCAGTGCGACATCGACGTGATCGGCAAGGACGCGCTGTCGCCGCGCCACGACGCCGAGGTGCCTGCGGTGATCAGCGCGGTGTTCGAGGCGCTGGACATCGGCGATTTCACCATCCAGTTCAACCACCGCAAGCTGTTGCGCGGCTACTTCGAGGGGCAGGGCATCGCCGACGCGGCGCAGGTGCCGGTGCTGCGCGAGATCGACAAGCTCGACAAGCGCGGCGAGGCGGCCGTGCGCGAAACCCTGGCCGGCGAGGGCTTCGGCCTCCCGGGCGAGGTCATCGACCGGCTGATGGCGTTCTCGCAGGTGCGTTCGACCGGGCACGACGACGCGCTCGCCAAACTCGACGCGCTCGGCGGCGGCACGCCCCTGTTCGAGGAAGGCCGCGACGAACTGCGCGAAGTGCTGCACCGGCTGCGCGCGCTCGGCGTGCCGGAGTCGCGCTACGCGATCAACCTGTCGATCGCGCGCGGCCTCGACTACTACACCGGCATCGTCTACGAGACCGCGCTGGATGCGCATCCGGGGATCGGGTCGATCTGCTCGGGTGGCCGCTACGACAACCTCGCCAGCCATTACACGAAGTCGAAGCTGCCGGGCGTGGGCATTTCCATCGGGCTGACCCGGCTGTTCTGGCAGCTGCGCGAGGCCGGGCTGGTGGCCACGGCCGACAGTTCGGTCGACGTGCTGGTCACGCTGTTCGACGATGCCGGCCTCGACCATGCGCTGGGCCTGTCGCAGCAGCTGCGCGCGGCCGGGCTCAACGTCGAGACCCAGCTCGAGCCGCGCAAGCTGGGCAAGCAGCTGCAGTACGCCGACCGCGCCGGCATCCGCTTCGTGGTGATCCGCGGCGACGAGGAGGCGGCGAAGGGCGTGGTGTCGGTCAAGGACCTGCGCCGCGGCGAACAGTTCGAGGTCGCCGACGCCGACCTGCCGCGCACGCTGCTGGTCGAGCGCGAACAGTGGCGTGCGCAGGGCGGACGCTGAGGAGAGGGCATGAAATCGATCCGCCTGGATGGCAAGTCGCTGAGCCGCGACCAATTGGTGATGGTGGCGCACGGCGCCAAGGTGGAGCTCGACGCCGCGGCGCTGCGCGACGTGGCGCGCGCGGCGGACTTCCTCGCCGAGCAGGTGCGGCGCGAGGAGCCGATCTACGGCGTGTCCACCGGCTTCGGCAGCAATGCCGACAAGTTGCTGGGCGCGCATCCGCTGCGCGATGACCTGCCCGGCGCGCAGCGTTCGGGCCGTTCGCTGCACGAGGAGCTGCAATACAACCTGATCGTCACCCACGCGGTGTGCGTGGGCGAGCCGCTGGCGGCCGACGTGGTGCGCGCGATGCTGTGCATCCGCGTCAACACGTTGCTCAAGGGCCACTCCGGCATCCGCGTGCAGACGCTGCAGGCGCTGACCGACCTGCTCAACGCCGGCGTCGTGCCAGTGGTGCCGGCGCTGGGGTCGGTGGGCGCCTCGGGCGACCTCGCGCCGCTGTCGCACCTGGCCATCGTCCTGCTCGGTGGCGGCGAGGCGTTCGTCGACGGCGAGCGCATGCCGGGCGCGCAGGCGCTGGCGCGCGCGGGCCTGCAGCCGGTGTCGCTGTCCTACAAGGAAGGCCTGGCGCTGAACAACGGCACCGCGCAGATGCTCGCCAGCGGCGTGCTCGCGCTGCACAGGCTGGACAAGCTGCTCGACACCGCCGACCTCGCCGCGGCGATGACGCTCGACGCGTTCGCCGGGCGGCTCGGCGCGTTCGCCGAGGACGTGCACGCGCTGCGCCCGCATCCGGGGCAGGTGCGCACGGCCGCGCACCTGCGCGCGCTGCTGCAAGGCTCGACGCTGGCCGACATCCCCTACCACCTGGTGCCCCGCTTCCGGCCCTGGCTGCCGTCGAGCTGGGACACCGATGCCGCGCGAGCGCTCAGCTTCGACATCGGCTGGGATTGGGTGCCCAGCGACCAGCGCCACGGCCGCGAGAAGTTCTACCGGCGCTTCAAGCCCTTCCGCGGCGGCAAGAAGCACCAGCCGCAGGACAGCTACTCGCTGCGCTGCATCCCGCAGGTGCATGGCGCGGTGCGCGATACGGTGGAGCACGCGCGGCGCGTGTTCGAGATCGAACTGAACGCGGTCACCGACAACCCGCTGGTGTTCCCCGACAGGCACGCCGCGCACGTGGAGGAACAGGTGATCTCCGCCGGGCATTTCCACGGCATGCCGCTGGCGCTGGCGATGAGCGCGGTGAAGGCGGCGATCCCGGTGCTGGCCTCGATCAGCGAGCGCCGGCTCAACAAGCTGGTCGATCCGGCGACCAACGACGGCCTGCCGGCGTTCCTGATCGGCAACGAGGACGGCACCGAGTCGGGACACATGATCGTGCAGTACACCGCGGCGGCGATCGTCAACGACCTCGCCACGCGCGCGCACCCGGCCAGCGTCTATTCGATCCCGACCAGCGCCAATGCCGAGGACCACGTGTCGATGGGCACCAACGAGGCGCGCCACGTGCTGTCAATGGTGGACGACCTCGGCAAGGTGCTGGCGCTCGAGCTGTACACCGCGGCGCAAGCGCTGGATTTCCGCCTCGACATGATCAACGCCGCACGCGACCTCGCGCGCCGCGCCGATGCCGCCACGCTGGCGGCGAAGGTGCAGGGCGCCGCGGCGGGCAGCGCCGCGCACCCGGGCTTCCTCGACGAGGTGGAGGCCCTGCGCGTGGAACTGGCGGCGGCCGAACCGTTCCATCCCGGGCACGCCGTCGCCGCCGCGCACGCCGCGATCCGCGAGCGCATCCCGTTCCTTGACCGCGACCGCGCGCTCGACGGCGAGGTCGCCGCGGCGGTGGCGCTGGTGGCGGACGGCAGCCTGCTGGCCGCCATCGGTCGCTGAGCGGCGCACGCGGTGAACCTGCCGCTGCACCTGGGTTGGCTGGGCGTCCTGGAAGCCGCGCTGATCGCGTTCGCGGCCGGCGTCGCGGCGTGGTTCGCCTGGCGCTGGCTGGCGGCGCGGGCAGGTTGGCCGCCGTCGCGGGCGATCGGCTGGGCCTGCGTGACGGGGCTGGTGGTGGGCGCGGGCATCGACAGTTGGAACCTGTTCTACCTCGGCGTCGCGCGGCTGGAATCGCCGGTCTACGCGCGCATCGCGCTGTCGAAGATCCACGATCCGAACTTCCTCGGCACCCGCGTGGTGCTGGAGTGGGCGGGTGCCCTGTGCGGCGTGGTGCTCGGCTGGATCCTCGCGCGCGGGACCGCGGGTGGCTCCCGCGACTGAGGGACGCCGGGTGGGCGTGAACGCGGATCGCGCGACCCGGGGCCCGTGGATGGCGGCGCGGCCTCCGGGGGCTTGACCAATGTAATAACGCGCTATTACATTACGCGACCATGAAGCAGCGCATCGAACCCCTACCGGAGCCAGACGCCGACGCCTCGTTCCGGGCCTTGGCCAAGGCTCTGGCCAGCCTGGAGCGAACCGACGACGTCGCCGCCTTCCTGCGCGACCTGTGCACGCCGGCCGAACTGGAAGCCATGGCCGATCGCTGGCGGGTGGTGCCGCTGCTGCTGCAGGGCCTGCCGTACCGCGAGATCCATGACCGCACCCTGGTCAGCGTCACCACGATCGGGCGCGTCGCGCGCACGCTCGAGCACGGCGCCGGTGGCTATGCCGCGGCGGTGAAGCGCCAGTACCCGCGGCTCGCGGCCAACCACTGAGGACCCCTGCATGAGCCCCACGGCCGTCCCCGCGGCGCGCGATCGCCTGCGCATCGCCATCCAGAAATCCGGGCGCCTGAGCGAGCCCGCGCGGGCGCTGCTGGCCTCGTGCGGGCTGTCGTGGCGCGAGAGCCGCGACAAGCTGTTCTGCTACGGCGAAACCGCGCCCGTCGACCTGCTGCTGGTGCGCGACGACGACATCCCCGGCCTGCTCGCCGACGGCGTGTGCGACTACGGCATCGTCGGCCGCAACGTGCTGGAGGAGCAGGCGGCCGAACGCGCCGGCAGCGGCAAGCCGCAGGTGTCGAAGGAACTGCTGGCGCTCGGCTTCGGCGGTTGCCGGCTCGACATCGCCGTGCCCGATGCCTGGGACTGGCAGGGCCCGCAGCAGCTGCAGGGCCGGCGCATCGCCACCAGCTATCCCGGCCTGCTCGCGAAATGGCTGGCCGCGCAGGGCGTGGAGGCGAGCATCGTCATGCTGTCCGGTTCGGTCGAGATTGCGCCGCGACTGGGGCAGGCGGACGTGATCTGCGACCTGGTCTCCAGCGGCGCCACGCTCGCGGCCAACCAGCTCAGGCCGGTGGACACGATCATGCGCAGCGAGGCTGTGCTGGCGGGGCCCGTGCAGCCGTTCGCCGACATCCGCGGCGAGCTGGCGCAGATGCTGCTGCGCCGCCTGGACGGCGTGCTGCGGCTCAAGGACAGCCGCCTGCTGCTGTTCCAGGCGCAGCGCGCCGAACTGCCGGCGCTGCTCGACCTGCTGCCTGATGCCGAGCAGCCGACGATGCTGCAGGTGGACGGCGCCGACATGCTGGCGCTGCAGGCGCTGTGTCACGGCGCGATGACCTGGCAGCGGCTGGAAGACCTCAAGCGCGCCGGCGCGCGCGGGCTGATGGTGCTGCCGGTCGAGAGGATGCTGGCATGAGTACGCCCGTGCAGCGCCTGGACTGGGCGTCGCTCGACGCCGACGCGCGCGCGGCGGCGTTGCTGCGTCCGGTGCAGGCCGTCGCGGCGCAGACGCGCGCGATCGTGGCCGGGGTGATCGAGGACGTGCGTGCGCGTGGGGATGTGGCCCTGCGCGAACTGACGCAGCAGCTGGACGGCGTGGCGCTGGCCGGGTTCGAGGTATCGCCGTCCGAGTTCGAAGCTGCCGAAGCGGCCGTCGACGACACCTTGCGTGCGGCCATGCGCGCGGCGGCGGCGCGCATCGGCCGGTTCCATGCCGTCGGCTTGGCGACGGCGTACGCGGTCGAGACCGCCCCCGGTGTCACCTGCGAGCGCATGGTGCGGGCGATCCGCCGCGTCGGCCTGTACGTGCCCGCCGGCAGCGCGCCGCTGCCGTCCACGGCGCTGATGCTCGGTGTTCCCGCGCAGTTGGCCGGTTGCCGCGAGGTGGTGCTGTGCACGCCGCCGCGCAAGGACGGCAGCGCCGATCCCGCGGTGCTGGTCGCCGCGCGCCTCACCGGCGTGCATCGCGTGTTCAAGCTCGGCGGCGCGCAGGCGATCGCGGCGATGGCCTACGGCAGCGACAGCGTGCCACGCTGCGACAAGCTGTTCGGGCCCGGCAACGGCTACGTCACCGAGGCCAAGCAGCAGGTCGCGCAGGCGGGCGCGGCCGCGATCGACATGCCTGCCGGCCCGTCGGAGGTGCTGGTGATCGCCGATGCGGGCGCGGATGCGGCCTTCGTCGCCGCCGACCTGCTGTCGCAGGCCGAACATGGTGCCGATTCGCAGGTGTTGCTGCTCAGCGACAGCTTGGCGCTGCTGGACGCGGTGCAGGCGCAGCTCGACGCACAACTGCAGGTGCTGCCGCGCGCCGGGATCGCGCGCCAGTCGCTGGCGCAGTCACGGCTCATCCGCGTGGCCTCGCTGGACGAGGCGTTCGCGATCAGCAACGACTACGCGCCCGAGCACCTGATCCTCGCCCTGCGCGAACCGCGCGGCTGGCTCGACCGGGTGGAAGCGGCCGGCTCGGTGTTCCTCGGCGACTACACGCCGGAGGCGCTGGGCGACTACTGCAGCGGCACCAACCACGTGCTGCCGACCAGCGGCGCCGCGCGTGCCTACAGCGGCGTGTCGGTGGCCAGCTTCCAGACCTTCGTCAGCGTGCAGGGCGCGACCCCCGCGGGCATCACGGCGATCGGGCCCGACGCGGTCATCCTGGCCGAAGCCGAAGGGCTGGAGGCGCATGCGAACGCGGTCCGCCTGCGGCTGGGCAAGGCCACCACGACCCGGGAGGCGGCATGAGCACGCCCGCGGACGAGGTGCTGGCGCTGGTGCGCGACGACCTGCGGGGGTTCGCCGGCTACAGCTCGGCGCGCAGCGAGCACCTGGACGGCGACCTGTGGCTCAACGCCAACGAGTCGGCGTGGCGCAACCTGGCCGATGCCGAGGCCGCGTGCCGGCGCTACCCCGACCCCCAGCCGCCGCGCCTGCGCGAGGCGTTGGCCGGGCTGTACGGCGTGCAGCCGGCACAGCTCATCGTCGGCCGGGGCAGCGACGAGGCCATCGACCTGCTGGTGCGCGCCACCTGCGTTGCCGGTCGGGACGCGGTGCTGGTCACGCCGCCAGTGTTCGGCATGTATGCGGTCAGCGCTCGGCTGCAGGGTGCTCCGTTGGTCGAAGTGCCATTGCGCGACGATCCATCCGATGGGCTGGTGCCGGATTTCGCCGCGATCGAGCGCGAGGCGCTGGCGCGAAAGGCGAAGCTGGTCTTCCTGTGCTCGCCGTCGAATCCCGGCGGAGCGGCGATCGCCACGGACGACATCGCCGCACTCGCCAGCAGGCTGCGCGGCAAGGCGCTCGTCGTGGTCGACGAAGCCTATGGCGAGTTTTCCGACGAACCCTCCGCCACCGGGCTGTTGGACGCGCTGCCGAACCTGGTCGTGCTGCGCACGCTGTCGAAGGCGCATGCCCTGGCCGCCGCCCGCATCGGCGTGGCGATCGCCGCGCCGGCCCTGGTCGAGGTGCTGC
>JAIUOJ010000112.1 GCA_020161335.1 Pseudomonadota bacterium
CCCCCAGACCGCTTGCGCCACGATGGCCACGGCGACGACCTTGAGCCCGTGCACCCAGCCGGACTGGGCCAGCCCCTGGTACTCGGCGATGCCAAAGGCGAACAGGATCAGCGCAATCGCCGATGGCAAGGTGAATCCGGCCCAGGCCGCCAGCAGCCCCAGCCAGCCCGCGCGGCCCAACCCCAGCGCCATACCGACCTGGCTGCTGGCCGGCCCCGGCAGGAACTGGCACAGGGCGACCAGATCGGAGTAGCTGCGGTCATCCAGCCAGCGGCGACGCTCGACGAACTCCGAGCGGAAATAGCCCAGATGCGCGATCGGCCCGCCGAAGGAGGTCAGCCCCAGCTTGAGGAAGGCGCCGAAGACTTCGACGGGTGAGCCGCGCGCGGCAGCGGCCTCATGCTGCAAGGTGTTGGTGGAATCTGTCATTTGTGCATCGCCTCCCCGGTGAACTCCCGGATGCGGTCCTTGGCCAGCGCCAAGCCTTCCTTGCCCTTGGGCGTGATCGTGTAGAGCTTGCGCACGGTGCGCCCTTCACGCTCCTGGCGGGAGACGAGGTAGCCGTCGCGCTCCATCTTGTGCAGCATCGGGTACAGCGTTCCGGGGGAGAGGCGGTAGCCGTGGTGGGCCAGCTCGTCGATCATCCATTGCCCGTAGATCTCCTGCTCGGCTGCGTGGTGCAGCACATGCAGGCGGATCAGCCCCGACAGCAGGTCGTGGTGCTCCATGGCACGTGGAGTAGGTTTCTCTTTCATATCGAATATCGATAACGAAATTCGATAATACCAGCCTCACTTCAGATTGCCTGCCGCTTGTGCGGGAGGTCTCAGACCCTGCGACCCTCCGCATCCACAACGGCTTCGCCGTCTTCCTTGCGGAACGCGCCGCGCTGCGGCTGCGGCAGGATGTCCAGCACGGCCTCCGAAGGCCGGCACAGGCGCGTGCCCAGCGGCGTGACCACAATGGGCCGGTTGATGAGGATGGGATGCTGGAGCATGAAGTCGATCAACCGGTCATCGCCCCACTGCGGGTCGCCCAGGCCCAGTTCGGCATAGGGCGTGCCTTTCTCGCGCAGCACGGCGCGCGCCGATACGCCCATTGCGGCGATCAGCACCATCAGCGTCGCCCGATCGGGCGGGGTCTTCAGGTACTCGATGACCGTGGGCTCCTCGCCGCTGTTGCGGATCAGGGCCAGCACGTTGCGCGAGGTGCCGCAGTCGGGATTGTGGTAGATCGTGACGGTGCTCATGGGAGTGACCTGGTTGGTTATCGGGTGGCGGAGTTCGGGCCGCATTCGTACCAGCCGCGCGAGCGGTTGACCACGCGCACGACCAGCAGCATCACGGGTACCTCGATCAGCACGCCGACCACGGTGGCCAACGCCGCGCCGGACTGGAAGCCGAACAGGCTGATGGCGGCGGCCACGGCCAGCTCGAAGAAGTTGGAGGCACCAATCAGCGCCGAGGGACAGGCAATGTTGTGCTGCTCGCCCAGCCGACGGTTGAGCCAGTAGGCCAACCCGGAGTTGAAGAACACCTGGATCAGGATCGGCACCGCCAACATGGCGATCACCAGCGGCTGGCGGATGATGGCCTCGCCCTGGAAGGCGAACAGCAGCACCAGCGTGAGCAGCAGCGCCGCGATCGACAGAGGGCCGATGCGCTCCAGCGCCCGGTCGAAGGCGGCTTGGCCCTTGCTCAGCAACGCGCGGCGCCAGAGCTGGGCCAGGATGACCGGAATCACGATGTACAGACCGACCGATACCAGTAAGGTGTCCCACGGCACCGTAATGGACGATAAGCCCAGTAGCAGGCCCACGATTGGGGCGAAGGCGAAGACCATGATGGTGTCGTTCAGCGCCACCTGCGACAGCGTGAACACAGGATCGCCCCCGGTCAGCCGGCTCCAGACGAACACCATTGCCGTGCAGGGTGCGGCGGCCAGCAGGATCAGGCCCGCGACATAGCTGTCGAGCTGGTCGGAGGGCAGCCACTGCGCGAAGACCTGGCGGATGAAGATCCAGGCGAGTAGCGCCATCGAGAAGGGTTTGACGGCCCAGTTGACGAACAGCGTCACGCCGATGCCGCGCCAATGCTGCTTGACTTGGCCGAGAGCGCCGAAGTCCACCTTGAGCAGCATGGGAATGATCATCACCCAGATCAGCAGGCCCACCGGCAGGTTGACCTGCGCGATCTCCATGCGGCCGATGGCATGGAACACGCTGGGCGCGAACTGGCCGAGCGCGATACCGGCGACGATGCACAGCAGTACCCACACGCTCAGGTAGCGCTCGAAGACGCTCATGGTGGGGGCGGCCGGCACGCGGCTGGCCGTTTGGGTTCCAACACTCATCGCGCAGACCTCACTTCGTGCCGATGCTGCGCAGCTCGTGCTGCAGCGACATGGCATCCAGGCGTTGCATCGGCAGCGACAGGAATAGCTCGATGCGCCGGCGCAAGGTCAGCGCCGCATCCGTGAATGCCTTGCGCTTCTGTTCGTCGGTGCCCTCGACGGCTGCGGGATCAGGCACACCCCAATGCGCCGACATCGGGCGTCCCGGCCACACGGGGCAGACCTCGCCGGCGGCGTTGTCGCAGACCGTGAAGATGAAATCCAGCTCCGGCGCACCGGGCGCCGCGAACTCGTCCCAGTTCTTGCTGCGGTAGCCGGCGGTCGGCATGTGCAGCCGCTCCAGCGTGGCGAGCGCCAGTGGGTGGACTTCGCCCTTGGGGTGGCTGCCCGCCGAGTAGGCGCGAAAGCGCCCCTGGCCCAATTCATTGAGGATGCCTTCGGCCAGGATGGAGCGGGCCGAGTTACCCGTGCAGATGAACAGGGCGTTGTAGGTCTTGTCGGTGGTCATGGGTATCTCACATCAGCAGCAGGAGGAAGCCGGCTTCACCGCAACGCCCACCGGCTTGCCGCGCACCGGGGTACAGCACGCTGCGGCGGAAGTCGCTGCAGGCGCCGCTTCGTTAAAGACCGGAATGTTGCCCAGCGTGTGGAAGTGCTCCCAGGCCACGCCCTGCGGATCGGTGATCCAGTGCTTCTCGCTGCGCGCGTAGCAGCAGGTCGTGGTGCCCTCGTCCAGCAGCGTCATGTCGGCCGCCTCGGCGCGGGCCTTCAGCACCGCCAATTCCTCGGCATCGTCGGTCTGGATACCCAGGTGGTAGATGCCCGGCTTGTTGCCACGTGTGGAGATGGCGAAGTTGACCGGCGGGTCTTCGAGCATCCATTTGGCGTAGTCGCCTTCGACGCGCGCGGGCTGCGCGGCGAACAGTTGGGAATAGAAGCCGATGCTGCGGTTCAGGTCATCGACGTGCAGGTGGACGTGAAAGCGCTTCATGGGGGTGATCCTTTCAGCAGGAAGTACAGGCAGAGGAGGATTCGGTGACCTCGCACGCGCCGCCCTGGCAGCAGTGCTCGGTCAGATAGCCGAGCAGCCCATTCATCTGGGTGAAGTCGGCGCGGTAGATCAGGTTGCGGCCCTGCTGCTCGATGGTGACCAGGCCGGCATGGGCCAGTTCTTTCAGGTGGAAGGACAGGGAGTTGCGGGCCACGTCGAGCTGGTCGGCGAGGACGCTGGGTGTCAGCCCTTCGGGGCCGGCGACCACCAGGGCGCGGAACACGCGCAGCCGCTGGGTATGGGCCAGGGCGCCGAGGGCGGAAATGGCTTGGGTCTCGTTCATGATTCGATAATACAACATTTATTGAATCATTGGCAAAACGCTTCAATTGAATGGAGCCTGCGCGCTTGCGAGGCTTGACTTTCAAGACAGTTGCTCACGCCTTCGCGCCTGCGGCGCTGCGCGCTTCGCTTGCCTCCAGGGGAAAGCCCTGCGGGCTATCCCCGCCGCGCGCAGCTTGGCGCCCCTCGATGTGGCCGAACCGGCTGCGCCGGATCGGCCCGTCCAGCGCCCCGCCGCGATGAACGGGGCGCTGGCGAACACGCTGGCGCTTGCTGCGGCAGGTTGTGCAGGTGCGTGCCGTCCTCAACGCTGGCGGTTCCTGCCCATCACGTCACGAAGGACGGTTCACGGACAACCCGCCCGGCATCGCTAGGGAGCTTCCACGCCACGCCTCAAGACCGGCGCCGCAAGGTGTGGTGGAGGCGTTCTCGCCTGTCGTTGCGGGGTTGACCTCGCCCGCGTCAGCGGGCGAGCCGGAGAAGCCTTCGAGCGGGGATGCCGAGCAGGCCCTATCTCCTTTCGGAGCGGTTCGACCCAAGGCGTCCTTGCCTCGTTGTGAATCCTGGCGGTGGCGCGGCTGCGCCTCGGGCTTCATGGCTGCAACCGTCCGGCGAAAACAATTTCCCCGCCGCTGCACGGCTTCCTCGCGCAGCAAATTCTCTTCGCCTCCCGGCTCTCCACTGCGTTTCGACCGCAAGCGGTGCGGCCAGCCCGTCCCCTGCCGGCCGGATCACAACAAGGACGCGATGGGCGCGAACCTTGTTCAACCGAAAGGAGAAAACATCATGGCCAACATCGGCACCTTCACCGCAGACAAAGACGGCTTCACCGGCACGCTTCGCACCCTGACACTCAACGTCAAGGCCAAGCTGGTTCCCAACGACAAGGGCAGCAGCGAGAACGCCCCCGACTTCCGCCTCCAGGCCGCCGGCCACGACATCGGCGCGGCGTGGAAGAAGACAAGCGAGGCCGGGCGCGATTACCTGTCCGTGACCCTCGACGATCCTTCGTTCCCGGCTCCGGTCTATGCCCGCCTGATCGAAGGCGAGGACGGCACGCACGACCTTATCTGGTCGCGCAGCAAGCCCCAGGCGGCGTGACCGCCGCAGCGCCCCGCCCATCGCGGCGGGGCGCTGTGCTGCTGGTCGCAGCACATCACAACGTCACGCGCGCGGCTTCGCCGCGTCGCGTTCCTTCAACACCGCCTCCAGCTCCTGGCGCACCTGCGCCAGCAGTTCGTCGGCCTTGTGCGGGCTATTGCCCGCATAGGCCAGCGTCAGCAGTGTGAGCGGGTGGATCTCCATCACCTCGCACAGCTCGGCCAGCTTGTTCAAGGTCGGGCTTTTCAGGTCGCGTTCGAGGGTACTCATATAGGTACGGCTGGACACGTCAGAGAAGGCTTCCTGGCTCAAGCCACGGGCCTTTCTAACTGTCTTCAACGCCTTCGCCAATGAGTTCCCAGCCGCCACCTATGGTTTCCCTCGAAAAACCAAGATGACAGCCCATTGCGTCCTATAGAGCTACAATCTATAGTGTTCATTTGGTGTTCTACGTTTTTGTGCCTTTACGGAAATCCGCATCGGCGGGTTCCAGCAAAGCCACGCAAGCGCATCCGCGCTTGCGCACGAAGGCGTAAATCCGGTTTGGCGGTTCTGCGCTTGGGCGTGAAACCGCATCCGTGCATCATTGGATTTGTGGGATTGCCGACCATGCCCCAGCCACTCGCCACCGTCCCGGAGCGCGCGCAACTGCTCGCCAACGGCGAGGCCCGCGCCGCTGGCCGGGCCATCGACCCGGTGCCCGTGGTGCGGCTGTTCACGCCGGACGCGCATGTGACCTGGCTGCTGGCTGCGCTCGATCCCGCCGATGGCGACACTGCCTGGGGCCTCATCGACCTGGGGATCGGCATGCCGGCCCAGGGCACCGTCAAGCTGTCCGAACTGGCCGGCATCGTCGGGCCGCATCAGCAGCCCGTGATGCGCGACCTCTTCTTCCGACCCACACGCACGCTGTCGGAGTACACCCGGCTGGCCGAGCGCGACGGGGCTATCCCGGACTGAACACAGCCTACTGTGACTTTTTCAGTCCGGTGTCATACCAGATAGGTCTCAATCGAGATTCTTGCGGCGTAGCCGCACCAATCTGATCCAAATAGACATGATGCCCGGCGCGGGCTGCGGCAGGCTGGCTTGTATGGCGCCCCACATCGGGGCGCTGCCGCCGCAGCATTGAGACGAATACCGCAACGCATCGGAGCCAATCGGTCTTGACAGCCCCAATCCACTTTTTAACCCATGACGTTCTGACGATGGCGATGTAGCGCGTAGCCCTGCCGTGGCGGCGAGTCCTGTTCGCGGGAGGTTGCGTCATGGTCGATCCCCATCACGTCGTGCATTGGTATCCAACTGCGGCATACCTATACGTCTTGTGGCTGGATGCGCTCGCACTGGCTTGGGAATACCTGCGCAGGCATCCCGACTACCGGCTCGACTGGCTGCGCTGTCACCGTCGGCCACAGGCGGCACAGGAAGCGGCGCACCGCTGGGGCTTGCGCCTGCTGGAAGACCCGATACTGGATGCACGCGACGCGCATCCGGCTTGGCTGCCTGGCCATGCAGCCGTAGTGCAGCTCTATCCCGACGCTGACCCGCCACAGGATGCCGCCGCTTTCGCGTTCTGGCGCATCCCCGGCCACAAGCAGTTGCTCCACGACGGCAAAGGGCTGGCGTTGATCGCGCGCAGCCCAGGCCGTTGCCTGCGCTTCGCGCTCGCGCCTGGACTGGAAGACGGCATGGCTGTCGCCTATGCCCACCGCGGCGGTGCTGCAGCGCCTGCGCGCAGCCAAGCACCCGGTGCGGCCCTGGTCGATGCCAAGCCCAGGCCAACACCTTCCGCGCTGCTGGAACTGCATACCCTGCAGGCGCTCGACGCGACCCTGGCGGGCGCGTCCTTGCGCGAGGTCGGCGAAGGCTTGTTCGGCATGGACGCCGTGGCCGATTGGTACAGCGACGGCGGGCTGCGCTCGAAGGTGCGCCGCCTGGTACGGCGTGGCGATGAATTGATGCGCGGCGGCTATCGCCGATTAGCACAGCTTCCGCCGCCTGAGAAGGGCCGTTTTGAGGACGACGCAAAACGGCCCTGAGCAGGACAGCTTGGTTTTCTGAGACTGCCTCCATCCGGTCGCGCTGTGTGGCCGGGCGTTTTCAACCGATGGAGGTTCACGCCATGCGTCCCGCTCCCTTGCGGCCTGCCGCCACTGTCTCGACCGCTGCCGCGCAGCCTCAACGCTATCTCACCAACGACGAAGCCGCCGAGTACCTGCGCCTGTCGCCGCGCACGCTGGAAAAGCAGCGCGTGATCGGCGGCGGCCCGCGCTTTCGCAAGTTCGGCCGCCGCGTCATGTACGCCGTGGCCGACCTCGACGCCTGGGCCGCCGACCGCAGTTTCGAGACGACTTCCGATCCCGAATACGCCGAGCACCACTCGGCCGACAGCCGTGCGCGCTGATCGGCGGCGCGCGGCAGGCCATCGCTATGTACAGCATCGCGCTGCCGTCCCGGCAGCGGCCGTTGCAGGAGCGCGAACAGCTCGACCTGTTCCGCGCCTTGCCCGGCGACATAGCACCGCGCGACAGCCAGGATTTGATGGCCTATCCGTTCTTCTCGCTCGCCAAGTCCAAGCGGGTCAAGCCCATCGACTTCCGCGCGGGCAACGTGACGATCCGCGTGGAAGGCACGCAGGAACATGGCATCGCCACGATTTGGGATGCGGACGTGCTGATATGGGCGGCCTCGCAGATCGTGGAGGCAAAGGACGCAGGCCTGCGGCCGTCGCGGCTGATGCGCGCCACGCCCTACGAGATCCTGCGCTTCATCGGGCGCGGCAAGTCGCTGCGCGACTACCAGCGCCTCAAGGCCGCGTTGGATCGCCTCCAATCGACCACGGTGGCCACGTCCATCCGCGAGACGACCGGGCGGCGCCTGCACCGCTTCTCGTGGATCAACGAATGGAAGGAACTGGCCGACGCCCGCGGCACGCCGCTGGGCATCGAGCTGATCCTGCCGGACTGGTTCTTTGCCGGCGTGCTCGACGCCGCCCTGGTGCTGACCATCGACCCGGCGTACTTCCGGCTCACTGGGGGCATCGAGCGGTGGCTGTACCGCCTGGTGCGCAAGCACGGCGGCAAGCAGGCATACGGTTGGCAGTTCGACTTTCGCTACCTGCACCGGAAATCGGGCAGTACCGCGAAGCCCTACGACTTCGCCTGCGACCTGCGCGCGCTTGTAGCGCGGCAGTCGCTGCCCGGCTACGTCCTGGGCATCGAGCGGATGCCGGACAACGGCATGGAGCTGCTGACCTTCCGGCCCGTGCCGCATACGGCACGGGGATAACTCCGGGAAAGCCTGTGGATGGCGTCGTGCTATCAGGCGTGCGGGGTATCGTGCTATCAGGCGTGGGCCTATCGTGCTATCAGGCGTGCCGATCGGCCGCAAATCCGCGCCAGCATTGGGTTTGCGCGCGCTCTAACTTCCCTAACTTAATTTCTCTAACTTTTAGTAGAGAAACGCCGCTGCGGTGGACAACCATCACTCGGCTCCAAGCGCAGCAGCAAAAGTCCGGCTTTCCAGCATGGGGGGCCGTGCCATGATCGTCGCTCTGCTCAATCAAAAAGGCGGCGTCGGCAAGACCACGCTCGCCACCCACATCGCGGGCGAGCTGGCGATGCGCGGCCTGCACGTCATCCTGCTGGATGCCGACCCGCAGGGTTCCTCACTCGACTGGACGCAGCGCAGAAGCCAGCAAGGCTTGCCACGGCTGTTCAGCGCCGTGGGCCTTGCCCGCGAAACGCTGCATCAGGAAGCGCCGGAGCTGGCCCGTCGCGCCGATCACGTCATCATCGACGGCCCGCCGCGCATCGCCGCCTTGGCGCGCTCCGCGCTGCTGGCGGCCGAGCGCGTGCTGATCCCCGTGCAGCCCAGCCCCTACGACCTGTGGGCCAGTGCCGAGATGGTGGCGCTGATCCGCGAAGCGCAGGTGTTTCGGCCTGCGCTGCGTGCGGCCTTCGTCATCAATCGGCGAGTCAGTACCACGGTGATCGGGCGCGAAGCGCGCCAGGCGCTCGCTGACCAGCCGCTGCCTGCGCTGCGCGCGGAAGTGCATCAACGCATCGTGTTCGCCGACAGCGTGGCCGCTGGCCGGCTTGCACGCGAGACGGCACCGGACAGCGCCGCCGCACGCGAAATCACCGCGCTGGTGGACGAACTGCTGCGGTGGACGCCATGACCGCGAAGCCGCCACCGAACGGCAAGCGCACGGCCAAGCGCGTCGGCATCGGCGCGCGTCCACCCGCGAATCCGCACGCCGAGGCGTGGATTCGCCAGGGCGACGGCGATGCGCTGGGCAAAGGCGACCTCTACACGGCCCGCCTGACCCTCGACATCACGCCCGCCATGCGGGCGCGCATCAAGGTGTCGGCCTTCACGCAGGGCGTGACCGTCGCCGACCTGCTGCGCGGCCTGCTGGAGCGCGATTTTCCAGAACACCGCAGGGAGAACACACCATGAACGCATCCGCGTCGCATGCCCCCGCGTCTGTTGCCATCGCGGCCACGGCTGCGCTCGCAGCACCGTCGGGCCAGCCCGCCAGCACGCCGCTGACGCGCGTGGCGCTGGCCTACGTCGAACCACGCTTCAAGCTCTACCTGCGCTTCGGCGAACCTGCGCGCACGCTCCAGCTCGACCGCTGGCGGCGCTGCGCCGTGTTCCTGCCGGGCGCCATGCTCTGCCGCATCCGCTGGCAGGCCAACGACTACGGCACCGTGCGCTGGCAGCTCATGGTGATGCAGGCTTGCACGCCGCTCGATGCGGCGCAGCGCATCCCAGGCGTGCAGCCGGGCGCGCGCCTGCTGCTGCACGCCGAGGGCGAGAACGCTGTGCGCGCCGTGTTGGAACGTATCGACGCCATCGAGGCACTGGGCATCGCGCCTGTCGCCGCTTCGCCCACGTACTGGCGCACGCTCGCCAACCGGCTCGCTGCGCGCCTGCCGCTGCCTGAATACACCGCCGAGCGGCACACCGCCTGGCTCACCGGGAGGGCACTGCCATGACCGCCGTTTCCACTGCCTGCACCGCGCCGCATCCTCGCTCGCCCCGCGCACGTTTGCGCGCTCGCCTCGTGCTGGCGGGCCTGTCCGCCTGCGGCCTCGCTGCGCTGGCCTGGGCGTCCTTCGTGCATCCGCTGCCGCGCCTGATCTACAACCCGTCCGACAGCGTGGCGGTCGGCTGGTATCGCGTCGGTCCGCTGGGCGACGGCGCCGGCTCGCTGCCACGTCCCTTGTCCGTGGGCAGCATCGTCCTGACCACGCTGCCGCCAGACGCTGCCGCACTGGCCGCGCAGCGCGGCTACCTGCCGGCGCGCGTGCCGCTGCTCAAGCGCGTGGGCGCCGTCGCCCCGCAGGAGGTGTGCATCACGGGCCGCATCGTCCGCATCGACGGCGTGCCTTCGGCCGCCGTGCTGCCTGCCGACCGCTGGCGTCGGCCGCTGCCCTCCTGGCAGCAATGCCGTCGCCTCGAACCCGGCGAACTGTTCCTGCTCAGTGTGACCAACCCGGCATCGTTCGACAGCCGGTACTTCGGGCCGGTCAATGCGGGCGCCGTGATCGGCGTCGCGCATCCGGTCTGGCTGGAATCCCGCCCATGATGGCCGCCGACTCGCTGCACGTTGCCGTGCATCTCATCGTGCCATCGGGCGTGTCGTGCTGTTGGCCGTCGCCGTGTCGTCGCGCGTGCAGTGCGGGTGCATTCGCACCGCACTTCGCGCAGCCTTCGGCGCAGCCGTCCAACGTGCAGGCGTCTTGCCTCGAACGCGCCCGGCCTGCGGCCGTGTTCGCGTTCGCCGGCGCGCTGGCTGCTCGCGCAGCAGCGCCGCCGGGCCGCCGCTGCCCGGAGCGCCAGCGAGGGGCAAAGGCGGAAGGCAAGACAAAAGGACGCGGCACCGGGCCG
>JAIUOJ010000113.1 GCA_020161335.1 Pseudomonadota bacterium
GCGAGGAGGAGATCGAAGCCTTCGTCGCCCGCGAGTACTGGACCATCGAGGCCGAGTGCGCGCATCCGTCGCAGGCCTTCACCGCACGCCTGGCCAAGCTCGACGGCAAGAAGTTCGAGCAGTTCACCATCACCGACGGCGATACCGCCGAGGACGCCCGCCGGCGCATCGTCGCCGCGGCGCAGGGCGCGCTGCACGTCACCGACGTCGCCAGCAAGGAGCGCAAGCGACGCCCGTCGCCGCCGTTCACCACCTCCACGCTGCAGCAGGAAGCCTCGCGCAAGCTCGGCTTCACCACGCGCAAGACCATGCAGGTCGCGCAGAAGCTGTACGAGGGCGTGGCCATCGGCGAGGAAGGCACCGTCGGCCTGATCACCTACATGCGTACCGACTCGGTGAGCCTGTCGGTGGACGCGCTGGGCGAGATCCGCGACGTGATCGCGCGCGACTTCGGCACCGCCTCGGTGCCGGACAAGCCCAACGTCTACCAGACCAAGTCCAAGAACGCGCAGGAAGCGCACGAAGCCGTGCGCCCGACCTCGGCGCTGCGCACGCCGTCGTCGGTGGCGCGGTTCCTCAGCGACGACGAGCGCAAGCTCTACGAACTGGTGTGGAAGCGCACGGTCGCCTCGCAGATGGTGCCGGCCACGCTCAACACCGTCAGCGTCGACCTCGCCGCCGGCAGCGAGCACGGCTTCCGCGCCTCGGGCACGACCGTGGTGGTGCCGGGCTTCCTCGCCGTGTACGAGGAAGGCAAGGACAGCAAGGGCAAGGAAGACGAGGACGAGGGCCGCAAGCTGCCGGCGATGAAGCTGGGCGACCGCGTGCCGCTCGACCGGATCCACGCCGACCAGCATTTCACCCAGCCGCCGCCGCGCTTCACCGAAGCCAGCCTGGTCAAGGCGCTGGAGGAATACGGCATCGGCCGGCCGTCCACCTATGCCTCGATCATCCAGACCCTGCAGTTCCGCAAGTACGTGGAGATGGAGGGGCGCGCGTTCCGTCCCAGCGACGTCGGCCGCGCGGTCTCCAAGTTCCTGAGCAGCCACTTCACCCAGTACGTCGACTACGACTTCACCGCCCGGCTCGAGGACGAGCTGGACGCGGTGAGCCGCGGCGAGGAGGAATGGGTGCCGTTGATGGAGAAGTTCTGGGGCCCGTTCAAGGAACTGGTGGAAGAGAAGAGCGAAAGTGTCGACCGCACCGAGGCCACCGGCGCGCGCGAACTGGGCACCGACCCCAAGTCGGGCAAGCCGGTCAGCGTGCGCCTGGGCCGCTACGGGCCGTATGCCGCGATCGGCTCGACCAGCCAGGACGAGGAGGAGAAGCCCACCTTCGCCTCGCTGCGCCCGGGCCAGTCGATGCACACGATCACGCTGCAGGAAGCGCTGGACCTGTTCCGCCTGCCGCGCAAGCTCGGGCAGAGCGAGGGCGAGGACGTCACCGTCGGCATCGGCCGCTTCGGGCCGTTCGCCAAGCGCGGCGCCACCTACGCGTCGCTGGCGAAGGAGGACGATCCCTACACCATCGACCTGGCGCGCGCGGTGTTCCTGATCGAGCAGAAGGAAGAAATCGCCCGCAACCGCATCATCAAGGCGTGGGACGACAGCGACATCCAGGTGCTCAACGGCCGCTTCGGCCCGTACATCAGCGACGGCAAGCTCAACGGCAAGATCCCGAAGGACCGCGAGCCGGCGTCGCTGACGCTGGAGGAAGTGACGAAGCTGCTCGAGGAGACCGGCAAGCCGGCGCGTCGCGGCTTCGGGGCGAAGAAGGCCGCCGCCAAGAAGGTCGTGGCCAAAAAGGAGGCCGCGCCGAAGAAGACCGCGGCCAGGAAGGCGCCTGCGAAGAAGGCGGCGAAGAAGGCCACCACGAAGAAGACCGCGACCAGAAAGGCCGCGAAGAACCTCGCCCGCCCCTTCTCCGCCGACCTCGAACCGGCCAAGCCGCTGGTCACCGCCGCCAGGTTCGAACCGGGCAAGAAGCGCGTGGTGAAGAAGGCCGACGACGCGCCGTTCTGAGCCTGCGACGCGCCTGCGCCCGGCACGGGAGCAGGCGGGAGCCCGCCCTTGCATGACCACCACGCCATTGCCGATGCGGTGGCCCGCCTGCGGGGGGGCGGACTCGTCGCGTATCCGACCGAAGGCGTCTGGGGGCTGGGCTGCGACCCGTTCGACCAGGCCGCCGTCCTGCGCCTGCTGGCGCTCAAGCAGCGTCCCGTCGACAAGGGCCTGATCCTCGTGGCCGCCGACGCCGCGCAGCTCGACGGCCTCGTCCATTGGCAGGCCCTGCCGCAGGCGCGTCGCGACGCGGTGCACGCGAGCTGGCCGGGGCCGAACACCTGGATCGTCCCCGCCACCGCGCGCGTGCCCGCCTGGATCAGCGGCGGCCGAGACCGCGTGGCGGTCCGCGTCAGCGCACACCCGCTGGTGGCCGCGCTGTGCACTGCGTTCGGTGGCGCACTGGTGTCGACCAGCGCGAACGTATCAACCGATCCCGCACCGCAGTCGCGCGCCGCACTCGATCCGCGCATCGTCGCCGGCGTCGACGCGATCGCCCCCGGCGAGACGTCCGGCCTGTCGCAGCCCACCACGATCCGCGACGCATTCGACGGCCGCGTGCTGCGCTGAACGCCGGCGCCGCGACGCGACGCGCCGGCTGTCTGCCGGACAAGTTTCCGGTGCAACGTTTTCCGTGGCGCGGCGCGGTTGTCGCACTGCACAAAGTGTGATTTATTCGGCGGCGTGGGAGCGTTGCGCGGCGTGCGTTGCCGTGCGGCGCCCTCGCACCTTCCCCTTCCCGGATGAAGACCTGTGACGATGCGGCATGGCCCGGATCGGGGTCTGTACGACCCCGCGAGCGAACACGACAGCTGTGGTTTCGGCTTGATCGCGCAGATCGAGGGCACGGGCTCGCGCGCGATCGTCGATGCCGCGCTCGAGGCGCTGTCGCGGATGGCGCATCGTGGCGGTGTCGCCGCGGACGGGCTGTCGGGTGACGGTTGCGGCGTGCTCGTGCACGGCGCCGGCGATTTCGTGCGCAACGTCGCGATGGATGCCGGGATCGCGCCGCATGCCGGGCTGTTCGCGGCCGGCAACGTGTTCCTGCCGCGCGACGCCGGCGCCGCCGCGCGCTGCCGCGACGTGCTGCGCGAGGAGCTGGGCCGTGCCGGCGTGCGCGTCGCCGGCTGGCGCGAAGTACCGACCGACGATGCCGCCTGCGGCAAGCTCGCGCGATCGTCGATGCCGCGCATCGAGCAGGTGTTCGTGGCAGGCGATGGCGACGCCGACGCGTTCGACCGCGCGCTGTTCCTCGGCCGCCGCCGCAGCGAGGCACGGCTGCAGGACGTCGCGGACTTCTACGTGGTCACCCTGTCCGCGCAGCTCATCGGCTACAAGGGCATGGTCCTGCCCAGCCACCTGCGCCAGCTGTACCCGGACCTGTCGCGCGCGGACCTGTCGGCGCGCTGCGTGGTGTTCCACCAGCGCTTCTCCACCAACACGCTGCCGCGCTGGCCGCTGGCGCATCCGTTCCGCCGCCTCGCCCACAACGGCGAAATCAACAGCATCGAAGGCAACCGGCGCTGGGCGCAGGCGCGCCACGGCACCTGGCATTCACCGCTGCTCGACATCAACGAGTTCGACGCGCCGGTGACGCTGCACGGTTCGGATTCGCAATCGCTCGACAACATGCTCGAGTGGCTGCTGCTGGGCGGCATGGACATCCCCAAGGCGATGCGCATCCTGATTCCGCCGGCCACGCAATCGCTGGAATACAAGGACACCGACCTCGCCGCCTTCTACGAGTACTACGCGATCAACTCCGAGCCGTGGGACGGCCCCGCGGGCGTGGTGATGTGCGACGGCCGCCACGCCGCCTGCACGCTGGACCGCAACGGCCTGCGCCCGGCGCGGTGGACGCTGTCGAACGATGGCGTGTTCATCATCGCCTCCGAAGCCGGCATCTACGAATTGCCCGCCGACCAGGTGAAGGCCAAGGGCAAGCTCGGCCCTGGCGAGATGATCGCGGTGGACTTCGCGAATGCGACGCTGCTCGACAACGACGCCATCGACGACATCAACCGCACGCGCGCGCCCTACAAGCAATGGCTCAAGCAGGGGCTGAGCTGGCTGCACACCGAGCTGATCGACCCGGCGCTCGCGGCCGAACCGTTCCCCGCCGACGTGCTGCTGGCGTTCCAGAAGCGCTTCCAGCTCAGTCGCGAGGAGCAGGAAGCGGTGCTGCGCCCGTTGGCGGAGACCGAGCAGGAAGGCATCGGCTCGATGGGCGACGACGTGCCGATGGCGGCGCTCAGCCAGCGCATCCGCCCGCTCTACGACTGCTTCCGCCAGGCGTTCGCGCAGGTCACCAACCCGCCGATCGATCCGCTGCGCGAGGAGTGCGTGATGACGCTCTCCACCCAGATCGGCAAGGAAGGCAACCTCTTCCACGACGGGCCCGAGAACGTCGACCACGTGATGCTCAACTCGCCGGTGCTGTCGCAGCGCAAGCTGCGCCAGCTACTGGCCAGCGACCGCTTCAAGGCCTCGAACCTGCTGATCGACCTGTACTTCGACGCCGGTGAATCCCTGGACGTCGCGATCGAACGCATTTGCGACCAGGCCGAACAGGCCGCCCGCGACGGCATCGAACTGCTGCTGCTGTCCGACCGCTATCCGCGTCCCGGCGCCTCGGCGATCCACGCGCTGCTCGCCACCGGCGCGATCAACCAGCGCCTGATCGCGCGGCGCCTGCGCTGCGAGGTGAACCTGCTGGTCGAGACCGGCACCGCACGCGATCCGCACCACTTCGCCTGCCTGATCGGCTACGGCGCGACCGCGGTGTACCCCTACCTCGCCTACCAGACGCTGCACGCCTTCGGCCGCCGCAACCTGCTGGGCGGCAAGGCCAGCAACGAGCCGCTGCAGATCGGCCGCAGCTACCGGCGCGGCGTCAAGAAGGGCCTGCTGAAGATCCTGTCGAAGATGGGCATCGGCAGCATCGCCAGCTACCGCGGCGCGCAGCTGTTCGAGATCGTCGGTCTCGACGACGACGTGGTGGCGAAGTGCTTCGAGGGCACGCCCTCGCGCATCGGCGGCCTCGGCTTCGCGCGCCTGGAAGCCGATGCACGCCAGCTCGCCGACCATGCCGAGGACGAGAACGCCCTGCCCGAACCGGGCGGCCTGCTGCGCTACGTGCATGGCGGCGAGTACCACCAGTACAACCCCGACGTGGTGCAGAGCCTCCAGCGCGCGGTGCTGACCGGCGAACGCGCGGACTGGAAGGTCTACGCCGACCACGTCAACACGCGACCGGTCGCGGCCCTGCGCGACCTGCTGCAGCTCAAGCCGATGGGCGCACCGATTCCACTCGACGACGTGGAGCCGGTGTCGTCGATCGTGCGCCGCTTCGACAGCGCGGCGATGAGCCTCGGCGCGCTCTCGCCGGAAGCGCACGAGGCGCTCGCCATCGCCATGAACCGGCTCGGCGGCCGCAGCAATTCCGGCGAGGGTGGCGAAGATCCCGCGCGCCACGGCACCGACCGGCGCAGCAAGATCAAGCAGATCGCGTCGGGCCGCTTCGGCGTGACGCCCGAGTACCTGATCAATGCCGAAGTGCTGCAGATCAAGGTCGCCCAGGGCGCCAAGCCGGGCGAAGGCGGCCAGTTGCCCGGCAGCAAGGTCAATGCACTGATCGCGCGCCTGCGCTACGCCAAGCCCGGCATCGGCCTGATCTCGCCGCCGCCGCACCACGACATCTATTCGATCGAGGACCTCGCGCAGCTGATCTACGACCTGCGCCAGGTCAACCCGCAGGCGCTGATCTCGGTGAAGCTGGTCTCGCACGCGGGCGTGGGCACGATCGCGGCCGGCGTGGTCAAGGCCGGCGCGGATCTCATCACCATCTCCGGCCACGACGGCGGCACCGGCGCCAGTCCACTCGGCGCGATCCGCTATGCCGGCGTGCCGTGGGAACTGGGCCTGTCCGAGGCGCGGCAGGCGCTGCAGTTCAACGAGATGCGTGACAAGGTGTTGCTGCAGACCGACGGCGGCCTCAAGACCGGCCTCGACGTGGTCAAGGCCGCGCTGCTGGGCGCGGACACCTTCGGCTTCGGCACCGCGCCGATGATCGTGCTGGGCTGCAAGTACCTGCGCATCTGCCACCTCAACAACTGCGCGACCGGCGTCGCCACCCAGGACGACCGCCTGCGCGCCAACCACTTCAAGGGCCTGCCCGAGCGCGTCGAGACGTTCTTCCTCAACATCGCCGAGGACGTGCGCGAACTGCTGGCCTCGCTGGGCGCGCGCTCGCTGGACGAGATCGTCGGCCGCACCGACCTGCTGGCGCAGGCCATCGCCCAGCCGCGCGACGAGGTGAGCATCGACCTGTCCGCGCTGCTGCGCCGCGATCCGGCGCACCCGGCCGCGTACTGCGGCAGTCCCGCGCTGCAGGCGCCGCCGGACGGGCTGGCCGCGCGGCTGGATGCGCGGCTGTCCACGCGCATCGAACGCGGCGAAGGCGGCACGTTCGACGACACCATCCGCAATACCGACCGCAGCATCGGCACGCGGCTGTCGGGCCTGATCGCGCGCCACCACGGCAACACCGGCATGGCCGACCGCCCGGTCACGCTCAACCTCGCCGGCAGTGCCGGGCAGAGCTTCGGCGCGTTCAACGCCGGCGGCCTGCACCTGCACCTCGAGGGCGAGGCCAACGACTATGTCGGCAAGGGCATGGCCGGCGGACGCATCGTGCTGCAGCCGCCACGCGGCAGCCGCTTCGCTTCGCAGGAGGCGCCGATCCTCGGCAACACCTGCCTGTACGGCGCCACCGGCGGCGAACTGTACGCGGCCGGTCGCGCGGGCGAGCGCTTTGCGGTGCGCAATTCCGGCGCCACCGCGGTGATCGAAGGCGCCGGCGACCATTGCTGCGAATACATGACCGGCGGCGTGGTCGCGGTGCTGGGCCGCACCGGGCAGAACTTCGGCGCCGGCTTCACCGGCGGCATGGCCTACGTGCTCGACCTCGACCGCGATTTCGTCGACCGTTACAACCACGAGCTGATCGACATCGTGCGCATTTCGCCGGAAAGCTTCGACAACTACCGCCAGCACCTGACCGACCTGCTGGAAACGCACGCGGCCTTCACCGGCAGCCGCTGGAGCGCGCGCATCCTCGAGGACCTGCGCGACTTCATCGGCAAGTTCTGGCTGGTCAAGCCCAAGGCCGCCAGCCTGGAAGCGCTGGCCAACGACCTGCGGCGGGCGGCATGAGGACGACCCTGAACCGGGAATGGGGAGGGGGGGGGCGAAAACGCGATTCCAGCCCCCCGCGTGCAGGCGCAACGCTGCCGCGCGTTGCCGTCCCGATTCCCCTCTCCCCATTCCCGATCCACGCCCCATGAGCAAGAAGCAAGTCTTCCAGTTCCTCGACCTGCCGCGCGAAATGCCGCGCAAGGTGCCGCTGGAGCTGCGCACCGACGGTGACTGGAACGAGCTGTACGGCCGCTTCGGCCAGGCCGAGGCCGCGCACCAGGCGGGACGCTGCCTCGACTGCGGCAATCCCTATTGCGAAGCCAAGTGCCCGGTGCACAACTACATCCCGAACTGGCTGCAGCTGGTGGAGGAAGGCCGCATCGTCGAGGCGGCGGCACTGTGCCACGAGACCAACCCGCTGCCGGAAATGTGCGGCCGCGTCTGCCCCCAGGATCGCCTGTGCGAAGGCGCGTGCACGCTCAACGAAGGCTTCGGCGCGGTCACCATCGGCGCGGTCGAGAAATACATCGTCGACACCGCCTTCGAGCAGGGCTGGCGGCCCGACCTGTCCAGCGTGCAGGCCACCGGCAAGCGCGTCGCCGTGGTCGGCGCCGGACCGGCCGGCCTCGCCTGCGCCGATCGCCTCGCGCGCAGCGGCATCGCCGCGACGGTGTTCGACCGCTACGAGCAGGTCGGCGGCCTGCTGCAGTTCGGCATTCCCAGTTTCAAGCTCGACAAGTCGGTGATCCAGACGCGGCGCGAGGTGCTCGAGGGCATGGGCGTGCGCTTCCAGCTGGGCATCGAGATCGGCAAGGACCTGCCGCTGGGCACGCTGCTGTCGGACTACGACGCCGTGTTCCTCGGCCTGGGCGCGTATCGCTACACCGACGGCGGCCTGCCCGGGCAGGACCTGTCCGGGGTGCTGCCGGCGCTGCCGTTCCTGGTACAGAACGGGCGCATCGTCACCGGCAACGATCCCTGGGGCCGGCCGATCGCGGGCTGGGAGGACCGGCTGGCGTTGCCCGACCTGGCCGGCAAGCGCGTGGTGGTGCTCGGCGGCGGCGATACCGGCATGGACTGCGTGCGTTCCGCGGTGCGCCTGGGCGCTGCCAGCGTCACCTGCGCCTATCGCCGCGACGAGGCCAACATGCCCGGCTCCGCGCGCGAGGTGGCGAATGCGCGCGAGGAAGGCGTGAAGTTCCTGTTCAACCGCCAGCCGCTGTCGATCGAGAGTACCGATGGCGCCCGCGCCAGCGGCGTGCGCGTGGTGCAGACGCGGCTGGGCGAAGCGGACGCGCGCGGACGTCGCAATGCCGAGGCGATCGCGGGCAGCGAATCGCTGATCGCCGCCGACGTGGTGATCATCGCGTTCGGCTTCTCGCCCAGGCTGCCCGACTGGCTGGCCAGCCAGGGCGTGCAGGCCCGGGACACCGGCCGCATCGTCGTGGCCGGCCCGGATCGCCTGCCCTACCAGACCTCGCATCCGCGCCTGTTTGCCGGCGGCGACTGCGTGCGCGGCGCGGACCTGGTGGTGACTGCCGTGCAGGAAGGGCGCGACGCGGCGGCCAGCATCGCGCGCATGCTGCGCGACACCGCCGGCATGCAGTCCGCGCAGGACGCCGCCTGAACCGCTTGAACGGCGCCTGACCCCGCGCCCGCCGGATTTGGCGGCGCGCGGCCACGCCCTTCAAGATACGGCCATGGCGCCGCATCGACCGCTTCCGCTCCTGCTGCTCGCCGCGTACGCCGTGCTCGCGCCGGCGCGTGCGGCCGACGAGGTGACCGTGTACCGCTGCGTCGACGGCAAGGGGCACGTGACCCTGGGCGACGCGCCGTGCGCCAAGGGCTCGCGCGAGGAAGTGCGCGCGATGCAGCGCCCGAAGGACGGCGCGCCGCTGACGCGCACCGTGGCCGCGCCGGCCGCCGCGGCCACGCCCGCACCGCCTCAGGTGGTCGTGGTGCGCACGCCGCAGCCGATGTACGAATGCGTGACGCCCGACGGCGAGCGCTACACCAGCGAAACCGGCGACGGCAATCCGCGCTGGGTGCCGCTGTGGACGCTGGGCTATCGCGCCAGCCGGCATCGTGGCGGCGCGCCCGCGACGGACGCCAGCGACCGCCTCAACGCGTGGCAACAGGAACGCCCGCTGGGCGGACGCGTCGGCGCGCCGGCGCCGCGCCCTTCCGAACCTTCCTCATCCGGCGGTCCGGGCCCGCGCCCGCCGCATCGCCCCGCGCCCTACGCGGGCGGCGGCGGCACCTGGGTGCGCGACACCTGCCATGCGCTGCCGCAGGCGGAAGTCTGCGCGCGGCTGTCCGATCGCCGCAGCGAACTGCGACGCCGCTTCTTCAACGCGCAGGAGAGCGAGCGCAACGTGCTGCGGCGCGAGGAACGCGGCCTCAATGCACGCCTCGCCGACGACTGCGGGATCCGCTGATGCGTGCCGTCCTCGCCCTGCCCATCGTGCTTGCCCTGCTGCTGTTGGCGCATTCGGCGGCACTGCCGGCGCAGGATGCCGGCACGATCTATCGCTGCACCTCCGCCAACGGCGAAGTGACGATCCAGAACGGCGTGCGCTGCCCCGCCGGCAGCCGCCAGGAGGTCCGCAAGGTGGAGGCGCTGCCCTCGCGCCCGCCGCCCGCGCCGGCAGCGGCACCGGCCGAGACCGTCCTTCGCCCGCCGCCGGCGACCGAGTTCGTGCAGGTCGCCGCCCCGCTCGAGGACGCCCGCGGACAACCGGTTCGCCCGGAAGTGCCGCGCGCCGCGCGCCTGGCCGACAGCGACCGGCTGCCGCCGCCTCCGATCTTCCGCTGCGAGACCTGGGACAAGGACAGCTACCTCAGCGAGGATCCCGCCCCCAAGCCGCGCTGCGTGCGCCTGGACACCAGCGGCGTCGGCGAGGCCTGCGAAATGAAGTACGACGTCTGCGCGCGGGTCGGCGACAACGCCGCCTGCGCCGGTTGGAAACGCCGGCAGGGCGAGATCGAATCCGGCTGGCGCCATGCCAGGGGCGGCGACAAGGCCGCGCTGCAGGAGGAATTCGCCCGGGTCACGCGGATCCTGCAGGACACGACCTGCGGCGTGTAGCCGCGTCGATCGCGCACGACGCGCGCCTAGCCTTCGAACGTCACCACCACTGCATCGGCGCTGCGCCGCGCCTCGCCGTGGTACACCGCCTCGATGTTGTTGCCGTCCGGATCGAGCACGAACGCGGCGTAATAGCCCGGGTGGTAGGGCCGCTCGCCCGGCGCGCCGTTGTCGCGACCGCCATGGACCAGGGCCGTGGCATGGAAGGCATCGACCATGGCGCGGTCGCGGGCCTGGAACGCGAGGTGGTGGCGGCCGGTCAGCGTGCCCTGCGCCGCCTCGCTATCGGCGGTGGAC
>JAIUOJ010000114.1 GCA_020161335.1 Pseudomonadota bacterium
CGGAGCGGTTCGACGACAAGCTCGGTTCGGCCGGCGTGCCGATCGCGGGCGTCGAGCTGCAGGTGCGGCGCGAGGACGGCGGCGAGGCGGACATCGACGAACCCGGCGAAGTCTGGGCGCGCGGCGACAACGTGATGACCGGTTACTGGAACGCGCCCGAGGCGACCGCGGCGACGCTGGTCGACGGCTGGCTGCGCACCGGCGACCTCGGCCATCGCGATGGCGACGGGTTCCTGTGGCTGGCCGGCCGGCGCAGCGACATGATCAAGACCGGCGCGCACCGCGTGCACCCGCAGGACGTCGAGGAAGTGATCGCCGAACTGCCGGGCGTGCGCGAGGTGGCCGTGTCCGGGGTCGACGACCCGTTGCTGGGACAGGTGGTGGCCGCCTTCGTCGTCCGCGATGGCGCCGCGCCGACCGAGCTGGCGGTCAAGGCGCATTGCCGCCAGCGCCTGGCTGGCTACAAGATCCCGAAACAGGTGGCCTTCGTGGCCGAACTGCCCAAGACCGCATCCGGCAAGATACGCCGCGCCGCTTTGAAAGGAAGTGCCCATGAGCAAGCTTGATCCGTCCGTGCTGGACATGGACTACACCGCGGAAGCCGATCGCATCGCGCAACGCCTGCGCGAGATCGTCGCGCGCGACCTGCATCGCCGCGGCCTGGTCGTCGCGATCTCCGGCGGCATCGACAGCACCACCTGCGCCGCGCTGGCGGTGCGCGCACTCGGGCCGGAGCGCGTGTTCTGCCTGATCCTGCCCGAGCGCGATTCCAGCGACGACAGCGCCGTGCGCGCGAACATCCTCGCGCAGCACCTCGGCGTGCGCGTGCACACGCACGACATCGCGCCCGCGCTCGCCGCCATCGGCTGCTACGAGGCGCGCGACGACGCGGTGCGCACCGTGCTGCCGGGCTATGGCGACGGCTGGAAGTTCAAGATCGTGATCGCCGGCGGCGCGCAGGGGCTCATCAACCGCTTCCGCATCGTCGCCGAGGATCCGTCCGGCCAGCGCCACGAGCAGGACCTGCCGCTGGAGGCCTACCTCACCATCGTCGCCGCGACCAACTTCAAGCAGCGCATCCGCAAGACGCTTGAATACTTCCACGCCGATCGCCTGAACTATGCCGTCACCGGCACGCCGAACCGGCTGGAGTACGACCAGGGCTTCTTCGTCAAGAACGGCGATGGCTCGGCCGACGTCAAGCCGATCGCGCACCTGTACAAGAGCCAGGTCTACGCGATGGCGCGCCACCTGGGCGTGCCCGAGCGCGTGACCTCGGCGACGCCGACCACCGACACCTATTCGCTGGCGCAGGGACAGGACGAGTTCTACTTCGCGCTGCCCTATGCGCAGATGGACCTCGCGCTGTGGGCGCTCAACCACGACCGTCCTGCGTCCGAACTCGCGGTTGCGCTGGGGCTGTCGGACGCGCAGGCCGAGGCGATCTACCACGACATCCGCGCCAAGCGTCGCACGACGGCCTACCTGCATCGCCCGCCGGTGCTGGTCGAGCCGGTGGCCGAACTGCGGGGACACTGACCGCATGGCCGGGGTTGTCGCGCGATGAACGTGCCGCCTGCCTACACCGTCCACGCCGCCGACCTCGCGCGCGATCGCGAGGTGATCCTCGGCCTGTGGCGCGGCAACCTCGGGCAGGATGCGCGCATGGCGGCGAAGTACGACTGGTTCTACCGCCAGTGCCCGTATGGCGAGCCGCTGACGCTGCTGCTGCGCCACGAGGAAAGTGGCGCGTGGGTGGGCGTGGCCAGCGCCGGTCCGCGGCGGATGCGGGTCGACGGCCGCGAGGCGATGGCCGGCGTCCTGGTCGACCTGGCCGTGGCGGCGGAGCATCGTTCGCTTGGCCCGGCGCTGATCCTGCAGATGGCGCTGATGGAGGCCGGCGCGCAGCGCTTCGAGCTGCTGTACGGCTTCCCCAACGACAAGGCGACCGCGGTGTTCAAGCGCGTCGGCTATGCGTCGCTGGGCCAACTCATCCGTTACGCGCGCGTCCTGCGCCACGGCGACTACGCGCGCCGGAAGTTGCCGGCCCTGCTCGCCGCGCCGGCGGGCTTCCTGCTGGACCTCGCCGATCGCGTGCGCCTGTGGTGGAACGCGGGCGGGCTGCGCGGCGACTGGCAGGTGCGCGCGGATCCGGCGCTCGCGGCGGTCTGGTCGCCGGGACAGGCCGGATCGGGCGCGGTGGCCGTGCGCGACCTCGACTTCCTGCGCTGGCGCATCGATGCCTCGCCCCTCGTCGAGGCGCGCTACCTCGCGGTGCGCGACCGCCATGGCGCGATCGTGGCGTGGTTCGCCTGCGAGACGCGCGAATTCAGCCTGCACTTGGTCGATGCCTGGTCGTTGCAGGGCGCCGCGGGACCGACCTCGGCGCAGCTCGCCGCGCTGTTGCGCGCGGCGCGCGCGGCGGGGCATGCTTCGGTGTCGATCGAGCTCAGCGATGCCGCGGCGACGCCGGTGTGGCCGCGCGCCGGATTCCTGGCGCGCGAGCCGAGACAGGTGTTCGGGCGCATGCGCGATGCAGGTGCCGGCATGCCGGCGGCGTGGCTGACCACCGCCGACGAGGACGAGTAGCGCCGCGGCCAGCGATCGAGCTGTGCCGGCAGGGCACGGATTTCCAGCAGAGGAAGGCGTCATGAACCCGAGGTTTCTCACGGCGGTCCTGGTTGCGGCGCTGTTGCCCGGTTGCGCGGAATCGGCGGCACCCGCGGATGCGGCGACTGCGGCAGGACTTGAAGCAGCGCCTGCGGCCGATGCCGTGCCCGCGACCGAACCCTCTGCGGTCTCCGCGCTGTTCGCCGCCGCCGGTGGCAATGGCCCCATCCGCGTCGAGCAGGTGGTCAAGTCCGGTCTCCAGTTCCCCACGGCCGTCACCAGTCCGCGCGACGGCAGCGGGCGCATGTTCGTGCTCGAACGCGACGGCCGCATCCGCATCGTCGATCGCGACGGCAAGCTGCTGCCTGAGCCGTACTACACGCGGCAGGTGACGACCGACGACATCGAGCAGGGCCTGCTTGGCCTCGCCTTCGATCCGGATTTCCGCAGCAACGGCCGGCTGTACATCGCCTACAGCGGGGCCTCCGAAGGCGAGCGCTACGGCCTGGTGCTGCGCCGGCTGCAGGCCAGTGATCCGGCGGCCAACCGCTTCGACGGCAAGGATGAGCTGCTGATGCGCGTCGAGGGGCTGGTCGCCAACCACAATGGCGGTGACATCCACTTCGGACCGGACGGCCTGCTGTACTGGGCCGTCGGCGCCGGCACCGGTGATCCCGCCGACCACGTGCATGCGTCGAAGACCGACAACCTGCTGGGCAAGATCCTGCGCGTCGACGTGCGTGACGGCGCCAGCGGTGAACGCAACGGCTGCGGCCAGAAGGGCGGCGCGAAGTACGCAATCCCGGCCGACAATCCCTTCGCCGGCAAGCGCGGCGAATGCGGCGAGATCTTCGTCTACGGCCTGCGCAACCCGTGGCGCTTCGGCATCGATGCGGCGAACGGCGACCTGTGGATCGGCGACGTCGGCAAGGATCGCGAGGAAGTCAGCGTGGTCCGCGCCGGCGACAGCCGCGACCTCGGCTTCCCGCGCTGCCAGGGACGCCATGCCTATCCCTCCACGGGCGCCACCGATTGCCCGGCGAAGACCGGCACCACCGGCCCGGTATTCGAGTATGCCGGCGGCGACCAAGGACGTTGTGCCGTCACCGGAGGCGCCGTCTATCGCGGCGCGCTGCCCGCCCTGAAGGGCGCGTACGTGTTCTCCGACTCGTGCTCGAGCGAACTCCTCGTCGGACGCGTCTCGGGCGGCAAGCTCAAGGTCGACTCGATCGACAGCGGCATCGCCCCCGGCTACGGCACGATCGCTTCGTTCGGCGAGGACGAGGACAACGAACTGTGGTTCGTCAACCACGAGAACGGCGGCGTGTACCGGATCCGTTGAGGTTCTATGCCGACAGGCTTCGACCCGAAGCGGTCATAGGAGTTCGGACACCCGTTTGGCCGTCGCCTTCGCCGAGGCCGGATTCTGGCCGGTCACCAGGCGACCATCGACGACGGCATTCGGGGCGAACGGCAGGAATCCCTTTTCGTACCTTGCGCCGCGTCGTTTCATCTCCTCTTCGGCGTTGTATGGCATGTCCTTCGCAACGCCCGCCAGAACTTCCTCCCGCCGGGAAAAGCCGGTGATCCTGCGTCCGGCGACCAGCAGGGAGCCATCGGACAACCTCACGTTCAGCAGGCCGCAATAGCCATGGCACACCGCGGAAACGATCCCGCCGCTTTCGTAGATGTCCCGGGCAATGCGCTGGAGCCCGGTACTGTCCGGGAAGTCCCACATCACGGCGTGCCCGCCGGTGAAATAGATCGCGTCGAAGTCCGCCGGATCGATCTCGTCGGGGCAGGCCGTGTTCGAGAGCAGCGCCATCCTGCGCGCGTCCCCCAGCCAGGCCTTGGCGGAGGCGTCCAGAAGCGGCCACTTCAGCGCCCGGGGTTCCAGGGGCGAAACGCCCCCTTTGGGGCTCACGATCCGTTGCTCGAAACCCCTCTCTTCGAACAGGTCGTAGGCATGCGTCAGTTCGGACAGCCACAGGCCGGTCGGATGGGACGGGTCGTCGAAGTGCGCGACATTGCTGACGACATGAAGGATGCGTCGGCTCATTTGCAGTGAATCCTTGTCATGGGCATCAGGTGCGATCGAGCGCCTTCAACGGCCGGGGCATGTTCAATACCAACTGCGCGTCTTTCACCACATCCATGCGCACCAAGGTAGACGCGCCGAGTCCGCCCAGCAACTGGCTTATCGGACCGCCGTGGCGCGATATGGCTACGCCCTTTGGCAGCATCCGTTGGGCGAATGCCAGCGTATTCGATTGCACCGTGGTCTGGTGCCACGTGCCGTCGACCAGATGGATCATCGTAGTCGTGCCCAAGCGGGATTGCGGCGCAATCGTGTGCACCTCGGGCAGCGGCGCCTCCAGCGACAGGTCCGGTGCGCCGTCGCGGGCGCGAATCCGCGCCCGAACCTTCGACCCGATGTCCAGTTCGATGTCGGCAAGCCACTTGGGCAACTGGTATCCGTGCACGCCGCGTGCACGTGCGATGTCGGTATCGACGGGCAGCGCGAGCACATGCGCGACGTAGGCTCGTCGCCGCAGCATGCGCGCCAGTTCCAGCGAGTGCGAACCGCCGGTTCCAGGCCGTCGTACGACGACGGCGACGGAAACCTCGTTGTAAGGATCGTTGTCGCACACGTGGTAGGAGAAGAACGTCAGTGCCGCCAGTCCATGGCTCGGCAATGGCCGCAGTGGCTCCAGGGGCATGGGCAGAGCCGCGCGCAGGCGTGCGAGCCGCGCCAGAAATAGCAGCTGGACGCTGCTGCTGCGGTAGTAGAAGTTCGGCGACCAGACGGGGCCGATCCTGGAAGTCACCAAGGACTTGGGAATGCGGCGAAGGAAGTCGATGTTCCCGGCGGCGGGATCCTTGGCCACTTCGTCCAGATCCGGATTCATCCGGAATCGGTCGTAATACCCGCCCGTGGGCACGGCGACCTGGTGCGTGCCGAATTCGACCTCGGTGAATCCCGCGCCCATCCGTATCGACCTCCGTTGAGGATCGATCAGCAATCACCATGCGGCGCCGCTGAATCGCCACCTTGCACGGTAAGGTTCAACCCAACTTGAAGGTCAAGTATTCCGTCATGTCAGGAACGGGCGGGTTTGCGCTGTGCCGAGACAACGCCCTTGCCGCGAAGCTGGTCCAGCACGCGCTTCTTGTTTTCCGCACAGGTGATGCCTTCAGGCCGGCTCTCAATGCTGTCGATGGCCACCAACAATTGCGCCTTGCTCTGCTTGAGGCGCTTTTGCAGCGCCTCGATCTCAGCCACCTTGGCCTTCAGGGCGTCGAGCAGCTCCTGATGATCCCAACTGCCTTCGCCGACAGGAAGCAAATGGCGAACCTGCTCCAACGAGAAACCGGCGCGCTGGGCGCTGTCGATGATCTCCAGGATCCATGCCGCTTCTCGCGGGTAGTCGCGGTATCCGTTCGCCTGTCGAGCGACGGCCTTGATCAATCCCGCTTTCTCGTAGAAGCGGATGCGGGAGGCCGTCAGACCCGTGAGCCTGGAAAGTTCTCCAATCTTCATGCCACTGCACTTCGTAGGCGTCTTGACCTTAAAGCCAACTTTAAGCTTACGGTGGAGGGCCGGTCAAACGGGAGAGGCCCGGGGACCCTCACGGGGAACGCGCATGCGTGCGGTTACCGTCGCGTTCTGGCCTCGCAGCGGTCGCCGAACAAGCAGCCGGAGCGTCTTCCAATCGAACGACCAGGAGGCCAGCGGTGTGAACGATGTTTCCGATCCGATTCGTCAAGGCGATACCGACGTCGACGCTCTCCGCCGCCGCTTGCTTGTCGGCGGTGCTGCGATGGCCGGGAGTTTGGCCCTCCCCATGTGGGCATCGGCAGGCAATCGCACTTCCTCATCACGTCCCAGCACCCAAGGAGACCAGCATATGGCCACGGTGACGACCAAAGATGGCGTCGAAATCTTCTACAAGGACTGGGGTCCGCGCGATGCCCAGGTCATCCATTTCCACCACGGCTGGCCGCTCAGTTCCGACGACTGGGACGCGCAGATGCTGTTCTTCGTGAACAAGGGCTACCGGGTCGTCGCGCACGACCGCCGCGGACACGGCCGCTCCAGTCAGGTGTGGGACGGCCACGACATGGACCACTACGCCGACGACGTGGCTGCGGTAGTGGAGAAGCTCGGTATTCAAGGGGCAATGCACGTCGGGCATTCGACGGGCGGCGGGCAGGTGGTTCGCTACATCGCGCGGCACGGCCAGGACAAGGTATCCAAGGCCGTGCTCATCAGCGCCGTGCCTCCGCTGATGGTCAAGACCGAAAGCAACCCGGGCGGTACGCCGAAGGAGGTCTTCGACAACTTCCAGGCACAGGTCGCCGCGAACCGGGCGCAGTTCTACTACGACGTTCCCGCCGGCCCCTTCTATGGATACAACCGCCCCGGCGCCAAACCGTCGGAAGGGGTGATCTGGAACTGGTGGCGCCAAGGCATGATGGGCAGCGCCAAGGCTCACTACGACGGCATCGTCGCGTTCTCGCAGACCGACTTCACCGAGGACTTGAAGGGAATCACCATTCCGGTCCTGGTCATCCATGGCGATGACGACCAGGTGGTGCCCTACGCCGATTCGGGCGTGCTGTCGGCGAAGCTCTTGAAGAACGGCACGCTGAACACCTACAAGGGCGCGCCGCATGGAATCCCCACCACGCATGCCGACCAGGTCAATGCCGATCTTCTGGCATTCCTGCAGCAGAGATGATTTCGTCGATACATAAAGCGCACGCCATGCGCCTGACGCCGGGCGTGCGCTGAACGCAAGGGACAAGATGCAAACCATACTGGGCGCGAACGGCCAGATCGCTGTGGAACTGGCACGCGAATTGCGACGAAGTTACACCAGCGACCTGCGGCTCGTCAGTCGCAATCCGCGCAAGGTCAACCGGACCGACGCCGTTCTCGCAGCCGACTTGCTGGATGCCGGACAGACCGAAAGGGCGGTCGAGGGCAGCAGCGTCGTCTACTTCACCGCTGGCTTGCCGCCGAACACCGCGCTGTGGGAGAAGCAGTTCCCCACGATGCTAAGGAACGCCCTTGATGCATGCCGGGCAGCGGGTGCGAAGTTCGCCTACTTCGACAACACCTACATGTATCCGCAGGAAGACCGGCTGCTGACAGAGGAGACGCGGTTCGCTCCGGCCGGGCGCAAGGGCCGCGTACGCGCACGCATGGCTACCATGGTGCTGGAGGAAATGGCGCGCGCCGAAATCCCGGTGCTCATCGGCCGCGCCCCGGAGTTCTATGGCCCGGGCAAGACCCAGAGCTTCACCAACGCACTCGTGACCGACAGATTGAAGGAAGGCAAATCGCCGCGTGTTCCGGTGCGCGACGACACGCGGCGCACGCTGATCTGGACCCCTGACGCAAGTCGGGGACTGGCCGCTCTCGGGAATACACCCGATGCATATGGGCAAACCTGGCATCTGCCCTGCTGCGACGAGCGACCGACGTACAGGCAGTTCGTGACCATGGCCTGCGAAGCGTTCGGCAGACCCGTGTCGTACAAGGTCATCGGCAAGTGGACCTTTGCCGTTGCGGGCCTCTTCTCGCGGGAAGTGAGGGAGATCCGCGAACTGCTCCCACGCTACGAGCAAGACAACCTGTTCGATTCGAGCAAGTTCAAGCGCCGATTTCCGGAATTCGAAGTCATGGCCTATCGCGAGGGGGTCGACCCGATCCGAAAGAGCGGGGCCGGAGAATGACTGAGCTTTGACTCGCTCAGTTACGAGGCGCTGGATCGAGCCGTGAGCCAGCTTCCGGCCGGAACCCGCCATGAGCCACGAGCTTCGTCGTCGGCATGTTCGCTGCGCCGAAGCGTTGGAGGATGACCCAGGGTCAAGCGGCCAGTCGCCGCACCGGCGCGCGGAACAGGTACAGCGCCAGCCAGTCCGGCCGGAATCGGCCATTGCGATCGACGATGCCGGATTGCTCGAAGCCGAAGCGCCCGAGCAGCCAGGACGGTTTGCCGTCGACGGGGTTCATTACCGGGTTGCTGGTGAAGGCCAACTCGTAGCCGGCGGCCTGGGTGCGCGCCAGCACGGTGTCGTCGTAGCGGCCGTGCGGGTACGACATGGTCGGCGGCGGCGCTGCGCCCAGGTGCTCGCCGACGACGCGGCGCGCGGTCGCCAGCTCGGCGTCGAGGTCCTCGGCGCGCGGCATCGGCACGTGGGTCTTGCCGTGCACGCCGATGGCGACGCCGCCGGCCGCGAGCTCGCGCAGTTCGGCGCGGGTGACCATCTGGCGCACGCCGTCGTCCATCGCGCCGGCGAACGGCGCGAGCACCTGCGCGCGCTGCGCCGGCGACAGCGCCTCCAGCGCCGCGATGACCCGGCGCAGGCCGTCGATGGAATCGGGTGGGGCGGGGGACAGCGGATGCCCGGCCTCTGCCAGCGCCGACAGCAGCGCCGGCACGCGCAGGCGCCCGAGGCGGAAGGCGGCGATCAGCCGCTCCTGGAAGAAGGGCTCGTCGCGGTCGACGACATCGGCCACCGCGAACAGCAGTGCGGGCATGCCGGCCGCGCGCAGGCGCGGCAGGGCGTGGGCATGGTTGTCGGCCCAGCCGTCGTCGAAGGTGATCAGCAGGGGACGGTCGGGCAGGGGCGTGCCGTCGCGCCGCGCGGCGAGCACCTCGTCGGCCGAGACCACGTTGTAGTGCCGGCGGAAGAAGGCGAGGCAGCGCTCGAGCAGGCCGGCCTCCAGGGTGTAATCGGGATCGCAGGAGGGCCAGCGCGGGTCCTGCTCGGTCAGCACGCGATGGAACATGATCACCGTGAGCGCGCGCCGGTTGCGCAGGCGATGGTACAGCCCGAGCAGGCCGCTGCGATAAAGTGCGCGCTTGACCAGATCCGCCGCCATGGCCGACATCCCCGAAACCTCCGTCATCATACCCACCTGGAACCGCCGCGACCTGGTGGCGCGTGCGATCGACTCGGTGCTGGCGCAGACGCGCCCGGTCGAGGAGATCATCGTGGTCGACGACGGATCCAGCGACGGCACCGGTGGATTCCTGGCCGCGCGCTACGGGGAACGCATCCACTACGCGTGGCAGGACAACGCCGGCGTGTCGGCGGCGCGCAACCATGGCCTGGCACTGGCCCGCGGGCGCTACCTGGCGCTGCTCGACAGCGATGACGAATGGCTGCCCGACAAGACGGCGCGGCAGGTGGCGTTCCTCGAGGCGCATCCCGGCATCGGCATGGTCCTGTGCCATGTGATGCGGATGAATCCCGACGGGTCGCAGATCGACGTGTTCGATCGCCGGAAGCAGATCCCCGAGGACGGCCCGGCGTTGCGCTGGGTGCTGCGCGATCCCGCGCTGGCGCCGCTGTCGGTGCTGATGCGGCGCGAGGTCTACGAGGACGTCGGTGGCTTCGACACGGCCCTGCGCACGGCCGAGGATCTCGATTTCCACCTGCGCGTGGCCGCGCGCTGGCCGATCGGCGTGGTGCCCGAGCCGCTGGCGCGGGCCCTGCGTGGGCACGAGGGGCTGTCGTCGCTGGCGTCGACCGAGGACGACTACATCCGGGTGATGGAGCGCGCCGCCGAGGCCGCGATCGGACAGGTGCCTGAAGCCGAGCGTCGCCAGGCGCTGGCGACGGCCTGCGTCAAGAACGCGGAGAGCTGCCTGTGGCGTGGCCGCTGGCGAGACACGTTCGCACTGGCGCGCCGGGCGTGGGGGCTGACGCCGGACGCGCAGGTGCGCAAGCGCGTGCTGCGCTTGGTGCCGGCGGCGGGGAAGCGGGCGTTGCGCTCGATATTGCCGCGTCGGACCTGAAGCGGCCTCGCAGTCCATCTGGCCGATATGTCATCCCGAACGCAGTGAGGGATCTGCTTCCGACAAAGTCCGGGCGAGACGCAGATTCCTCACTGCGTTCGGAATGACAGCGGGATGACCGGAATGGCTGCGCGGGGTGTCGGATGGCGGCGCATGGCCCGCCATGCGCCGCTCAGGCATCGTCACCCGGCAGCTC
>JAIUOJ010000115.1 GCA_020161335.1 Pseudomonadota bacterium
CAGACGGAAGGACTCCCCCAGGTAGACGCGGCGCACGTCAGGATCCGCGAGGAGCACGTCCGGCGCCCCCTGCGCGAGCACGCTCCCCTCGGCGAGGATATACGCCCGGTCGCAAATGCCCAAGGTTTCGCGCACGTTGTGGTCGGTGATCAGGACCCCGATCCCGCGGTGCTTGAGGTGTTCGACGATCCGCTGGATCTCCCCGACCGAGATCGGGTCCACCCCGGCGAAGGGCTCGTCGAGCAGCATCAGGCGCGGCCGGGCGGCCAGCGCGCGGGCGATCTCGACCCGCCGGCGCTCGCCGCCGGACAGGCTGGCGCCGATCTGGTCGGCGACGTGGGTCACCTGCAGTTCGTCCAGCAGGTCGGCCAGCTCCTTCTCGCGGCCGGCGCGGTCCAGGTCCTGGCGCAGCTCCAGCACCAGCATGATGTTGTCGGCCACGCTGAGCTTGCGGAACACCGAGGGTTCCTGCGGCAGGTAGCCGACGCCGCGCTTGGCGCGCTGGTACATCGGCTCGGCGGTGATGTCGTGGCCGTCGAGCAGGATCCGCCCGGCGTCGGCCGGCACCAGGCCGACGATCATGTAGAAGCAGGTGGTCTTGCCGGCGCCGTTGGGGCCGAGCAGGCCGACCACTTCGCCGGCGTCGAGCGTCAGCCCGAAGTCCTTGACGACCTCGCGCTGGCGGTAGCGCTTGCGCAGCCCCTCGGCGACCAGCATCAGTTCTGCCCGTCGCTCGGCGGTGTCGCGGGCGCGGGCGTGCCGCCGTTGCGGTTGCGCGGCTCGAACTGCAGGCGCACGCGGCCGTTCTCGCCGCCGCCCTGGATCTGGCCGGTGCCCATGTTGTAGACGATGCGCTCGCTGGCGATGCTGCCCTGGCCGGGCTGCTGGATGCTGGCGCCGCCGGTCAGCACGATGGTGTCGGTGGCGCGGTCGTAGTCGATCTGCGCGGCGCTGGCGTTCACGCGGCCGCCGTTGTCGTTCTCCTGGCTCATCCGCGCCGGCGCGCCGGTGAGCTTCACCGAGCGGATGTCGCTGTCGCGGATGGCCATGTCGGCGCGGGCGGCGCGGATGTCCAGCGTGCCCTGCCTGATCACGACGTTGCCCGAGAGGATGCACGGCGCGTTGTCGACCATCCGGCAGTCGCTGCTGTTGGATTCCGCGGTGAGGGTCTGGTTGCGGTCCGAGGACTTGGCGAACGCCTGGCCGGCGACGGCCGTGGCGGCGACCAGCAGGAGGCTAGCGGCGGTTCGGTGCATGGCTCAGTTTCACCTTGGACAGGAGTTCGAGGCGCTTGTCGGTCATCTGCAGGCGCATGCCGGTGCCCTGCATTGTAGTGCCGGGGCTGGTGGTGGTGACGAGCACGGTGGAGGTGGCCAGGTTCTGCTGCGGGAACAGGTCCAGTTCCTCGGTCTTGACCGTCGTCGGTCGGGTGGCGCCCATCGGGCTGTTGGCGATGACGTCGCCGCGCAGGCGGATCTCGTCGCTCTTCTCGCTGACCCAGCCGGTGCGCGAACGCACCTCCCAGTGGCCGCCGTGTTCGACCGGCATCAGGAACAGGGGCGTGGCCAGCTCCAGCGTGCGTCCGCCGGGCGTCTGGGTCATCTCCGGCGCGCGCAGGGCGAAGGATTCCTGGCCCTCGGCGTTGAGCGAGATGACCTCGAAATCGCGCAGGATGAAATCGGAGCGGGCCTCGACGACGGCCTCCTCCTGCAGCGGGCCGCTGTCGCGCCAGGCGTGCCAGCCGGTCAGCACCGCGCCGGCCAGCAGCGCCAGGATGATCGCCAGCCGCCAGTTCACGGGGTCGTCCCGAGCAGGCCGTCGACCCGGCCCTGCGCGTGCAGGATCAGGTCGGCCAGTTCGCGTGCGGCGCCGCGCCCGCCCGATGCCGGGGTGACCCAGTGCACGGACTCGCGCAGCCAGGGGTGCACGTTCGCCGGCGCGACCGCCAGGCCCACGCGGCGCAGCACCGGCAGGTCGGGCAGGTCGTCGCCCATGAACGCCACTTCGTCCAGCGACAGGCCCAGGCGCGCGCGCAGCGCCTCGATGCACGCCAGCTTGTCGGCCACGCCGATGTGCGCCTCCACGCCGAGATCGCGCGCGCGGTGCGCGGCGGCGGCGCTGGCGCGCGCGGTGACGAAGGCGACCGTGATCCCGGCCTTGCGCAGCAGCGCCAGGCCCTGGCCGTCCTGCACGTCGAAGGCCTTGGACTCGCGGCCGTCGGCGTCGAACCACAGCCGGCCGTCGGTCAGGGTGCCGTCGACGTCCAGGCCCAGCAGCCGGATCTTCGCGGCGCGGGCCAGCAGGTCGTCGGGCGGATCGGGCAGGCGGGCGGTCACGGAGGCGGGAGGTCGAGGTCAGGGGACGGGAAGGGGTGGGACGGGGGCAGGAAACCGCATCCTGCCTTTACCGCGGGCGAACCGGGCGGCTCAGACCACCCGCGCGCGCAGCAGATCGTGGATGTTGAGCGCGCCGACGACGCGGCGTTCGCCATCGACCACCACCAGCGCGTTGATCTGGCGCGTTTCCATCAACCGCGCCGCCTCCACCGCCAGCGCGTCGCTGCCGATGGTCACCGGCGCGCGCGTCATGACGTCGGCGATGCGGGTGTCGCGCACGTCGGCGGCGTGGTCGGCGAGGGTGCGGCGCAGGTCGCCGTCGGTGTACAGGCCCAGCAGGCGGCCGTCGTCGTCGACCACCGCGGTCATGCCCAGGCGCTTGCGGCTGATCTCCAGCAGCGCCTCGACCAGCGAGGCGTCGCCGCGCACGCGCGGCACGTCGTCGCCGGTGTGCATCACGTCGCCGATGTGCAGCAGCAGGCGCCGGCCCAGGGCGCCGGCCGGATGCGAGCGCGCGAAGTCGTCGGAAGTGAAGCCGCGCGCTTCCAGCAGGGCCACCGCCAGTGCATCGCCCATGGCCAGCGAGGCGGTGGTGCTGGAGGTTGGCGCCAGGTGCAGCGGGCAGGCTTCCTCGGGCACGCTGACGTCCAGGTGCACGTCGGCGGCCTGCGCCAGGGTCGACTGCGGCCGCCCGGTCATCGCCAGCAGCACGTTGCCCTGGCGCTTGAGCACCGGCAGCAGGGTCAGGATCTCGTCGGACTCGCCCGAGTAGGACAGCGCCAGCACCACGTCGGCATCGGTGACCATGCCCAGGTCGCCGTGGCCGGCCTCGCCCGGGTGCACGAAGAACGCGGGCGTGCCGGTGGAGGCCAGGGTCGCGGCGATCTTGCGCGCGATGTGCCCCGACTTGCCCATGCCCATGCAGGCCACCCGGCCGCGCGCCGCCAGCACCCGCGCGCAGGCCTCGCTGAAGGCGCCGTCGATGCGCGCCGCGACCGCCTGCAGGCCACGGACCTCGATCTCGAAGACGCGGCGTCCGCTGGCGGCCGGGGTGGCGTCGTCGCTGGGCAGTGTTCCGTGCGCGGCCATATCCGGTGGTCGGGCTTTCCGTTAACCTAAGCCGTTCATTTTAGGCGCTTCCCGGCGCAAAAGCCCGCCGTCGTGGCGGGACGGCCGCCCGGGCTCATCGGCGCTTCAGCAGGAAACCCGTTTGGACGCGAATTTCATCCGTGAACTGATCCGGCAGGGCCTGCCCGGCGCCGAGGTCGAGGTGCAGGGCGAGGACGGCGTGCATTTCGAGGCGCGCGTGGTCAGCGCCGCCTTCGCCGGCAAGCTGCCGCTGGCCCGCCACCGCATGGTCTATGCCACCCTCGGCGAGCGCATGGGCGGCGAGATCCACGCGCTGGCGCTGAAGACGCTGACCCCCGACGAAGCGACGGCCGGCTGATGGACAAGATCGTGGTCACCGGCGGCGTGCCGCTGGACGGCGAGGTCCGCATCTCCGGCGCCAAGAACGCGGTGCTGCCGATCCTGTGCGCCACGTTGCTGGCCGACGAGCCGGTCGAGATCGGCAACGTGCCGCACCTGCACGACGTGCGCACCACCGCGCGCCTGCTCGGCGGGCTCGGCTCGGGCATGGGCCACGACATCGCCGCCGGCGTGGTCCGCGTCGATCCGCGCACGGTCGACAGCCACCTCGCGCCGTACGAACTGGTGCGGACGATGCGCGCCTCGGTGCTGGTGCTCGGCCCGCTGCTGGCCAAGCACGGCGCGGCCGAGGTCTCGCTGCCCGGCGGCTGCGCGATCGGCTCGCGCCCGGTCGACCTGCACATCAAGGCGCTGGAAGCCCTGGGCGCGCAGATCGTGGTCGAGCACGGCTTCATCAAGGCGACGACGGCCGGGCGCCTGCGCGGCGGCCACGTCGAGTTCCCGATGGTCAGCGTCGGCGCCACCGAGAACGTGCTGATGGCGGCCACCCTGGCCGACGGCACCACCGTCATCGACAACGCCGCGCGCGAGCCGGAGATCGTCGACCTCGCCGCCTGCCTGGTGGCGCTGGGCGCCGACATCGAGGGCGCGGGCACGTCGCGGATCGTGGTGCGCGGCGTGGAGCGCCTGCATGGCGGCCGCCACGACGTGATCGCCGACCGCATCGAGACCGGCACATTCCTCGTCGCGGGCGCGATCACGCGCGGTCGCGTGACCGCGACGCATGCGCGCCCGGACACGCTGGAGGCGGTGCTCGCCAAGCTCGCCGAGGCCGGCGCCGAGGTCACCGTCGACGGCGACCGCGTCGGCGTCGACATGCGCGGCCGGCGGCCGAAGGCGGTGGACCTCGTCACCGAGCCGCACCCGGGCTTCCCGACCGACATGCAGGCGCAGTTCATGGCGCTCAACTGCATCGCCGAGGGCAGCGGCACGATCGACGAGACGATCTTCGAGAACCGCTTCATGCACGTCAACGAGCTGATGCGGCTCGGCGCCGACATCCACATCGAGGGCCATCGCGCGAGCGTGCGCGGCGTGGCCCAGCTCAGCGGGGCGCCGGTGATGGCCACCGACCTGCGCGCATCGGCCTCGCTGATCCTCGCCGGGCTGGTCGCCGACGGCGAGACCACGATCGACCGCATCTACCACCTCGACCGCGGCTACGAGCACATCGAGCGCAAGCTGTCGGGGCTGGGCGCGCGCATCCGCCGGGTGTCGTGAGCAGGCCGCTGCCCGCCGCCGCGCGCCCGCGGTTCTCGCGCCGCCGCAAGGCGCTGCTGGCCGCGGTGCTGGTGATGCTCGCGGCGATGGGCGTGCTGCGCTGGCTCGGCGTCGCCGGCTTCAGCGGCACCCAGCCGCGGGAGATGGACTGGGACAGCGACGGCACCGTGACCCAGGCCGAGATGCTGCAGGGCTTCACCGTGATCGCGGTGACCGAACGCCGCGACGGCCGCCGCACCTGCCGCAGCTACGCGCGCCTGCGTGCGCCCGACCAGCCGCTGCGCGTGGACTGCCGGGTCGAGATCGCCGCAGGCGAGGGCGGGTAGCGCCGGCCACGGGCGCGGCGGATGCACCGCGCGGGTCGGTGCCGCGCGTGGCTCAGCGCAGCGAGCGCAGCCGCAGGTCGACGTGGTCGCGGCCGTCGCGCTGCTGCAGCAGGCGCGCGGGCACCGGCAGGCCGTCGACGATCCAGGCGGTGATGCTGCGCCGGTCCTCGGCCCAGGTGACCTTGGTCGCCGTGTACTGCCTGCCGTCCACGGTCACCTGTTCGGTGCCGGCGCGGCGGAAGGCGCCTCGCCGGACCTTGCCGTCCTCGACCAGGCGATAGTTGAGCGGCTTGCCGGCGGCGACGTCGCGCACCAGCGCGAGGTTCATCAGCATGCCGTCGAGGTCGCCGGCCTGCAGCGCCACCGGACCGCTGCGGTCGGGCCGGATGTCGCCGGTCCAGCGCGCCTGCGCGCTGTTCCAGTCGTAGGCGGCGTTGATGGTGCGGTTCTTGACCAGCACCCTGCCCAGCCCGGATTCGCCGCGCTGCGTGTCCACGCTCGACAGCGGACGCCACTGCCCGTCCTTCGCCTCGAACACGGTGCTCTGGGTGAGCCGCGCGCCGGCGCCGGAGATGTCCAGGCTGTACTTCCAGCGGTCCTGGCCGTCGGCGGACAGGGTCATGCGCCCGTCGGCCTGCAGGCCCATGAAGCTGGCACCGTAGCTGGCGTTGAACGGCTCGATCGCCAGCAGCGGGCCGCTGGCCAGCGCCAGCACGGCCGCCAGCAGGGCGGCGCGCGCGCGGCGCGGAATGGTGGAACGGGTGCGGTCGGTGTTCATGGCACTCCCTGGTACTCGATGAGGCGCAGGTCGATGGCGTCCTCGCCATTGTCGCGCTGCAGGATGCGGATCGGGGTCGGCACGCCGTCGGCCACCCAGAGGATGGTCTCGTCGTTGCCGCCGTTGGTGCGCTCCACGCGCATGGCTTCGTAGCTCAGCTCGGAGACCACCACGTTCTCGGTCTGGTCGGCCACGCGGTAGTCGTGTTCGCGCACGCGGCCGCTGTCGACGAAGCGATAGTGCAGCGATCTGCCGGGCTCGGCGTCGCGCATCACCGCGAGGTTGATCAGCAGCGCGGTCATGTCGCCGTCCTGCAGCGCAATGGGTTTGCGGCGCTCCTCGCGCAGGTCGCCGCTCCACTGCGCCTGGCGCGTGTTCCAGTCGAACGCGCCGGTGATGCGCCGGTTGAAGAACACCGCGGCCTTGCGCACGGTCGCCTGCGACAGCGGGCGGTACTGGCCGCCGGCCTCGTCGAACACGGTGCTCTGTTCGGCATTGAGCCCGACCACGCCGGCGATGCCGCGGTTGCCGCGGATGCCCAGGTCGACGCGCCAGCGCGACGTGCCGTCGTGGCTGACCTGCATGGTCGCGGCACCCGCCGGCTTGCCCTCGTACCAGGCCTCGTAGCGCGCGGTGAACGGCTGCAGTTCGCTGGCCGCGCGCGCGGGCGCGGCCGGCCAGGCGCAGGCGAGCGCGGCGGAGCAGGTCAGGGCGGTGGCGAGGATCGGGCGCATCGGGCCGCCATCATGCGAAGCCGTCGTTGGCTGTCAGCTGAAGGGGTTGCGCGAGCGGCGCGCCGTCGAGGTGAACGACGCGTTCACGCAGCGCGACGCGCCCGCCCGCCAGCAGCCGCAGCGCGGCCAGCAGCAGCGGGTGTTCGCGCGCCAGCACGCGCGCGGCGAGCGCAGCCTCGTCGTCGCCCGCCAGCACCGGCACGCGCACCTGCGCCAGCACCGGGCCGCCGTCGAGGTCGGGGGTGACGAAGTGCACGCTGGCGCCGTGCTCGCCGACGCCGGCCGCGAGCGCCTGGCGGTGCGTGCGCAGGCCCTTGAACGCGGGCAGCAGCGAGGGATGGATGTTGAGCATGTGGCCGACGCGTGCCTCCACCGCCGGCGCGCCGATGATGCGCATGTAGCCGGCGCACACCACCAGGTCCGGCCGCACCGCGTCGACGCGCGCGAAGAACGCGGCGTCGAAGGCCTCGCGCGAGGGGAAGCCGGTGGCGGGCAGCGCCTCGGCATGCACGCCGGCATCGCGCGCGCGCTGCAGGGCGCGCGCCTCGGGCTGGTCGGAGAAGACGCCGGCAACCTCGGCGTCGAGCGTGCCCGTGGCGATGGCGTCGAGGATCGCCTGCAGGTTGCTGCCGCGCCCGGAGGCGAGGACGGCGAGCCGGAGTGCGCGCGGTCGCGCCGCCATCGCGGCGGGTCAGCCGATGCGCACGCGCTCGCCGTCGCCGGCGGCGACCACGGCGCCGATGCGCCAGTGGCCGAGTTCGAGCCGGTCGAGCTCGCCTTCGATCGCCGCGGCGGCCGCCGGGTCGACCACCAGCACGAAGCCGATGCCGCAGTTGAACGTGCGCCACATCTCGGCGTCGGCGACGTTGCCTTCGCGCTGCAGCCACTGGAACACCGGCGGCAGCGGCCACGACGACGCCTCGATGTCGAGGCCGAGGCCGTCGGGTACCACGCGGATGATGTTCTCGGTCAGGCCGCCGCCGGTGACGTGGGCCATGCCGTGGATCGACGCGCCGTGCGCGCCGCGCAGCAGTTCCAGCACCGGCTTCACGTACAGCCGCGTCGGCGCCATCAGCGCGTCGGCCAGCTTCACGCCGCCCACATCGAGGTCGGCCGGGCGCCCGGCCTTGTCGTAGATGCGCCGGATCAGCGAGTAGCCATTGGAGTGCGGGCCGGACGAGGCGATGCCGATCAGCACGTCGCCTTCGCGCACGGCGGCGCCATCGCGCAGTTCGGACTTCTCCACCGCGGCCACGCAGAAGCCGGCCAGGTCGTATTCGCCCGGCGGGTACATATCGGGCATCTCGGCGGTCTCGCCGCCGATCAGCGCGCAGCCCGACCGGGTGCAGCCTTCGGCAATCCCGCCGACGACCGCGGCGGCGGTGTCGAGGTCGAGCTTGCCGGTGGCGAAGTAGTCGAGGAAGAACAGCGGTTCGGCGCCCTGCACCAGCACGTCGTTGACGCACATGGCGACCAGGTCGATGCCGATGCTGTCGTGGCGGCCGAGCTGCTGCGCCAGCTTGAGCTTGGTGCCGACGCCGTCGGTGCCCGAGACCAGCACCGGCTCGCGGTACTTGCCCGACAGGTCGAACAGCGCGCCGAAACCGCCCAGCCCGCCCATCACCTCGGGCCGGAAGCTGCGCTTGACCAGTGGCTTGATGCGTTCGACGAGCGCGTTGCCCGCATCGATGTCGACGCCGGCGTCGCGGTAGGTCATCCCGGGCGTTACCGGGCCCGGAGGGGCGGGGGTGGGGGTATTCACGGGCGCTGCGGGTGGCCGGACGGCCTGCGATTCTACCAGCCGCTCCCGCGGTCACATGCGCCGGTCGCCGCGCGTCGTGGGCGGCAGGGGTCGTGAGGGTCGGGACGACGGCTTTGTGGCACCATTTCGCGACGATTCGCAGGTGGAAAGGACATCGGATGCGTCTGGCAGCTCGTAGCGTGTGGGCCCGCGTTCCGGCGACGGGAGTGGCGTGGGCCGTGCTCCTGGTGGCCGCGCTCGCGCTGGCGGCGCCGGCCTTCGCGCAGCGCGTGGAGGGCGATCGCGCCGCGGCCGGGAGCGTGTACGAGGCCGAGGTGCCGGTGCGCAGCCAGGCCGAGGCCGAGCGCGAGGCCGGCTTCGCACGCGCGCTGGCGCAGGTGCTGGGCAAGCTGTCGGGCGACCGCTCGATCTCGGCCAGGCCCGGCGTCGGCCAGGAGCTGCGCCGCGCGCAGGAGTACGTGAAGGGCTACGACTACCGCCAGGACGAGGGCGTCGGCGCCAGCGGCGCGCCCAGCTTCAGCACCACCCTGGTGGTGCGCTTCGAACCGGAAGCCGTCGACGGCGTGGTCGCCGCGCTCGGCCTGCCGGTGTGGCCGCAGCCGCGGCCCAAGCCGGTGCTGTGGCTCGCCATCGACGACGGCAAGGGCCCGCGCCTGGTCGGCCTGCAGCACAACAACGCCGCGCGGCCGGTGCTGCAGCGCGCGATCGAGCGCGGCTACCGGCTCGGCCTGCCCTCGGGCAGCGCCGCCGAGCAGGCGGCCGTCGGCGCGATCTGGCGCGGCGACACCGCGGCGATCGCGCGGCTGTCGGCGCGCTACCAGCCGCCGATGCAGCTGCTGGGCAAGCTCTACCGCGACGGCGCCGGCTGGAAGGCCGACTGGGTGTTCGTCGACAACGGCCGCGTGCTGTCGCGCTGGTCGGAAGCCAACGCCGACGCGCGCCGCGCGATGGCCACCGGCGCCGACGGCGCCGCCGATGCGCTGATCCGCCGCTACGCGCGGGCCAGCAGCGCCGGTGCGCCGGCGTCGCAGCGCATCGTCTTCACCGGCATCCGCAGCGGCGCCGACTACCTGCGCCTGGCCACCGCGCTGCAGCGCATGTCGGTGGTGCGCGCGATCCGCCCGGCCAGCGCCAGTGGCGAGCGGCTCGAGGTCGACCTCGACCTGATCACCGGCATGTCCGGTTTCCGCCGCACCGTCGATGGCGACGTGCTGCTGGAACTCCAGGGCGGCGAAGGCGCGACGCCCGTGTACCAGCTGCGCTGAACGCCGCACCGACCCGACCGGACCTCGCCATGCCCGAAACCCCCGCCGACGCCAACCTCGACATCGCCCGCTTCCTCAGGCGGCTGCAGTGGGGGTTGGTGACGTTCGCCGTGCTGTGGCTGGTGTGGCTGCTGGGCGCGGTGCTGACGCCGTTCGTGCTGGCCGCGCTGCTGGGCTGGCTGGGCGATCCGCTGGTCGACCGGCTGGAACGCACCGGGCGTTCGCGCCCGGTGGCGGTGACCCTCGTGTTCGTGCTGATGACCCTGGTGCTGGTGCTGGCGGTGCTGATCCTGGTGCCGATGGTGGAACGCCAGGTGCGCACCCTGGTCGAGGCGCTGCCGCAGTACCGCGAATGGTTCATCGGCACCGCGTTGCCGTGGGTGGAGGCGCGCACCGGCATCGAGATCACCGCCTGGCTCGACCCGCAGCGCCTGATCGAACTGGTGCGCATGCACTGGGAGCAGGCCGGCGGCGTCGCCGCGACCCTGTTCGGCTACCTGTCCTCGTCGGGCTTCGCCTTCCTCGCGTGGGTGGCCAACATCGTGCTGCTGCCGATCCTGACCTTCTACTTCCTGCGCGACTGGGACGTGATGGTCGATC
>JAIUOJ010000116.1 GCA_020161335.1 Pseudomonadota bacterium
CGGGCGGCAGGTCGAGTTCGTCGTGCGCCAGCAGCGCCTGTTCCGGTTCGATCTTCCAGTAGCGCAGGGCCGCGGCGACCGACTTGCCGCTGAGGTTCATGTACGTCGCCGGCTTGAGCAGCCACAGCGACCGTCCGGCGAAGTCGATCTTCGCGGTCTCGCCGAACAGCTTGCCCTCGACGCCGAAGCGGCCGCCGGCCTTGTCCGCGAGCGCGTCGACGAAGCGGAACCCGGCGTTGTGCCGGTCCAGCGCATGTTCACGGCCGGGGTTGCCCAGGCCGACGATGAGGCGCAATCCATCCATCGCAGCGTGATCCCGCACCGCAGGGAGTGGACCGCCCCCAGGTCTCGGCGGACGCGCATCGAAGCCGCGTCGCGCCGTGGGGGAGATCCCTCGCCTGCGGCTCGGGATGACCCTCGCTTACGCGAGGATCACTTCTCGTCCTTGGACACCTTGCTCGCCGGAACGTCGGCACCGCCCTCGGCGGCCGCCTCGTCCTCGACCACGTCCTCGCGACCGTGCTTGGCGATGACCACCGCCACGTCGTGTTCCTTGCCGAGCTTGAGCTCGGGGATCTCGACGCCCGCCGGCAGCTTGATGTCGGACAGGTGGACGATGTCGCCGACCGCCAGGTTCGCCAGGTCGATCTCGAGGTGCTCCGGCAGGTCCTTCGGCAGGCACTCCACCACCACTTCGTTGAGCTCGTGGGTGACGACCACTTCCGACGACTTGCCCGCGGGCGAGCTGTCTTCGTTGAGGAAGTGCAGCGGCACCGCCGTGCGCAGCGTCTCGTTGTCGTTCACGCGCTGGAAGTCCAGGTGCATGATCAGCTGCTTGTACGGGTGGCGCTGCATGTCGCGCAGCAGGACCTTCTGGATGTCGCCATTGAGGCTCAGGTCCAGGATCGACGAGTAGAACCACTCGTTCTGGCTGGCCAGCCACACCGGCTCGTGGTCGAGCTGGATGCTGACCGGCTTGAGTTCGCCACCGTAGACGATGGCCGGGATCTTGCCGGCGTGGCGAAGGCGGCGGCTCGCACCCTTCCCTTCGTCCCCGCGGCGTTCGACCTTGATTTCGTGCGTCGTTGCCATGTTTGCTTCTCTTCTTTCAGGATTGGAACCGCCTCACGGCGGTTTGGAACGCTCACCCGCGACCAGGCGAGCGGTGGTGTCAGTCCAGGTAGAGCGAACTGACGGATTCTCCGAACGCGATCCGGCGGATCGTCTCGGCCAGCATCTCGGCGACGCTGAGCTGGCGGATGCGTCCGCAGGCCCGGGCGTTGTCCGACAGCGGGATGGTGTCGGTGACCACCAGTTCGTCCAGCTGCGAACGGGTGATGTTGTCGATGGCCGCGCCCGACAGCACCGGGTGGGTGCAGTAGGCGACGACCTTGTTGGCGCCGTTGGCCTTGAGGGCCCCCGCCGCCGCGCACAGCGTCCCTGCGGTGTCGACGATGTCGTCGACCAGCACGCAGGTCTTGCCCTCCACGTCGCCGATGATGTTCATCACCGTGGCGACGTTGGCCCGCGGGCGGCGCTTGTCGATGATCGCGAGGTCCGCGTCGTCGAGGCGCTTGGCGATGGCCCGGGCGCGCACGACGCCGCCGACGTCGGGCGAGACCACGATCAGGTTGTCGGTGCCGTGCGCGCGCCAGATGTCGGCGAGCAGCAGCGGCGAGGCGTACACGTTGTCGACCGGGATGTCGAAGAAGCCCTGGATCTGGTCGGCGTGCAGGTCGACCGTCAGCAGCCCGTCGGCACCGGCCGCGCCGAACATGCGCGCCACCAGCTTGGCGGTGATCGGCACCCGCGAGGACCGCATCCGGCGATCCTGGCGCGCGTAGCCGAAGTACGGCACCACCGCGGTGACCGAGGTCGCCGATGCGCGCTTGAGCGCGTCGATCAGCGCCAGCAGCTCCATCAGGTTCTCGGCCGAGGGCGCGCCGGTGGGCTGGATGACGAACACATCCTGCCGCCGCACGTTCTCCTCGATCTCGACCTGCACCTCGCCGTCCGAGAACGTCGAGACCAGCGCCTTGCCCGGGCGGACGCCAAGTTCGCGGCACACCGCCTGCGCCAGCGGCTTGTTCGCGTTGCCCGAGAAGATCAACAGGTTGCGATCTTCCTTCATCTTGGTTGCTCCGCTTCGCTCTGACCGCGCGGGTGGCTTGGGGCCGGGAACGGGGAATCGGGACTGGAGAATCGGAAAAGCGGCTGGCCGCGCATCCATCGATTCCCTATTCCCAACGCTCCATTTCGATCGTCTGGCAGGGGCGGAAGGATTCGAACCTACGCATGCCAGGATCAAAACCTGGTGCCTTAACCACTTGGCGACGCCCCTGTTTTTTCTCCGGGAGTCGAGAATGGGGAATCGGGATCCGGAAGAGCACAGCCTGCGTGCTCCGATGATTCCCTGTTCCCTACTCCGCATTCCCGGCCGTTTCGAGTGCATCGAGCAATGGCGACCGCGCCGCGCCCGCCGCCACCCAGGCCTTGAGCGAGGATGGCAACGCCGCGAGCGCGGCTTCGGCGGATCCGCGCGAGGCGAATTCGACGAAACAGCCGCTGCCCGACCCGGTCAGCCGCGGCGTGCCGATCTGCGCCAGCGCTGCGAAGGCCGCGTCGACGGCGGCTTCGCGGCAGCGCAACACCGGCTCGAACGCGTTGCCGAGCCCTGCTCCCGAAACGAAGTCGGATATTGTCGCGGCTGGGGCATTTCGCGTCAATTCAGCGGCTTGGAACAGGGCGGCGGTGGCGACGTGGACACCCGGGTCGACCAGCACGTACCAGGCCGGCGCCAGGTCCAACGGCGTCAGCACTTCGCCCACGCCTTCGGCCCAGGCGTTGTGGCCGCGCACGAACACCGGCACGTCGGCGCCCAGGCGCAGGCCCAGGGCCGCCAGCCGTTCGATGCCCAGGTCAAGCCCCCAGCACCGGTCCAGCACCCGCAGCACGGTCGCGGCATCGGATGAACCACCCCCGAAGCCGGCACCCGAGGGAATGCGCTTTTCGACGGAAATGTCGACGCCTTTCGCGACGTTCGCCTCCGTTTGCAGGAGTTTTGCGGCCCGCACCACGAGGTCGTCGGCAGCGGCCACGCCCGGCGCCGAGGGGCCCACGCGGGTGATCGCGCCGTCCTCGCGCAGCCGCAGCCGCACCGTGTCGCCCCAGTCGAGCAGGCGGAACACGGTCTGCAGGTCGTGGTAGCCATCCGGTCGGCGGCGCGGGATGCGCAGGAACAGGTTCAGCTTGGCCGGCGCGGGCCAGGCCGACCAGCCCTCGCCGCCGGGCGCGGACGCCATGCCCATGGGTCAGCGCGCCGGCGGCGGCGCGCCGGCCTCCGGGTGCGCCTGCCGCCAGGCGGCCAGCGCAGCGTTGTAGGCGCGGGCGTAGGCCTCGGCCCGGGCCTTCAGTTCGAGGTGACGGTCGTCGCGGATGACGTCGCCGGTGCCGTCGATGATGCGCAGGTCGACGCCGTGCGCCCCCGGTGCACCGGCAGGGCCGGCGCCCGGTGCCAGGCAGGCGAACCCGCAGACGCCGACCGGACGCAGGTCGCCGGCAGCGATGTGTTCGCGCGCGTCGGCCGCCGGGTCGTCCAGGCGCAGGGTGCGGAAGGTCGCGGCCAGCTGCGCGTCCGGCGATGCGAGGTCATCGCCGTCATCGCCCTGCGCCTCGCCCGACGCCTGACGCGCCCGCCATTCATCCACGACCAGGCGCACCCGGGCGTCGCCGCGCTGCGCTTCGATGCGCCTGGGCAGCGCCGGTCGGTCCGTGGCCGCGGCGTGCCATTCGCGGTAATCGATGCGCCAGCCGGCCTGTTCGAGGCTGGCCGGCAGCTGGCCGGCGCCGTAGGCCATGCGCGGGTCCCCGAAGGCCGACGCGTCCGCGGGCACGCCACGCACCCAGTCGACCAGCGCGCGTACCGGGATGTCCCAGCCGGTGGCGTCGCGCAGCAGGGCTTCGACGTCATCGCCCTCGCGTGCCCCGCCCTGGATGCCGTCGAGCCGCGCGTGCCGGGCATCGCCGCCGAGGCGCCAGCCCTGGCGCGTCACCGGCGCCGACAGCGTGATGTTGTAACGGCCACCCTGCTGGGTCCAGTCGATGCGGCCGCTGCCGCCCTGGCGGCCGCCGGAGATCGCGACCCGACCCGACAGCGACCAGTCCGCCAGCGCGGCGCGCGCGGCGTCCTGGCGCGCGGCTTCGGCCGGATCGACCGGCACCGGCGCGCGCACCGCCTGCGGCGTGCAGGCCGCGAAGGCGCAGGCGACGAACGCGGCAAGCGCGCAGGCACGCAACGAATGCCGGCTCATGCGTGCCCGCTCATGCGCCGGTCTTCTCCAGCGCGCGCTGGAGCGAGCGGTTGTCGGGGTCGATCCGGCGCGCGTCGTCGAAGTACTTGCGCGCCTCGTCCTTGCGACCGAGCTGCCACAGCACCTCGCCGACATGCGCGGCGATCTCCGCATCCTTCTGCAGCGTGTACGCGCGGCGCAGTTCGACCAGCGCCTCGTCGAACCGGCCGAGCCGGTACAGGACCCAGCCGTAGCTGTCGATGATCGCGGCGTTGCCCGGCTCGGCGACGCGCGCGCGATCGATCAGCTCCAGCGCCTCGCCATAGCGGTCGGTGCGGTCGGCCAGGGTGTAGCCCAGCGCGTTGAGCGCGGCCACGTTCTCCGGTTCGGCGACCAGGATCTTGCGCAGGTCGGCCTCGGCGCGCGGGATGTCGTCGTAGCGCTCCCACATCAGCGCGCGCGAGTACAGCAGGGACGGCTCGTCCGGCCAGTCGGCCAGGCCCCGCGCATAGGTGTCGGCTTCGGCGTCGAGCTGCTTGTCCTTGCCGTGCAGCTCGGCTTCCAGCAGGTAGGCCGCCTGGCGCGCGCGTTCGTCGAGCGTGCCGTCGCCCTGCAGCTTGCGCAGGGCGGCGAAGGCATCGTCCTTGCGCCCGAGTTCGTACAGCACGTTGGCGGTGCGCAGCCTCGCCTGCAGGCGCGGTTCGCCGCCGGCCACGCCGTCGTACCAGTCCAGCGCCTCGGCATAGCGCTCGAGGTATTCGGCGGTCTGGCCCAGCAGCAGGCGCTGGGCCGGGTTGGGGGTGGTGGCGTCGCGGCGCAGCTCGTCGTACAGCGCGCCCAGGGAGGCCTTGTCCTCCGCGCGCGCCAGCAGCGAGGCGCGCAGGGCCTGGATGCGCAGGTCCTGCGGCCCCTTGGCCAGCACCTGCTCGGCGGCGGCCGGATCACCCAGCGCGTCGTACTCGGCGGCCATCGCCAGCCGCAGCTCGGGGGCGATGGCGGCCGCGCCTGCCACTTCGGCCAGCACCGCGCGCGCGCCGTCGAGGTCGCCGTTCTCGCGCAGCTGGCCGGCGCGCAGCAGCGCCACGCGCGGGTCGCCGGGGAAGCGCTGCACGATGCGGTCGACCACGCGACTGGCCAGCGCGTCCTGGTCCAGGCGCTGGGCCAGGTCGCCGAAGCCGACCCAGGCGGGAAGCTCGTCCGGCACCACGTTCGCATCGAACAGGCGCTGCATCAGCCTGCCGGAGACGGCCGGGTCGCGCGATCCGGTGGCCAGCACCTGCAGCGCGTGGCGCCAGCCGGCCGGATCGGGATCGCGCATCAGCGCCTTGAGTTCGCGCTCGGCGACGCGCTGCTTGCCTGAGCGCAGGGCCAGCGTGGCCTCGGCCGCGCGCATCGGCAGGGTCGCCGGCGCGCGCGCGCGCCACAGCGCCAGCGCCTGCGCGGCGAGGCGGTCGTCCTGTCCGAGCAGGGCGATGCGGGTCGCCCGTTCGGCGAGGCCGGCGTCGTCGCCGGAGGCGCGCGCCGCGTCGAGGTACCAGCGCGAAGCCTCCTCCAGCCGGCCTGCCTGCAGCGCGTATTCGCCGGCCATGGTGGCGCCGAGCACGTCCTGGCGCAGCGGATCGTCGCCAGCGGGCGACTGGGCGGACAGCGCCAGCGGCCAGCCGGCCAGCAGCAGGGCGCACAGCACGATCCGGCGGACGGGGTTCGGAAAAACGGGCATCGACGCCTGCCGGGCCTTAAAATGGGATTCCAATCGACCGAAAGCTTATCGCAAGCGCCTGAACGGATACGCCGCAGCAGGACCCGCCACCCGGGCCCGCCTGCGCGATCGGGATGGCGGTCCCCGCCCATGACCCTGTTCGCCCTCGGCATCAACCACCAGACCGCACCGGTCGCCTTGCGCGAACGCGTGGCGTTCGGCGACAGCGCGGTGCCGGCGGCGCTGGCCGAGCTGCGCGCGCTGCCCGGCGTGCGCGAGGTGGCGCTGCTGTCGACCTGCAACCGCACCGAACTGTATGCGCTGGCCGACGGCGACGGCCGCGTATTGGCCGACTGGCTGGCCACGCATCCGCAGGGCGGCGACGATCTCCACGCCTACCTGTACCGCCACGCCGGCGACGACGCCGCGCGCCACCTGTTCCGCGTCGCCTGCGGGCTGGACTCGCTCGTGCTGGGCGAGCCGCAGATCCTCGGCCAGGTGAAACAGGCCTGGGCGCTGGCGCGCGGCGCCGGGTCGCTGGGCGCGCGCCTCGACCGCCTGTTCCAGCATGCCTTCGTCACCGCCAAGCGCGCACGCAGCGAAACCCGGATCGGCTCCAGTCCGGTCTCGGTGGCCTCGCTCGCGGTGCGCCTGGCGCAGGAATCGTTCGCGCGCCCCGCCGATTCGGTGGTGCTGCTGATCGGTGCGGGCGAGACCATCGAGCTCACGGCGCGCCACCTCGCCCAGGCCCGGGTGAAGCGGCTGCTGGTCGCCAACCGCACCTATGCGCATGCGCAGGAGCTGGCCGCCCGCCACGGCGCGGTCGCGCTGCCGCTGGACGAACTGGAACGCCACCTGTTCCTGGCCGACATCGTGTTCTCGGCCACCGCCAGCCAGACGCCGATCCTGACGCGGCCGCAGATCGCCGCCGCGCTGTCGGCGCGCAAGCACCGGCCGATGCTGCTGATGGACCTCGCGGTGCCGCGCGACATCGCCGCCGACGTTGCCGGGCTCGACGATGTCTTCGTCTACACCGTCGACGACCTCGACCGCGTGGTCGAACACAACCGGCGCGGCCGGCGCGAAGCCGCCGCGGACGCCGAGGCCATCGTCGACCTGCAGGTGACGCGCTACGCGGAAGCGCTGGCCTTCGGCGCGCGCAACGAACCGCTCAAGCGCCTGCGCGCGCATGGCGACGCGGTCCGCGCCGAGCTGCTGGCGAAAGCCAGGCAGCAGCTCGCCGCCGGCCAGGACCCCGCGGCCGTCGTCGAGCAGATGGCGCATGCGCTGACCAACCGCCTGCTGCACGCGCCCACCGCCGCGATGCGCGACGCGCTCGGCAACGGCCACCTCGATTTCCTGCGCAGCTTCGACGAACTGCTGCCGCCCGCGCCGCGCGACACCGACGATGCTGCCGACCCTGCGCCGTAAGCTGGAAGCGCTGGCCGAACGCCGCGACGAACTCGAACGCCTGCTCGCCGACCCCGGCATCGCCGGCGACCAGGCGCGTTTCCGCGCGCTGTCGCGCGAGTTCGCCCAGCTCGAACCGCTGGCGACCGCGCTGGCCGACGAACGCCAGGCGCGCGACGACCTCGCCGCCGCCGAGGCGATGCGCGCCGATCCGGAACTGCGCGAACTGGCCGCCGAGGAGATCGACGCGGCGAACGCGCGGCTGGCGGCGCTCGACGACGTCCTGATGGCGCTGCTGGTGCCGCGCGACGCCCGCGACGACGGCGGCCTGTACCTGGAGATCCGCGCCGGCACCGGCGGCGACGAGGCCGCGATCTTCGCCGGCGACCTGTTCCGCATGTACAGCCGCTACGCCGAGCGCCAGGGCTGGCGCGTCGAGGTGGAATCGGCGAACGCCGGCGAGCACGGCGGCTTCCGCGAGGTGATCGCGCGCGTCGAGGGCGCCGGCGCCTATGCCAAGCTGAAGTTCGAGTCCGGTACCCATCGCGTGCAGCGCGTGCCCGAAACCGAATCGCAGGGCCGCATCCACACCTCGGCCGCGACGGTGGCGATCATCCCGGTCGAGGACGACGGCGAGCCGATCGAGATCAATCCGGCCGACCTCAAGGTCGACACGTTCCGGTCCTCCGGCGCCGGCGGCCAGCACGTCAACAAGACCGACTCGGCGATCCGCATCACCCACCTGCCCTCCGGCGTGGTGGTGGAATCGCAGACCGAACGCAGCCAGCACGCCAACCGCGACAAGGCGATGAAGCGGCTCAAGGCGATGCTGGCCGAGGCCGAGGCCGAACGCCGTGCCGCCGCCACCGCCGCCACGCGCAAGCTGCAGGTCGGCAGCGGCGACCGCAGCCAGCGCATCCGCACCTACAACTACCCGCAGGGCCGGATCACCGACCATCGCGTCGAGGGCCTGACCCTGTACGACCTGCCGAACGTGCTCGAAGGCCAGCTCGACGCATTGGCCGACCGCCTCTCGCGCGAACACCAGGCCGACGAGCTGGCGCGGCTGACCCAGGGACCCTGATGCCATGAGCGCCACCGTCACCCACGCACAGCCGGCCGACCTCGACGCGCTCGCGGTCCTGTTCGACGCCTATCGCCAGTTCTACGGCCAGGCGTCCGACGTCGCCGCCGCGCGCGACTGGCTGCGCAGCCGCCTGCGCTTCGGCGAAGCGAAGGTGCTGGTGGCGCGCCAGGGCACTTCGGTGGTCGGCTTCGCGCAGCTGTATCCGTCGTTCTCGTCGGTGCGCATGGCGCGCACGTGGATCCTCAACGACCTGTTCGTGCTGCCCGCCACCCGCCGCCAGGGCGTGGCGCGCGCGCTGCTCGACGCCGCGGCCGCCTTCGCCCGCGAGGAGGGCGCCGCCGCGATCCAGCTCGAAACCGCGCGCGACAATGCCGCGGCCCGCGCCACGTATCGCAACGCCGGCTGGCAGGAAGACGACACCCAGTGGTACTCGCTGTCGCTGGCATGAGCCGCTGCACCTGCCCGCGCCGGGAGCGATGCCCTTGAACGCGGCGGGCGGCCAGCCGGCACCCGGCGCCCGGGATCCGCGCGCGATCGCCCGCGAAGCGGTGCAACGCGAGCCGGCAAACGCCTTCGCCTGGATCCTGCTTGCCGATGCCGAAGTCGAGGCCGGCGACGCGCACGCCTGCATTGCCGCGGCGCAGCGCGCGCTGCAGCTCGCGCCCGGCCACCCCGAGGCGCTGGCGCGGCTGGGTCGCGCGCAATGGATGGTGGGCCGGCACGCCGCGGCGGTGGACAGCCTGCGCGCCGCCGCGCGCAACGCACCGGACCATCCGGGCATCGCGCTGTGGCTGGCGCACGTGCTCGAGGACAGTGGCGAAGCCGAAGCGGCGAACGAAGCCTATGCCCGCGCGCACGCGCTCGCGCCGGACGTGCCCGAGATCGCCGCCTACCTGCTGGCATGGCGCCGCAAGCTGTGCGACTGGCGCGACGTCGACGCGCTTTCGGCGCAGGTGCGCGCCGCCGTGGCCGCCGGTCGCGCCGCGGTCGAGCCGTTCGCCTTCCTCAGCGAGGAGGCCTCGCCCGCGGAACAGCTGCGCTGCGCGCGCCTGCGCGCCGAGGCGCTGGCGCGCGCCGTGCATCCGCTTCCGCCACCGCCGCCGGTGCGCGGGCAGGGGCCGCTGCGGCTGGGATTCCTCTCCAACGGGTTCGGCGCGCATCCCACCGGACTGTTGACCGTCGCCTTCTTCGAAGCGCTGCGCGCGCAGGCCGGTGTCGAGGCGCACCTGTTTTCGCTCACCGGCGACGACGGCAGCACGATCGCGCAGCGCCTGCGCGCCGTGACGCACTGGCACGACCTCGCCGGCACGCGCCACGTCGACGCGGCCCTGCGCATCCGCGGCGCCGGCATCGACGTGCTGTTCGACCTGCGCGGCTGGGGCGGCGGCGGGCGCCCGGAGGTGCTGGCGATGCGCCCGGCACCGGTGCAGGTGAACTGGCTGGCCTACCCCGGCACCAGCGGCGCGCCGTGGATCGACCATGTCGTCGCCGACCGCTTCGTGCTGCCCGAATCGCTGGCCCCGCATTTTTCCGAGCGCGTGGCCTGGCTGCCGCGCTGCTTCCAGCCCTCGGACACCACGCGCGAACGCCTGGATGCGCCGACCCGCGCCGACTGCGGGCTCCCCGACGGCGCCACCGTGCTGTGCTGCTTCAACAACAGCTACAAGCTCAACCCGGGCAGCGTCGCCCGGTTGATGGCGGTGCTGCGCAGCGCGCCCGGCAGCGTGCTGTGGCTGCTGTCCG
>JAIUOJ010000117.1 GCA_020161335.1 Pseudomonadota bacterium
GACGAACTGCCGCTGTGAAGCCGCCCGGCCACCTGCGCGCCTGCCTGCCGGGCGCCGTGCTCGCCCTGGCGGGCATGTGCATGCCCGCACCCTCGTTCGCGCAGTCGCCCGGCCCGCTGGCGCCCGGCGAACGCCCCGCGCCGGGCAGCACCGAAGCCGAACTCTGGTACGGCATGGACCAGGCCGAGAAGACGCTGCGCCAGTCGCCGCTGGTGGTGCGCGACCCCGCGCTGCAGGCCTACGTCGAAGGCGTGGCCTGCAGGGTCGCGGGCGCGCATTGCCGCGACCTGCGCGTGTACGTCGTCGACGTACCGGTGTTCAATGCCTCGATGGCGCCCAACGGCGTCACCCTCGTGTTCACCGGCGCCCTGCTGCGCATGCACGACGAGGCCGAACTGGCCATGGTGCTGGGCCACGAGTTCGCGCACTACCGGCAGCGGCATTCGCTGGAATCGTGGCGCACCGCCAAGCGCACCACCGCCTTCCTCGGCACCTTCGGCCTGGTCACCTGGGGCGTGGGCCTGCCGATCGCAGGCGAGCTGGCGGCGCTGTCGGGCGTGTCCGCGCTGTACAAGCAATCGCGCGACAACGAGCGCGAAGCCGACCGCATCGGCTTCGACGCCGCCGTGGCCCAGGGTTACGACCCGGCGGCTGCCGCGCGCCTGTGGGAGCGCCTGCTGCGCGAGGAGCGCGCCGACACCACGCATCGCAACCGCGCCGTGTTCGCCAGCCACCCGCAGACCGCCGAGCGGGTGCAGGACGTGCGCGCCGCGGCGGCCGCGCTGCCGGCGGAGGGTCGCCCTTCGAACACCGCGCTGGAGGCCTACCGCGCGGCGATCCGCGCGCATCGCGAGCGCTGGCTCGCCGCGGAACTGTCGCGCCGCAGCTACGACACCACGATCCAGGCATTCGGGGAACTGCACGGCGACCCGGTCCCGGGCTTCACCGGGCTGCACGCCTTCTACCTGGGCGAAGCGCATCGACGGCGCGGCAGGCCCGGCGACCGCGAACGCGCCGCCGCCCTCTACGCGGAGGCCCTGGCCCAGCCGGACGCCCCCGCGGCCGCCTGGCGCGAACAGGGCATGCTGCTGCGCGAGCGCGGCGAACGCGTCGGCGCGATCGATGCCCTGCGCCACTACCTCGCCGCCGCACCCGACGCGGACGACGCCCCCGTCGTGCGCCACTACCTCAGCCGACTGGAGCAAACCCCATGATCCTGCGCGCGACCCGCCTCGTCGCGGTCCTGCTGGCCATGCTGTTCATCGCCGCCTGCGCCAGCCCCGGCGGCACCCTGCAGGCCGCGGGGACCGTGGCCGTGTTCGACCTGCAGGTGGACAGCTCGCTGGCCTGGGCGCGGATCAAGCGTTCGCGCTCCGAGGTATGGACGATCGACGGCACCGCGCTCAACCAGCTGCACTTCTACAGCAGGGTCAAGCCCGGCGAACACGTGTTCCAGCTGGCGAAGGAGCGCCGCTCGCACCCCGACGGCCCGTGGTACCGCCGCGGCATGCGCCTGGACGAACTGCAGCAACTGGTCGTCGACGGCCTCGCCGACCAGGGCTTCGCCGGGGTCGATGGCAGCCAGCTGCGACCCCATGCCTTCGGCGATGTCGACGGCCTGCGCTTCGACCTGGCGATGGCCAATGGCGACGGCCTGCTCTACCAGGGCACCGCCGCCGTGGCCGAGCGCAACGGCCTGCTGACGGTCGTGTTCTGGCTGGCGCCGAAGGAGCACTACCACGGGCGCGACGTCGCCGCGGTCAACGCGATGCTCGACGGGCTGCGCTTCCAGTAGGGGTTGCACGACGCGCGGCGCGGCACCCGGCGGGCCGCCGCACCGCGACGATGCGAAGTCCGCTCAGGCGGCGAGGATCTTGTTCCACTCGGCCACGCGATCGGCCTTCGCGGCCAGCGCGGCATCGATGTCGCCTTCGATCTTCACCGACTTGATCGCGTCGCCCTGCTTGATCGCATCGACCACGTCCAGGCCTTCCAGCACCTTGCCGAACACGGTGTGCTTGCCGTCCAGCCAGTCGGTCTTGATGTGGGTGATGAAGAACTGGCTGCCGTTGGTGTTCGGGCCGGCGTTGGCCATCGACAGCACCCCGCGCTCGTGCTTCACGCCGTTGCCGGTCTCGTCCTCGAAACGGTAGCCCGGGCCGCCACGGCCGGAGCCCTCGGGGCAACCGCCCTGGATCATGAAATCCGGGATCACGCGGTGGAAGGCCAGGCCGTCGTAGAAGCCGCGCCTGGCGAGGTTGACGAAATTGGCGACCGTCAGCGGGGCCTTGTCGGCGAACAGTTCGACCCGGATCGGGCCGCGGTCGGTGTCGAAGGTGGCGAAAAGGCTCATGGATTCAGCTCCAGATGGCCGGAACGGCCGGTAGGCCCGCTATAATAGCCGGCTTCCCTCCCGCCCCTGCGTGCCCTGCCGGTCCCGGCAGCGGGTGCGTCGTAAACGAACCCGCTGACATGTCCATCGAACGCCTGCGCAACATCGCCATCGTCGCCCACGTCGACCACGGCAAGACCACCCTCGTCGACTGCCTGCTCAAGCAGTCCGGCACCCTGAACGAACGCACCGTGCTCGCCGAGCGCGTGATGGACAGCAACGACCAGGAAAAGGAGCGCGGCATCACCATCCTGGCCAAGAACACGGCCATCACCTGGCAGGGCAACCGCATCAACATCGTCGACACCCCCGGGCACGCCGACTTCGGCGGCGAGGTGGAGCGCGTGCTGTCGATGGTCGATTCGGTGCTGATCCTCGTCGACGCGATGGACGGGCCCATGCCGCAGACGCGCTTCGTCACCCAGAAGGCGTTCGCGATGGGCTTCAAGCCGATCGTCGTCGTCAACAAGATCGACCGGCCCGGCGCGCGCCCCGACTGGGTGATCGACCAGGTGTTCGACCTGTTCGACAAGCTCGGCGCGACCAACGAGCAGCTCGACTTCCCGATCGTCTACGCCTCGGCGCTGCACGGCTACGCCAGCCTCGACGACAGCGTGCGCGAGGGCGACATGACCCCGCTGTACGAAGCGATCATGCAGCACGTGCCGGCACCGGAAGTGGAGGCCGACGGCCCGTTCCAGATGCGCATCAGCCAGCTGGACTACAACAACTTCGTCGGCGTGATCGGCATCGGCCGGATCCAGCGCGGCACGCTGAAGAAGAACATGCCGGTGACGGTCATCGACCGCGAGGGCAAGAAGCGCCAGGGCAAGGTGCTGCAGGTGCTGGGCTTCATGGGCCTGGAGCGCATAGAGCAGGACAGCGCCGAGGCCGGCGACATCGTCGCCATCTCCGGCATCCAGGAGCTCACGATCTCCGACACCGTTTGCGCGCTCGACACGCCCGAAGCGCTGCCGGCGCTGACCGTCGACGAGCCGACGATCTCGATGACCTTCCAGGTCAACAACTCGCCGTTCGCCGGCAACAAGGACCTGTCCGGCGGCAGGTTCCTGACCAGCCGCCAGCTCAAGGACCGCCTCGAGCGCGAGACAGTGCACAACGTCGCGCTGAAGGTCGAGCAGCTCGAGGACGCCGACAAGTTCCTGGTCTCCGGCCGCGGCGAGCTGCACCTGTCGGTGCTGATCGAGAACATGCGCCGCGAGGGCTTCGAACTCGCCGTGTCGCGCCCGGAAGTGATCATCAAGGAGATCGACGGCCAGCTGATGGAGCCGATCGAGCAGCTCGTCGTCGACGTGGAGGAAGTCCACCAGGGCGGCGTGATGGAGAAGCTGGGCACGCGCAAGGCGCAGCTCAAGAACATGGAGCCCGACGGCAAGGGCCGCGTGCGCCTGGACTATGAAATCCCGGCGCGCGGCCTGATCGGCTTCCAGAACGAGTTCCGCACCCTCACCCAGGGCTCGGGCCTGCTGTTCCACGTGTTCGACCATTACGGGCCGAAGGAACAGGGCGCCATCGCCAAGCGCCTGAACGGCGTGATGATCGCCAATGCCCCGGGTGCCACGCCGGCCTACTCGCTTGGCCCGCTGCAGGATCGCGGCAAGCTGTTCGCGGCCGAAGGCGACAACGTGTACGAAGGCCAGCTGATCGGCATCCATTCCAAGGACAACGACCTGACGGTCAACGCGATCAAGACCAAGCCGCTGACCAACATGCGCGCCTCGGGCAAGGACGACGCGATCCAGCTGACCCCGGCGATCAAGTTCACCCTCGAGCAGGCGCTGGACTTCATCGACGACGACGAGCTGGTCGAGGTCACGCCGAAGGAAATCCGACTGCGCAAGAAGCACCTGACCGAAAGCGACCGCAAGCGCGCCAGCCGCGCCGCGTGAGCCAGGCGCTGTTCCCCGGCTGGCGGCCGGATGCCGGTGGCCGGGAACGGCTGGCGGCGCTGGTCGCCGCGCTCGCATCCTCGCGTCCGGCGCATGCGCCGGAGCCGCAACCACGGCGGCCCGCGCAGTGGCACGCCACCTTGTGCTTCATCGGCTACGACCTGCGCCACGTGGCGACACCGGCGTTGCTGTCGGCCCTCGCGGACGCGGCGGCGCGCATCCCGCCACACGCCTTCACGGTCGAACGCATCGGGTATTGGCCGCAGTCCGGCGCGGTGGTCGCCCTGCCGCAACGCTGCGATGCCCTGCAGGCGCTGTGCGACGCCACCCGGGACGCCGTACGTCGCAGCAACATCCGCCCGCTGCAGGTCACCACCCAGCCGCATGTCACCCTCGCCTACCTCGACAAGGGGCTGGGCGAACAGGCGTGGCTGGACGAGGTCGATTGCACGGGCGCGCCGCTGCGCGTCGACGGTTTCGAGCTGCTGTTCAATCCCGGCGGCCGCTACGAGCCGCTGGCGGCCTGGCCGTTGACCGGCGGCGCGTTGCCGGTGGCGCCGCAGCAGGCGTCGCTGCTGTAACCCGTTGCGCGTGGACCCCTTGCCATGAGCCGCCCCGCCTACGACCCGGATCCGCACGCCCATCCCGGGTTGCACGTCGTCGCGCTGGTGGAAGGCGCGAAGGGCCTGCTGGCGCTGCTCGGCGCGAGCGGACTGGAACTCGTCGGACCGGTCTCGCTGCTGCGCTGGGTGGACGCGCTCATCGCCCGCTTCCAGTTCAATCCCGAGCACGGCGTGTTCGCCTGGCTGCAGCGCTCGATCAACCCCGAGTCGCTGCACTTCGCCGCGGCCGCGATCGCCGCCTACGGCCTGCTGCACCTCGTCGAAGCCTGGGGCCTGTGGCGCGCCCGCGCCTGGGCCTCATGGCTGGGCTGCATCACCGCCTCGCTGTACCTGCCCTTCGAGGTCCACGCCCTGGCCACCCACCCGGGCTGGCTGGAACTGGCCGTCCTGTCGATCAACCTGATCGTCGTCTACGTCCTCGCCCGCGACCTGGTCCGCCGCCGGCGCTGAACACCGCGCGGGGTTAGCATTGGCGTCTCTCCCCGTCCGCGCCCGCGCATGCGTCTGCCCCGCCTCGCCCACCGTGCCTGCGCGCTGGCGCTCGCCGCCGCTGCCTTGTCCGGCTGCGCCTCCGCGCCCGGCGTTGCAGTGCCGCCGGTTCCGGGCCAGCCACCGCCGCTCGCCACGCCCGGTGACGCCTACGCCGAGCTGGGAATCGCCGAACTGCTGGGGCGCATGGCGGAGGGCACGCTCGACAGCCGTACCCTGGTGCAGGCCTACCTCGACCGCATCGCCGCGATCGACAAGGCCGGGCCGACGCTCAACGCGGTGATCGAGCTCAATCCGGACGCCTTGCGCGAAGCCGCGATGCTCGACGGCGAACGCCGCGAGGGGCGCATGCGCGGGCCGCTGCACGGCATCCCCGTGCTGCTCAAGGACAACATCGACGCACGGCCGATGGCGAACTCCGCCGGGTCGCTGGCGCTGGCGGACCATCGCCCGGCGCCCGATGCCTTCCTGGTGCAGCGCCTGCGCGAAGCCGGCGCGGTGATCCTGGGCAAGACCAACCTCAGCGAGTGGGCCAATTTCCGCTCCACGCGCTCGATCTCCGGCTGGAGCGGCCGCGGCGGACAGACGCGCAATCCCTACGTCCTCGACCGTACGCCCTGCGGCTCGAGTTCGGGCACCGGCGCCGCGATCGCGGCCAGCCTCGCCACCGTCGGCGTCGGCACCGAAACCAATGGCAGCATCCTGTGCCCGGCCGCCGTGCACGGCCTGGTCGGGGTCAAGCCCACGGTCGGCCTGGTCAGCCGCCACGGCATCATCCCGATCGCCGCCAGCCAGGACACGGCCGGCCCGATGGCGCGCAGCGTCGCCGACGCCGCCGCCCTGCTCCAGGTGCTGGCAGCCGACGATCCACGCGATCCGGCCAGCGCCGGTGATACGCATCGCGACGTCGCCGACTACGCCGCCAGGCTCGATCCCGGGGCCCTGCGCGGCGCGCGCATCGGCGTGCTGCGCAAGCACGGGGTCAATCCGCAGCCCGATGTCGACGCCGCGTTCACGCGTGCGCTCGACGCGCTGCGTGCGCAGGGCGCGGTGCTGGTGGATGCCGACATCGCCACCGCGGGCCAGTGGGGCGCGCCAAGCCTGGAGGTCCTGCTGTACGAGTTCCACGACGGCGTGGACGCGTATCTCGCCGACAGCGGCGCCGCGGCCGCCTCGCTGGCGGGGGTGGCCGCGTACAACCGCGCGAATGCCGCGCGCGAGATGCCGCTGTTCGGCCAGGAGCTCATCGAACAGTCGCTGGCCAAGGGTCCGCTGACCGATCGGGCCTATCGCAACGCACGCGACACCGCACGCCGGCTGGCAAAGGCCGAAGGGCTCGACGCCACCCTCGCCGGGCAACGCCTGGATGCGCTGGTGGCTCCGACGATGGGGCCGGCCTGGCCGATCGACCCGGTCAACGGCGATCGCTTCACTGGCGCCAGCTACGGCGTGGCCGCGGTGGCCGGCACGCCCTCGATCACCGTGCCGATGGGTGACGCGCGCGGCCTGCCGCTGGGCCTGGTGTTCATGGGCCCCGCCTGGAGCGAGGGCCGACTGCTGGGCTATGCGTATGCGTTCGAGCAGGCCACGCGCGCGCGCAGGCCACCGCGCTTCCTGCCCACGATCAGCGTGGAGTCGCCGCCCGCAGGCGGCGACCGCTGAGCGTCAGGCGCTGACCGGCGGGTTGAGCTGGGCGTGCTTGCGCACGATCAGCATCGCGGTCTCCAGCGCCTGCTCGTAGTTCAGTCGCGGATCGACCGTGGAACGATAGGCACGTTCGAGGTCGGTCTCGGTCAGGTCGCGTGCGCCGCCGGTGCATTCGGTGACGTCCTCGCCGGTAAGTTCGAGGTGCACGCCGCCCAGGCGCGTGCCCGCCGCGGCGTGGATGTCGAACGACTGCTCGATCTCGCTGCGGATGTTCTCGAAGCGACGGGTCTTGTAGCCGTTGCGGGTCGACTCGGTGTTGCCGTGCATCGCATCGCAGATCCACAGCACGCGACGGCCGTCGCGCTTCACCGCCTCGAGCAGCGCGGGCAGCTTGTCGGCGATCTGGGCGGCGCCCATGCGATGGATCAGGCCCAGGCGACCGGGCTCGTCGTCCGGGTTGAGCACGTCGATCAGGCGCAGCAACTGGTCCGGCGTCACCGACGGCCCCACCTTCACCGCGATCGGGTTGCGGATGCCGCGGAAGTATTCGGCGTGCGCGCCGTCCAGGGCCGCGGTGCGCATGCCCACCCAGGGGAAATGGGTGCTGAGGTTGAACCAGCCCCACTGCCGCGGCACCTGGCGCGTCTGCGCTTCCTCGTACGGCAGCAGCAGCGCTTCGTGCGAGGTGTAGAAGTCGACGCGGTTGAGGTTATGCACCTGCGCGCCGGCCAGCGTCTCCATGAAGCGCACGGCATCGCCGATGCCCGCCACCATCTTCTGGTACTCACCGGCCAGCGGCGACTGCTTGACCCAGCCCAGCCCCCAGTACTCGGGATGGTGCAGGTCGGCGAAGCCGCCGTCGATCAGCGAACGCACGAAGTTCATCGTCATCGCCGAGCGCGCGTGCGCCTTGATCATGCGCCGCGGGTCGGGCACCCGCGCCTCGGCGGTGAACGCCGGGCCATTGACGATGTCGCCGCGGTAGCTGGGCAGCTCGATGCCATCGCGCGTCTCCATGTCGGCCGAACGCGGCTTGGCGTACTGGCCGGCGAAGCGGCCCACGCGCACCACCGGCAGCTTCATGCCGTGCACCAGCACCAGGCTCATCTGCAGCAGCACCTTGAGCCGGTTGGAAATGATGTCGGAGTTGCACTCGGCGAAGGTCTCCGCGCAGTCGCCGCCCTGCAGCAGGAAGCGCTTGCCTTCCTGCGCCTCGGCCAGCTGCTGCTTGAGCGCGAGGATCTCCCACGACGTCACCAGCGGCGGCAGCAGGCGCAACTCGTCCTGCACCTCGGCCAGCGCCTGCGCGTCCGGATAGGTCGGCATCTGCAGCGCCGGGCGCGAACGCCAGCTGCCCGGTTGCCATTCCGGCGCGAGGTTGACGGCTTGGAGGTTGCGGTCGGGCCTGTTCATGTCGTGCACTCTTGCAAGGCGCGGATGGTGCGCCGCTTGTTGCGATGCGTCAATTTCAGCTGCAACCGTCGCCGGTGCGGGTCACTGGCGGCGGAACGCGGCGAGCGCGACCCACAGCGCCAGCAGGACGAACCAGATCAGGCTCCACCAGGGCATCGACAGGCCGAGGAAGGTCCAGTCGACCGCGCCGCAATCGCCGGTGCCGGTCAGCACCTGCTTGATCAGGCTCGGGGTATCCATGGTCTCGCGCATGAAGGCAAACGGCGCCCCGCACGACGGCATCTCCGGCGGATACAGCTGCATCCACGCATGCCGCCCGGCGACGCCGATGCCGACCGCGGCCGCCACCAGGCCCAGCACGCCCCAGGCGCGACGCCCGCCGATGCCCTTGGGCGCGAACAGCCCCGCCAGCAGCAGGACCACGCCGAGCGCCGCGAACGCGAGCCGCTGGAAGATGCACAGCGGGCACGGCTTGAGGCCCCACGCGAACTGGGAATAGATCGCGAAGCCGATCAGCGCGAAGCAGATCGCGGCGGCGAGCAGCATGCGCGAGCGGAACGACCAGCGGAACGGGTTCATGGCGACCTGCGGGACCTGTCGGGAATGGCGGCATTATCGCCGGCCTCGGGGAAGCCTGCAGCGCGACGGCGCCCGCCCGCGGCATCCGCTCGACCGCCCGCACGGGAGGCCCCGCCCGCGGGCACTCGGGACACGACGCCTTCTCCGCCCTCAAGAAGCAGAAACCCCGGCGCGAAGGCCGGGGTTTCCTGATCGTTCAGTGCCAGCGCGCAGCGGCGATGGTTGATTACTGCGCCGCCTGCGGGCGATCGACCAGCTCGACGTAGGCCATCGGCGCGTTGTCGCCAGCGCGGAAACCGCACTTGAGGATGCGCAGGTAGCCACCCGGACGGGCGGAGTAGCGCGGGCCGAGCGTGGTGAACAGGTTGCCCACCGCTTCCTTGTCGCGCAGGCGCGAGAAGGCAAGGCGGCGGTTGGCGACGCTGTCGACCTTGCCGAGGGTGATGAGCGGCTCGGCGACGCGGCGCAGCTCCTTGGCCTTCGGCAGGGTGGTCTTGATCAGTTCGTGCTTGAACAGCGACGCGGCCATGTTGGTGAACATCGCGGCGCGGTGGGCACTGGTGCGGCTGAACTTGCGGCCGGCTTTCTGGTGGCGCATGGCGGAGGATCCTTATTTCGTTGAAGTGTGGAACCGTGGGTATCGGTGTCGCCATCCTGGCGCTGGAACTTGGACTGCGCTGGTCCTGGCCGGCATCCCTTGCCGGTCGTGCCGCGAACTCGGGTTCATCGGCGATGTTTCAACAGCTTTCAAATCAACTGCCTGGAGCCGCGGCTACGCCGCGTTTGCAACCCCCGCCCGGCGCAACGCGCCGGGCGTTCGCGCCCCGCAGCCGATGCCTGACGACATCGGCTGAACGCGGGGCGCTTACCCCAGCATGCCGTGGGCGGAGACACCGGCCGGCGGCCAGTTCTCCAGCTTCATGCCCAGCGACAGGCCGCGCTGCGCGAGGACTTCCTTGATCTCGGTCAGCGACTTCTTGCCGAGGTTCGGGGTCTTCAGCAGTTCGACTTCGGTCTTCTGGATCAGGTCGCCGATGTAGTAGATGCTCTCGGCCTTGAGGCAGTTGGCCGAACGCACGGTCAGCTCGAGGTCGTCGATCGGGCGCAGCAGGATCGGGTCGACGCCCGGGGTCGCCGCCTTCTGGCCGCCGCGGTC
>JAIUOJ010000118.1 GCA_020161335.1 Pseudomonadota bacterium
GATTCCCGATTCCCGATTCCCGATTCCCGATTCCCGATTCCCGATTCCCGATTCCCGATTCCCGATTCCCGATTCCATCGCAGGAACACACCGATGAAACTCCGCACCGCCCTCGTCCTCGCCCTCGCCGCGCTCGCGCCGCTGTCGGCCTCCGCGCACAAGCAATGGATCGTCCCGTCCCAGGCCGTGGTCAACGGCAACGATGTGTGGGTGACCTTCGACGGCGCGGTGTCGAACCAGCTGTTCTTCCCCGACCACGTGCCGATGCGCCTGGACAACGTCACCGCCACCGGCCCGGACGGCAAGCCCGTCGAACTCAGGAACGCCAGCACCGGCAAGTACCGCAGTACCTTCGACCTGCAGTTGCAGCAGGTCGGCACCTATCGCATCAGCAACGCCAGTGCCGGCCTGTCGGCACGCTGGGACACGCCCGAAAGCCTCGCCGCGAAGGCCAGGGCCGAGCAGGAGGGCAAGCCGACCACGGGTCCGGGCGCGCCGCCGGAGACGCGCGGCGGCTTCCTGCGCAACGCCACGCCTGCGGAGCTGGCCAGCAAGGTGCCGGCCGACGCGAAGAACCTGCAGGTGACCGAAGGCGCCAGCCGAGTCGAAACCTTCGTCACCAACGGCGCGCCGGACACGACCGCGCTCGCGCCCACCGGCAAGGGCATCGAACTGGCGCCGGTAACGCACCCGAACGACCTGGCCGCGGGCGAGGAAGCGACGTTCCGCTTCCTGCTCGACGGCAAGCCCGCCGCCGGACTCGAATTCGAGATCATTCGTGGCGGCACGCGCTACCGCAACGCGCAGGACGGCATCTCCGCCACCACCGATGCCGAGGGCCTGCTCAAGGTGACGTGGCCGGAAGCGGGCGTGTACTGGCTGGAGACGAGCATGCAGGACGACAAGACCACGGTGCCTCAGGCGACGCAGCGACGCCTGGGCTACGTGGTCACGCTGGAAGTGCTGCCGCAGTAAGCCGAGCCGCGCCGGGCGCGTCGCCTTCGCCTCGGCCTGCCTGTCCGCGGGCCGATGCGACATCCGCACCCGCCCCTCGAGCGCCCGCCATGTCCTCCACCGCCACCGCCACGCCGGTCGTGCACACGCTGTACGGCGAAACCATGGGCACGCGCTGGCGCGTGGACCTGGTGGCCGCGCGCAACGTGGCGCTGGACGGCCTGCACGCGGGTATCCAGGCACGGCTGGACACCGTCGTCGCGCAGATGAGCACCTGGGAGCCGGCGTCGGACCTCTCGCGCTTCAATCGTGCCGATGCCGGGGAATGGCACGCCTTGCCCGACGATTTCCGCAACGTGCTGGCCTGCGCGCTCGAGGTCGCGCGCGCCAGCGACGGCGCGTTCGACCCCACCGTCGCGCCGCTGGTGGCCGCGTGGGGCTTCGGTGCGCATGCCGCGGCGCGCGCCGTGCCCGCGCACGACGTGCTGGCCGCCGCGCACGCACGCGTGGGTTGGACGCGCCTCGAATTCGATGCCGATGCCGCGCGCCTGCGCCAACCCGGCGACGCCACGCTCGACCTCTCCGCGATCGCGAAAGGCTACGGCACCGACGTCGTGGTGGACGCATTGCAACGGACGGGCATCACGGCCGCGCTGGTCGACGTCGGCGGCGAACTGCGCGGATTCGGCCGCAAGCCCGACGGCACGCCGTGGCGGGTGCTGGTGGAGACCGGCGACGACGACGACGCGCCACCCTGCGTGCTGGCGCTCGACGACGCAGCGGTGGCGACCTCGGGTCCGCGCTGGCAGCAATTCGAGTCCGGTGGACGCGCCTACGCGCACACCCTCGATCCGCGCAGCGGCCAGCCGGTGCAGGATGCCCCGCTCGCGGTCAGCGTGGTGGCGCGCCAGGCCATGCGTGCCGATGCCTGGGCCACGGCGCTGACCGTGATCGGCGCGGAACTCGGACTGGTCGTCGCGCAACGCGAAGGCCTGGCCGCGCGTTTCGCGCTGGCCGGCGCGGACGGCGCCCGGCGCATCCTCGCCACGCCGCGGTTCGACGCGTGGATCGCCGCATGAGCAACGCGCACGGAACGGCCACGCAATCGCGTGCGTGGATCGGCAATGCGCTCGCGTTGCTGCTGGTGGTCGTGCCTTGTTTCGCGCTGCTGGCCTGGCACGACGAGGCCTGGTGGCCGGCGCCGCCGTCCCCGCGGGCCTGGGCCTGGGCCGCCGGAATCACCCTGCTCTACCTCGTCGGTTGCGCCTGGCAGTGGCGGCGCGCACGCGCGGCCTCGGCTCCCGCCACGACCATTGCCGACGGCGGACCGATCCCGTGGCTGGTGGCGCATGCCAGCCAGACCGGCGAGGCACACGCGCTCGCGCGCCAGACCGCGGCATCGCTGGCGGCGGCGGGCGTGCAGGTCGTCGCGCGGCCGCTGGGCCACGTCGATGCCGCGCTGCTGTCACGCACGCGGCGCGCGCTGTTCGTCGCCAGCACCACCGGCGAAGGCGACGCGCCCGATCCCGCGCTCGCCTTCGTCCGCGACGTGATGGCCGGCAACGCCGCGCTCGATCGTCTGCAGTACGCGGTGCTTGCGCTGGGCGACCGCAGCTATGCGCATTACTGCGGCTTCGGCCACGCGCTCGACCACTGGCTGCGCCAGGGCGGAGCGACGCCCTTGTTCGACCTGGTCGAGGTCGACAATGGCGATGCCGGCGCGCTGCGTCACTGGCAGCACCACCTCGCGCTCGCCGCCGACATGCCCGACCTGCCCGACTGGACGCCACCGCAGTACCAGCGCTGGACGCTGCAGGCGCGCCGCCGGCTCAATCCCGGCAGCGTCGGCGGGCCGGTGTTCCACCTCGTCCTGCGGCCGCCGCCGGGCGACATGCCGGCGTGGACCGCCGGCGACATCGCCGAGATCGGCCCACGCCAGCCCGCGGCCAGCATCGAGGCGCTGGTGTCGGATCATGGATGGGCGGGCGAGTCGACGGTGGTGTTCCAGGGCGCCCGCACCACGCTGCGCGATGCGCTTGCGCGCGCGCAGCTGCCGCGGATCGACGCAGCGGCGCCGCTGGACGCGCAGGCGCTGGCCGCGATGCTGACGCCACTGCCGCACCGCGAATACTCGATCGCGTCGCTGCCGGCCGACGGCACGCTCGACCTGCTGGTGCGGCGGATGACGCGCGACGACGGGAGCCCCGGCCTGGGCAGCGGCTGGTTGTGCGACGAGGCGACGGTCGGCGGCGCCATCGACCTGCGCATCCGCGCCAACCCGAACTTCCATCCGCCCGGCGACGCGAGGCCGCTCGTCCTGATCGGCAACGGCACCGGCATCGCCGGCCTGCGCGCCCTGCTCAAGGCGCGCGTCGCGGCGGGCGCGGCGCGCAACTGGCTGCTGTTCGGCGAACGCCAGCGCGCGCACGACGCCTTCTTCCTCGACGACCTCGAGCGCTGGCGCCGCGACGGCCTGCTGGCGCAGGTCGACCTGGTGTATTCGCGCGACGGCGGCCCGCATCGCCATGTGCAGGACGCGCTGCGCGCGCAGGCCGACCTGTTGCGCGACTGGATCGACGACGGTGCCAGCGTGTACGTCTGCGGCAGCCTCGAAGGCATGGCGCCCGGGGTCGACGCGGTGCTGCGCGAGGCACTTGGCGCGGACGCCGTCGACCGCCTGCGCGACGCCGGGCGCTACCGACGCGACGTCTACTGACCCGGAGTTCGCGCGGCCTCGACCGGGTCGATCCGCACCAGCAGCGCTTCGCCGCCACCGTCGACCAGGTGGCGTTCGCGCGTGGCGCCACACTGCAGGAGCGCGGTATCGCCCGCGGCCAGCGCCGGCAACGACGCGCCGCCCTCGATCCGCGCATGCCCGGCCAGCAGGTGCAGGACCCAGGTCGATCCGGGATCGACGAAGACCGCCATCGCCCCCACCAGCGGCCGGTGCCACAGCTCGGCGCGGACCGCGTCGCGGCGCCACATCAGGTTGAAATCCTCGGTGCGTCCGTCGACCAGTTCGCCGTGCACGACGCGCTCGCCGGCAAAGCGCAGGCGCTGGTGCGGCGGATGCAGCACCAGCGCCTGGCCATCGTCGAAGCACAGGCGCAGGCCGTTGCCCGACAGCAGCACCAGCTCGCGATCGACGCCGGGGAAGCAGGAGAACGGCGCGTCCTGCTCGATCTCCGCGATCGACAGGCGCCAGGTCCAGTCCTCCGCCGATGGTTCGGCGTGGATCTCGCGGGTCCAGCCGGCGCCGTTGCGCCAGCGCATGCGGCGGTATTCGTTGGCCGGGATCACGCGCGTCGATGCAGGCATGGCGCCAGTGTATCGGTGTATCGACTGCGTCCGCCCGCGCACCGGGCGACGCCGCTGCGGTCCGCGCCAACAAAGATGCCGCCCGGCCATGCCTTCCTGGCATGGAACGGGCGGCGGGTACGTCCCTGTGACGGCATCCTGCCGGTCCACGCTGCATCCGTGCGTCCGGCTGTGGGCCCGCGTCCCTGCGGGCCCGGCAGCGTGCTGGTCAGGGCTTCTGTGCGGCGGGCCGGCCACCCGTGGTGCCGGCGGCGGGCGCATCCGGGCGCGCGCTGGAGACCACGATGCGCTCGCGGTTCAGTTCCACGGTGCGCAGGCCGATCCCCTTCACGTCCGCCAGCTGCTCCGGGCTGCGGAACGCACCGTTGGCCTTGCGGTGGGCGACGATCGCCTCGGCCTTGGCCGGGCCGATGTTCTTCAGCACGCGCTCGAGCGTGGCGGCATCGGCGGTGTTGATGTTCACCTTCTCGTTGGCGAACGCATTGCCCAGCAGGGCCAGCGACAGCAGCAGCGAGGCGAACAGGGTCTTGAAGGTGTTCATGTGGATACTCCGTGGTGTGTAGGTGGCTTCCGTTCCCCGGCGGGCAGTTCCCGGCCGGCAGGGACAGTGTCCGCATCCGCCATGGCCATGACCATCGCCATCCGGGCAGGATCGGGGCCGGGCGACGCCGCACGCCGCGGTAGGAAATCCCCTACACGGGCCGCGCGGTAGAATCGGTGTTCTGTCCGGATCGGAACCGCAGCCCATGGATGCCAGCAAGATCGACCGCTATGTCGCCGGGAAATGGGACGACGAGATTGTCCCGCAGCTCGTCGAATACATCCGCATTCCCAACAAGTCGCCGATGTTCGACGCCGACTGGGTGGCGCATGGCTACATGGACGATGCGGTGCGGCTGATGGAGACGTGGGCGCGGGCGCAGCCGATCCCGGGCATGCAGCTGGAGGTGGTGCGCCTGGAAGGCCGCACGCCGCTGATCTTCATCGACATCCCGGCCACGCATGGCGGCAGCAACGACGATTGCGTGCTGCTCTACGGCCACCTCGACAAGCAGCCGGAGATGACCGGCTGGGACGACGACCTCGGCCCGTGGACGCCGGTGCTGCGCGACGACAGGCTCTACGGCCGCGGCGGCGCGGACGACGGCTACGCGATCTTCGGTTCGCTCGCCGCGATCCTCGCACTGCAGGAACAGCAGGTGCCGCACGCGCGCTGCGTGGTGCTGATCGAGGCCTGCGAGGAGTCCGGCAGCTACGACCTGCCGGCCTACGTCGACCATCTCGCCGACCGCATCGGCCAGCCGTCGCTGGTGGTGTGCCTGGACTCGGGCTGCGGCAACTACGACCAGCTGTGGTGCACCACGTCGCTGCGCGGACTGGCCGGCGGCAACCTCACGGTGAAGGTGCTTGAGGAAGGCGTGCACTCGGGCGATGCCTCGGGGATCGTGCCCTCGAGCTTCCGCCTGCTGCGCCAGCTGCTGTCGCGGATCGAGGATCCGATGACCGGGCGGATCCTGCTCGACGGCCTGTTCGCCGACATCCCCGCCGAGCGGCTGGCGCAGGCGAAGCGCGCGGCCGAAGTGCTCGGCACCGCGGTCTACGACAAGTTCCCGATGGTGCCCGGTCTGGTGCCGATGGATGGCGACCTCACCGAACTCGTGCTCAACCGCACCTGGCGCCCGGCGCTGTCGCTGACCGGCATCGGCGGCATGCCGTCGCTGGATTCGGCCGGCAACGTGCTGCGCCCGCACACCGCGGTCAAGCTGTCGCTACGCCTGCCGCCGACGCTGGACGGCAAGCGCGCGGGCGAACTGCTGCAGGCCGAACTGCTGCGCGATCCGCCCAACGGCGCGCAGGTGACGCTGGCGCTCGAGAAGGCCTCCAGCGGCTGGAACGCGCCGGCGATGTCGCCATGGCTGGAGCAGGCGATCGATGCCGCGAGCCGCGAGTTCTTCGGCGCGCCGGCGATGTACATGGGCGAAGGCGGCTCGATCCCGTTCATGGGCATGCTCGGCGAAAAATTCCCCGGCGCGCAGTTCATGATCACCGGCGTGCTCGGCCCGCACTCCAACGCGCACGGCCCGAACGAGTTCCTGCACATCCCGATGGGCAAGAAGATCACCGCGTCGGTGGCGCGCGTGATCGCCGAACACCACCTCGCCAGCCAGCGCGGCGAGACCAGTGGCTCGGCCGTGGCCGCCGACAGCGGCACCCGCCACGGCGACCACGGCTGCTGCTGACCCGGGCGCGGCAGGACTGGCGCCGCGGCGTCCGTCCTGCCAAGCTTCGCCGCGACATCCACGACACGAGGGGACGGTATGGAAGGTGTATTCGGTGGCAGCAGCTGGCTGTGGATCATCCTGGTGGGCTTTGTCGTCGGCGTGCTCGCGCGCCTGCTCAAGCCGGGCCGCGACCGCATGGGCATCATCCTGACCACGGTGCTCGGCATTGCCGGTGCGCTGCTGGCGGGCTGGGTGGGGCGCACGATGGGCTGGTACTCGCCGGGCGCACCGGTCGGGTTCCTGGCGTCGCTGGTGGGCGCAATCGTGATCCTGGTGCTGGTCGGCCTGGTCCGCAACAAGCGCTGACCGCGCCGTTTCCGCGCATCGACGAAGGCCGGGCAATGCCCGGCCTTCTTTTTGCCTCTCCTCCCGCGCGCCGGAGCACGTGCCCCAACGGTGGTCGAGGACATTGCCTGGCCCTTCTCCCGCTTGCGGGAGAAGGCGCCCGAAGGGCGGATGAGGGCACGTCCTGCAACTTCTCCTGCGTGCAGGAGCAGGCATCCGAACGGTGGTCGAGGACGCTGCCTGGCCCTTCTCCCGCTCGCGGGAGAAGGTGCCCGAAGGGCGGATGAGGGCACTTGGGCCCTCAGCCAACGCACGCCTAGCCCACCCGCTTGCGCACGCGGGAAGGCGACGCACTCGAGCGGAACCGGTCACCGCCTCAAGCGAACCGGCGCCGGTCAATCCAGCAGCGCCGCGATCACCTGCTCGGCCAGCGCGTCGGCCGGCGCCTGCGTGGTGTCGAGCACCAGCTCGGCGTGCTCCGGCGGCTCGTAGGGCGAGTCGATGCCGGTGAAGTTCGGCAGGCGCCCGCTGCGCGCCTTCGCGTACAGCCCCTTCACGTCGCGCCACTCCGCCTCGGCCAGCGGGGTGTCGACGAATACTTCGATGAAGTCCCCCGCGTCGAACAACGCGCGCGCCGCCGCGCGTTCGGCGCGGAACGGCGAGATGAAGCTCACCAGCACCACCAGCCCGGCGTCGGTCATCAGCTTCGCCACTTCCGCCACGCGGCGCAGGTTCTCCACGCGGTCCTCGTCGGTGAAGCCGAGGTCGCGATTGAGGCCGTGGCGCACGTTGTCGCCATCAAGCAGGTAGGTGTGCAGGCCGCGCGCCAGCAGGCCGCGCTCGACCAGGTTGGCGATCGTCGACTTGCCCGCGCCCGACAGGCCGGTGAACCACACGCAGCGCGGACGCTGGCCCTTGAGCGCGGCGCGCGCCTTGCGATCGACATCGAGCGCCTGCCAGTGGAGGTTGTCGGCGCGGCGCAGGCCGTGGCGGATCATGCCGGCGCCGACGGTGGCGCGGGTGATCGGATCGACCAGCACGAAGCCGCCGAGCACGGCGTTCTCCGCGTACGGCGCATACGCCACCGCGGCATCGAGCGACAGCACGATCTCGCCGATCTCGTTGAATTCCAGGCGCTTGGCGGCCAGCGGCTGCAGGCTTTGCGGGTCGTGGCGGAACTTGAGTTCGCTGATGCGGGTACCCACGGTGCGCGCGCCGAGCTTGACCTGGTAACGCCGCCCCGGCAGCAGCGGCGCTTCGTCGAACCAGAGCACGTCGGCGACGACCTGATCGCTGCCCGCGAGCGGCGCATCCGCCGCCGCAAGCACGTGGCCGCGCCCGGCATCGACATCGTCGGCCAGTTGCAGCGCCACCGCCTGCCCGACCCGCGCGGCCTCCGCAGGCGCGCCCGACACCGTCAGTGCGGCAACCCGGCTGGGGGTGCCGGCCGGCTCGACGCGCACGGCATCGCCCACGCGCACCGTGCCCGCCGCCAGCGTCCCCGCCAGCCAGCGACCGCCCGCGGCGTCGCGCAGCACCGACTGCAGCGGCAGCCGCAGCGGCTGGCCGGCATCGGGCGGCGCGACGACCACCGTTTCCAGGTGTTCGAGCACGCTCGGGCCCCGGTACCAGTCGATGGCCGGCGAGCGCAGGGTGATGTTGTCGCCCACTGCCGCCGCGACCGGGATCGCGACCACGTCGGGCACGCCCAGCTTCGCGGCGTGGTCGCGGAAGCGCGTGGCGATGGCGTCGAACACGGCACGGTCGTAGCCGACGCGGTCCATCTTGTTCACCGCCAGCAGCACGTGGCGCACGCCGAACAGCGACAGGATCGCGGCATGGCGGAAGGTCTGCGGCAGCAGGCCGCGGGTGGCGTCGACCAGCACGATCGCGAGGTCGGCGACCGAGGCGCCGGTCGCCATGTTGCGCGTGTACTGCACGTGGCCCGGGCAGTCGGCGATCAGGAAGCGCCGCTTCGCGGTCTGCAGGTGGCGCCAGGCGACGTCGATGGTGATGCCCTGCTCACGTTCGGCATCGAGGCCGTCGAGCAGCAATGCGTAGTCGATGTCGCCGCCGCGCGTGCCGTGCGTGGCGCTGGCACGCGCGAGCGCCGCCTTTTCGTCGTCGGGCACGCGCCCGGCCTCGTGCAGCAGGCGGCCAATCAGCGTGCTCTTGCCGTCGTCGACGCTGCCGCAGGCGATCAGGCGGAGGAAATCGTGCGGCGCCCGGGCGCTCATCAGAAATAACCCTCGCGCTTCTTCTTTTCCATCGAATCGCCGTCGGCGTGGTCGATCAACCGGCCGGCGCGCTCGGACTGGGCGCTGGTCTCCATCTCGGCGATCACCGAGGCAAGGTCGGTGGCGTCGGATTCGACGGCACCGGTCAGCGGATAGCAGCCGAGCGTGCGGAAGCGCACGCGGCGCCGCTCGATCGATTCGCCCTCGCGCAGCACGAAGCGCTCGTCGTCGACCATGATCCAGGTGCCGTCACGGCGCACCACCGGCCGTTCGGCGGCGAAGTACAGCGGCACCACGTCGATGCCCTCGCGGACGATGTAGCGCCATACGTCCAGCTCGGTCCAGTTCGACAGCGGGAACACGCGCACGCTCTCGCCCTCGCCGACGCGGGCGTTGTACAGGTTCCACAGCTCCGGACGCTGCCGTCGCGGATCCCAGCGGTGCTTTGCGTCGCGGAACGAGAACACGCGCTCCTTGGCGCGCGACTTCTCCTCGTCGCGGCGCGCGCCGCCGATCGCGGCGTCGTAACCGCCGGCTTCCAGCGCCTGCTTCAGGGCCAGCGTCTTCATCACCTCGGTGTGCACGCTGGCGCCGTGACTGAACGGACCGATGCCGTCGCGCACGCCGTCCGGGTTGATGTGCACGCGCAGTTCGACGCCGGTCTCGGCCGCGCGCCGGTCGCGGAAGGCGATCATCTCGCGGAACTTCCAGGTGGTGTCCACGTGCAGCAGCGGGATCGGCGGCAAGGCTGGCGCGAACGCCTTCAGCAGCAGGTGCAGCAACACCGAGCTGTCCTTGCCGATCGAATACAGCAGGACCGGGTTGCGGCTCTCGGCCGCGACCTCGCGCAGGATGTGCAGGCTCTCGGCTTCGAGGCGATCAAGGTCGCCGTCGGCCAGCCCGGGGGAAGGCGGGTGGAAGGTCATGCGGCGCCATTGTAGCCAGCCCCTCCCCGCCGGCCCTAAATCACCACAGGGCATGACGGCATGACCGAGCGTCCTTTCCGGCGCGCCGCGCGGTTGCCTAGCCTGTGCCCGTACCCGCCGAGACCGGACCACCGGACCGCCGATGTCCCCGCCCGTTGCCC
>JAIUOJ010000119.1 GCA_020161335.1 Pseudomonadota bacterium
CAGGGCCACGCCGCCGCCCGGGACCACGCCTTCTTCCACCGCCGCACGCGTGGCGTGCAGGGCGTCTTCGACGCGGGCCTTCTTTTCCTTCATCTCGATCTCGGTCGAGGCACCGACCTTGATCACCGCCACGCCGCCGGCCAGCTTGGCCACGCGCTCCTGCAGCTTCTCGCGGTCGTAGTCCGACGAGGTCTCTTCGATCTGCGCCTTGATCTGCTTGATGCGCGCCTCGATGGCCGCGGTGTCGCCGGCGCCGTCGATGATCGTGGTGTTCTCCTTGGAGACCTGCACCTTCTTGGCGCGGCCGAGGTCGGCGATGGTCGCCTTCTCGAGCGACAGGCCGACTTCCTCGGAGATCACGGTGCCGCCGGTCAGCACGGCCATGTCCTCGAGCATCGCCTTGCGACGATCACCGAAGCCCGGGGCCTTCACCGCGCAGACCTTGACGATGCCGCGGATGGTGTTGACGACGAGGGTCGCCAGCGCTTCGCCTTCGACTTCCTCGGCGACGATCAGCAGCGGCTTGCCGGCCTTGGCCACGCCTTCCAGCACGGGCAGCAGGTCGCGGACATTCGAGATCTTCTTGTCGTGCAGCAGGATGAAGGGGTCATCCAGGTCCGCCGACATCGACTGCTGGTTGTTGATGAAGTACGGCGACAGGTAGCCGCGGTCGAACTGCATGCCCTCGACGACGTCGAGTTCGTTGTCCAGGCCCGAGCCTTCCTCGACCGTGATCACGCCTTCCTTGCCGACCTTCTTCATCGCGTCGGCGATGATGGTGCCGATCGACTCGTCGCTGTTGGCCGAGATGGTGCCGACCTGGGCGATCGCCTTGTCGTCGGCGGTGGGCTTGGACAGGGCCTTGAGCTCGGCGACGGCGGCCACGACGGCCTTGTCGATGCCGCGCTTGAGGTCCATCGGGTTCATGCCGGCGGCGACGGCCTTGGAGCCTTCGCGGATGAACGCCTGCGCCAGCACGGTGGCAGTGGTGGTGCCGTCACCGGCATTGTCGGAAGTCTTGGACGCGACTTCCTTCACCATCTGCGCGCCCATGTTCTCGAACTTGTCGGCAAGCTCGATTTCCTTGGCGACGGACACGCCGTCCTTGGTGATGGTGGGGGCGCCGAAGCTCTTCTCGAGCACGACGTTGCGGCCCTTCGGGCCGAGCGTTGCCTTCACGGCATTGGCGAGCGTGTTGACGCCGCGCACCATCTTGGAGCGCGCGTCTTCACCGAACTTGATTTCCTTGGCAGCCATGGCTGTTAACTCCGGGAATAGGGAATGGGGAACGGGTGGGAAGCAAAGGCATCAGCGCGCGGGATGGAGGGGCAAGGCGAACCGGCATTTCCGGTTCCCGATTCCCGATTCCCCATGCCCGCCTCGGCGATCAGCCGAGGATCGCGAAGATGTCGTCTTCCTTCACCACCAGGTATTCGGTGCCGTCGAGCTTCACCTCGGTGCCGCTGTACTTGCCGAACAGCACGGTGTCGCCGGCCTTGACGAGCGGCTTGCGCACGTTGCCGTTGTCGAACACCTTGCCCTCGCCCACGGCGACGACCTGGCCCTTGATCGGCTTCTCGGTGGCCGAGTCCGGGATGACGATGCCACCGGCGGACAGCTTTTCCTCTTCGACGCGCTTGATGACCACGCGGTCGTACAACGGCTTGATGTTGCTCATGTCCAATCCTCGCAAGTGATTGATTGCACTGGTAAAGGGGCGGCGATCTTAGCACTCGTCCATGACGACTGCCAGCATCGCGGGCGCGAAAATCCCGGTCGGGCCGGGAGGTGACCGGAATGTGTGGTGGCCCCCCGGACGTTTCAAGGGGGCCGTGGAATTTCTTTTTGCGGCGACCGCTTGTTGCCGCAACGGCTTGCCGTACCGCGGCCGCCCCCACACCGGGAACGGGCGCCGCCCCCTTCTCCCGCTTGCGGGAGAAGGGGGCACGGCGTGCCGGATGAGGGCGCTTCGGGCAGCCGGAAGCCCCCGCCCTTGAGCGCCCGGTGTTCCCCCATCCGCCTTCGGCACCTTCCCCCGTACGCGGGGGAAGGGAACAGCGGGGCAAGCGGATGCGCACGCTGTCCGCGGCGCTGGGTCCGGCGGTATCCGTGGTGCCGGGCCCAGCGCCATCCGCGACGACGCAGGCCTGCCCTTCAATCCGCCACGGGCAGTTCCAGCGTCTCCTTCACCTCTTCCATGACGATGTAGCTCTTGGACTCGCGCACGTGCGGCAGGGTCAGCAGGGTGCTGCCCAGCAGCTTGCGGTAGGACGCCATCTCCGAGATCCGGGCCTTGATCAGGTAGTCGAAATCGCCGGACACCAGGTGGCACTCCAGCACGTGGGGCAGCTTCAGCGCGGCACGGCGGAACTCCTCGAAGATGTCACCGGACTTGTAGGCCAGGCTGATCTCGACGAACACCAGCAGGCTGGCCTTCACCGCCGCCGGGGCAAGGCGGGCGTGGTAGCCGGTGATCACGCCGTCACGCTCGAGCCGGCGCACGCGTTCGGTGCAGGGCGTGGTCGACAGGCCGACGCGCTCGCCCAGTTCGGTGAACGCGATCCGCCCCTCCTGCTGCAGGATGCGCAGGATCCTGCGGTCGATGCGGTCGAGCTCTCTGGGCTTCATGGTCCACTGCCTGCGGCCAGCACGGCAGCAAGATTACCTGCAATCACGCCATTCATTGGCGAAAAAGACTGATCCGTCGCCACTACACTGGTGGAATAACGGGATTCCTCCGTCGTCCCCACGCAACCGGGCACTTTGCGTCCTCGGCACGGGCAGCGAAGGCGGCAAGACGCGGGATCCCCGCCTTCGCGGGAATGACGACAGGTGGGCGCCCGTGGGACAGTGCACCTACACCCCGAACGCCGCTGGGCGCCTCGGTGGCGGACGACGGCGGACGAGGCGACGGCAATGCGCATCCTGATCCTGGGCTCGGGCGTGATCGGCGTGACCAGCGCCTGGTACCTGCGCCAGCAGGGCCACGACGTGGTGGTGGTCGACCGCGAGGCCGCGCCGGCGATGGAAACCAGCTTCGCCAACGCCGGCCAGGTCTCGCCGGGCTACGCCTCGCCGTGGCCGGCGCCGGGCATCCCGGCCAAGGCCATCGGCTGGCTGCTGTCGCGGCATGCGCCACTGGCGATCAAGCCCACCGCCGACCCCGCCCAGTACCGCTGGCTGTGGTGGATGCTGCGCAACTGCACCCACCACCGCTACGCGATCAGCAAGGCGCGCATGGTCCGCCTGGCCGAATACAGCCGCGACTGCCTGGGCGAGCTGCGGGCCGAGACCGGCATCGAATACGAACAGCGCACGCTCGGCACCACGCAGCTGTTCCGCACCCAGGCGCAGCTCGATGGCGCGGCCAAGGACATCGCGATCCTGCGCGAGTACGACGTGCCCTACGAACTGCTCGACCGCGCCGGCATCGCGCGGGTCGAGCCGGCGCTGGCCGCCAGGGCCGACACCCTGGCCGGCGCGCTGCGCCTGCCCGGCGACGAGACCGGCGACTGCCACCTGTTCACCACCCGGCTGGCGGCGATGGCCGCCGCCGCGGGCGTGGAGTTCCGCCAGGGCCACACCATCGAAGCGCTGCAGGCCGACGGCGACGCCGTCACCGGCGTGCGCATCGATGGCCGCGTCGAGACCGCCGACCGCTACGTGCTGGCACTCGGCAGCTGGTCGCCGCGGCTGCTGGCGCCGATCGGGATCGACCTGCCGGTGTATCCGCTCAAGGGCTATTCGCTGACGATCCCGATCACGCGCCCGGACATGGCGCCGCACTCCACCGTGCTCGACGAGAGCTACAAGGTGGCGATCACCCGCTTCGACCAGCGCATCCGCGTGGGCGGGATGGCCGAAGTCTCCGGCTACGACCTGTCGCTGCCGCGACGCCGCCGCGAAACGCTGGAGCTGGTGGTGCGCAGCCTGTACCCGGATGGCGGCGACCTCGCCAACGCGGTGTTCTGGACCGGCCTGCGCCCGTCCACGCCCGACGGCCCGCCGGTGGTCGGCGCGACGAAGTACCGCAACCTCTGGCTCAACACCGGCCACGGCACGCTGGGCTGGACGATGGCCGCCGGTTCCGCGCGCTACCTCGCCGACCTCATCGACGGCCGTGCGCCGGCGATCGACACCGAAGGCCTCGACATATCGCGCTACGACCGGCCGTGGCCCTCCGCCCCGGCGGGCCTGCGCTAGGACCGCCCGATGCGTCCCTCGCGCGCCACCATCGACCTCGACGCCCTGCGCCACAACTACCGCCACGCGCGCGCGCTCGGCGGCGGCCGGGCGCTGGCCGTGGTCAAGGCCGATGCCTACGGACACGGCGCGGTCGCCTGCGCACGGGCGCTCGCGGGCGAGGCCGACGGCTTCGGCGTGGCCTGCATCGAGGAAGCGCTGGAACTGCGCGAAGCCGGCATCCGCGCGCCGATCCTGCTGCTGGAAGGCTTCTTCGACGGCGAGGAACTGGCGCTGATCGAACGCCACGACCTGTGGACCGTGGTGGCCTCGCCCTGGCAGGTGGAGGCGCTGGAACGCCATCGCGCGTCGCGGCCGTGGCAGGTGTGGCTGAAGCTGGATTCGGGCATGCACCGGCTCGGCCTGTCGCCGGACGACTACCTCGACGCCTGGCGGCGACTGGCCGCGCTGCCGTGGGTCGAGCGCATGGTGGCGATGAGCCACTTCTCGCGCGCCGACGAACTCGCGCACGCCAGCACGCCCGGGCAGCTGGCGACGTTCGACGCCGCCCTCGCCGCGCTGCCGGCGGACACGCCGGCCAGCATCGCCAACTCCGCGGCGCTGATGGCCTGGCCGGACACGCGCCGCGACTGGGTGCGCCCCGGGCTGATGCTGTACGGCACGCACATGCTCGACGCGCCGCGCAAGGAAGCCGATGCCCTGCGCGCGGTGATGACCCTGGAATCGAAGGTGATCGCGGTGCGCGAGCTCGCCGCCGGCGAGCCGATCGGCTATGCCGGCACCTTCATCACCACCCGGCCCACGCGCGTGGGGGTGGTCGCCGCCGGCTACGCCGACGGCTATCCGCAGTACGCCACCTCGGGCACGCCGGTGCGGATCGACGGCCAGCCGGGCGAACTCATCGGCCGCGTGTCGATGGACATGCTGACCATCGATCTCACCGACCACCCGCAAGCCGGCCTGGGCAGTCGCGTCGAACTGTGGGGGCCGGGGCTGTCGGTGTCCGAGGTCGCCGCGCGCAGCGGCAACAGCCCCTACCGCCTGCTGACCGGCCTCAAGCGCGTGCCGCGGCGCTACGTGGGCGGCTGAGCCGCTGGAACCACCACGCCCTGGAACCGCACGCCCTAGAAGCGCCAGGCGCCCTGGAGCAGGGTTTCGCCGTCGTTGGGCTGGTGCAGGCTGGCGTTGGACACGTGCCGCGCCAGCAGCGAGAAGCGCCCCCAGCGCCAGCCGAGGGTACTGATGAACTGCGGACCACCCGACAGCGCTTCGGTCTCGCCGGCCTGCACGCCGATGCCGAACCCGCCGACCAGGCCGCTCGGCCGCTCGTAGCGCAGGCCGCCGTGGAGCAGGGTCACGTCATGGTCGTTGTCGAGCCGGCTGCCGCCGCGGCCGCGGACGTGCAGCAGGCCGGTTTCCCAGTGCAGCTGGCCGCCCGCGAACTCGCGCCAGCGCGGCAGCCAGGCCGCGGCGACGACGGGCGTGGTGTCGTTGTCGCGGGTGAGCGAGACGCCGGCCCCGAGTTCGAACACGGGCGTTCGGGACTGGGCATGCGCGGGCGCCGCGGCGGCCAGCGCGAGGGTGCCAGTCAACAGGACGGGGGCAAGCAGGCGGGAAGGATGCACGGTGGGCAACCGGAGTGGGGGGCGGGGGAGGCGGATAATCATACTGGCCGGTTCAGTAAGTATGCGAGCCCCCGTGTCGCGTCCGTGTGGACGCACTGTTCCGCGCGAGCCGCCGCCCGTGCTCGGCTACCCTGTACCGCCCTGCCCGCCGGCCTGCCCGCGTGACCGCCCTCCTCTGCCTGTGCACCTGCCCCGACGCCGGCACCGCCGAGCGCATCGCCACTTCCCTGGTGGGCGAACGGCTGGCCGCGTGCGTCAACGTGCTGCCGGGGATGACGTCGGTGTACCGCTGGCAGGGCAAGGTCGAACAGGCCGGCGAATGGCTGCTGCTGGCCAAGACCACGCGCGACCGCCTCGACGCGCTGTCCGCACGGGTGGTCGCGCTGCATCCCTACGAACTCCCGGAAGTGTTGGCGGTCGAAGCCACCGGCGGCCTGCCGGCCTACCTGGACTGGATCGCCGCCAACACCCGACCCGGAGCCCCCGAGTGAACCCGTCCCGCTGGCTGCGCCACGGCCTTGTCCTGCTGGCGCTGTGCGCGTCCCTGCTGCCCGCGGCGCGCGCGGCGGTGGACGTAGACGACCTGCTGCCGGTCGACGAGGCCTTCGCGCTTTCGGCGCGCGCGGTGTCGCGCGACCGGATCGAGATCGACTGGAAGATCGCCGACACCTATTACCTGTACCGGCATCGCATCGCCGTGCAGCCCGACGCGGCCTTCGTCGCCGAACCGCTGCAGCTGCCCGCGGGCAGAAAGCACACCGACGAATTCTTCGGCGACGTGGAGACCTATCGCGAGCGGCTGGTCGCGCGCCTGCCCGGGCGCGCCGCCGACGGCGCGCGGCGGGTGACGCTGCAGGTGAAGTACCAGGGCTGCGCCGACGCCGGCATCTGCTACCCGCCGCAGACGCGCACGCTGCAGGTGGAGCTGCCGGGTGCGGGCGCGGCCGGTGATCCGGCGGCCGCGTCCGATTCGGGCTTCGCCGCGCTCGGACGGGCGCTGGGCGGTGGCGCGACGACGGGAGCCGCGCCCCTGGCGGGATCGCAGGCCCTGCCTCTGCCGCCGGAGCAGGCCTTCGGCTTCGAGGCGATCGCCGGCGACGGCAACACGCTGCTGCTGCGCTTCACCCCGGCGCGCGGCTACTACCTCTACCGCGACCGCAGCGCGTTCACGCTCGAGGGCGTCGAGGGCATCGCGCTCGGCACGCCGCGCTGGCCAAAGGGCGTGTCGCACCACGACGAACATTTCGGCGACGTGGTGGTGTACTTCGACCGGATCGACGTGCCGCTGCCGCTGCGGCGCACGCAGGGGCGCGCCGCAAAGGCCACGCTGACCGCCACCTTCCAGGGCTGCCAGGCCGACGGCATCTGCTATCCGCCGATGACGCGTCAGGTGACGCTGTCGCTGCCGGCCGGGCGCGTGGAAACGGTGGCCGAGGCGGCCTCGGCGCTTGCCGATGCGACGGCCGCGCCGAAGCCGCTGCCGGCAAGCGAGCAAACGGGGTCAGAGTCACTTTCCCCCGAACAGCTTGGCTCGGCGGTTGGAGCGGGCGGGGAAAGCGACTCTGACCCCGTTTCTCCCGACGCCTCCGCCGACAACGCCGCGCGCACGCGCCCGCCCGGCACCGCCCTGCCCGCCGGCGGCGCGCTCGGCGCGCTGCTGCTGGCCTTGCTCGGCGGCCTCGTGCTCAACCTGATGCCGTGCGTGCTGCCGATCCTGTCGCTGAAGGTGCTCGGGCTGGCGCAGAGCGGCGAAAGCCGCGCGCGCGCGCGTAGCCACGCGCTGTGGTACACGCTGGGCGTGCTGGTCGCGTTCGCCGCGATCGGCGCGCTGGTGCTGGCGCTGCGCGCCGGCGGACAGGCGCTGGGCTGGGGCTTCCAGCTGCAGCAGCCGTGGTTCGTGGCGGCGCTCGTCTACCTGATGTTCGCGGTCGGCCTGAGCCTGTCGGGCGTGTTCACGCTCGGCGGCGGGCTTGGCAACGTCGGCAGCCGGCTGGCGGCGAAGACAGGGCCGGCGGGTGACTTCTTCACCGGCGTGCTCGCCTGCGTGGTCGCCAGTCCGTGCATCGCGCCGTTCATGGGCGGCGCGTTGGCCTTCGCGTTCACGGCGTCGCCGTGGCTGGCGATGGCGGTGTTCCTGGTGCTCGGCCTCGGCCTGGCGTTGCCGTTCCTGCTGGTGGGCCTGGTGCCGGCGCTGGCCGACCGCCTGCCGAAGCCCGGCGCGTGGATGGAGACGCTCAAGCAGGTGCTGGCGTTCCCGATGTACCTGACCGCGATCTGGCTGCTGTGGGTGCTGGGCAAGCAGCGCGGCGTGGACGCGATGGCGCTGGTCGCCACGGGCCTGGCGCTGTTCGCGCTGGCGCTGTGGTGGCACGAGCGCAGGCGCTGGACCGGCGGCACGCTTGGCCGCGTGCTGGCGCTGCTGCTGGCGGTGCTCTCGCTGTGGCCGGTGTGGACCGTCGGCTCGCTGCCGCCGCCGGCACGCGCCGCGCAGGCCACCGAAGGCGCGCATGAGCCCTGGACCGCCGAACGCCTGCAGGCGCTGCGCAGCGAGGGCCGCGTGGTCTTCGTCAACATGACCGCCGACTGGTGCGTCACCTGCAAGGCCAACGAGAAGCGCGTGCTGTCGCAGCCGGCGTTCGCCGCCGCGCTGGACGATGCCGGCGCCGCCTATCTCGTCGGCGACTACACCAACACCGATCCGGCGATCACCGCCTTCCTCGATGCGCACCGGGCCGTTGGCGTGCCGCTGTACGTGGTGTACCCGGCCGGCGGCGGCGAGGGCGAGGTGCTGCCGGCGCTGCTCAGCGACGACATCGTGGTGTCCGCGCTCCGACGCGCGGCGCGCTGAAGGGCCGGCCGGTGACCGTCACGCCGCTGAGGATCGTGCTGGCGGCGGCAGTCGCCGGCGCGCTCGGCCTCGTCGCCAGCCTCGCGCTCGACGGGCCCGGGCCCTTGCTTGGCACCGAGCTGGGCCAGCGCGTGCTCAACGACGCGATCACCGCCACCACCCCGGCCCCCGGTGAGGTGCCGGTGGCCCGCCGCGGGCAGCCGCTGCCGCCGGTCGCGTTGACCGGGCTGGACGGCGGCACGCTCCGCCTGCCGGACGACTACGCCGGCCGCGCGCTGCTGGTGAACGTCTGGGCCAGCTGGTGCGGGCCCTGCATCCAGGAAATGCCGGAACTGGACCGCTTCGCCCGCGCACAGGGGGCCGACGGCGTGCAGGTGCTCGGTCTCGCCCTCGACGATGCCGCCGCGGTGCATGACTTCCTCCAGCGCATCCCGGTGGCTTACCCGCAGGCCATCGACGCCCCGGGCCCGGCCGATGCCGGCGTCCGCCTCGGCAATCCGCGCGGGGTGCTGCCGTACTCGATCCTGGTCTCGGCCGACGGCCGCCTGTTGAAGCAGAAGATCGGCCCGTTCGCGCACGGCGAGATCGACGGCTGGGCGCTGCCCGAGCGCTGAGCCGCGCACCGGCCGGCCGGCGCTTCCGCCGACCCCGTCACGGATTAGAGCCCCAACTCAAACGCCTGCTTAACTTCAGGCAACGTCTGCGAAGTGGACAGCATCCGGCGCTTGGCGCAGACTGCGCGCCATCCCGGTCCCGGTCCCCCGATGGCACAGCTGCTGGTCCTGCACGGCCCCAACCTCAACCTGCTCGGCACGCGCGAGCCGGAGGTCTACGGCCGCACCGCCCTGGCCGACATCGACGCCGGCCTGCGCGCCACCGCCGAAGCCGCCGGACACGCGCTGGACAGCCTGCAGTCCAACGCCGAGCACGTGCTGGTCGACCGCATCCAGGCCGCGCGCGGTGACGGCACCGGCTTCATCCTGATCAACCCGGCCGCCTTCACCCACACCAGCGTGGCGATCCGCGACGCGCTGGCGGCGGTGGGCATCCCGTTCATCGAGATCCACCTGTCCAACCCGCACGCGCGCGAACCGTTCCGCCACGCCAGCTACTTCAGCGACAAGGCCGTCGGCGTGGTCTGCGGCTTCGGCGCCGACAGCTACCGCTACGCGCTCGACGCCGCGCTGCGCCGCCTGGCGCCGGACGCCTGAGCCACCGCTTCCCCTCCCCCTTCGCAACACCGCACTCCGAGGCCATCCATGGACCTGCGCAAGATCAAGAAGCTCATCGACCTGCTCGAGGAATCCAACCTCAGCGAACTGGAGATCAAGGAAGGCGAGGAATCCGTGCGCCTGTCGCGCAACATCACCGGCGCCGCACCCGTGGTCTACGCCCA
>JAIUOJ010000120.1 GCA_020161335.1 Pseudomonadota bacterium
GCGGCCTTCGAGGGTCTTGGTCTCGCGGGGCACGCCGATGCGCATCTCACATCCTCCCGGCGTGCGCGGGAGCGATTGCGCCGGTTGCGGGTCGAAGGCGCACCGGCCGCACGGATCGTTCCGCATGCGCGCCGCCGCGCGCCTTGTCTTGCCGCTGCCGCGCCGCCAAGCTATACGCTTCGATACGACGCATTGTCATCGCCCGCGAGTATACATGAGCACTTCGAAGCACTGCCGCCTGCTGATCCTCGGTTCCGGCCCCGCCGGCTGGACCGCTGCCGTCTACGCCGCCCGCGCCAACCTCAAGCCCGTGGTGGTCACCGGGCTGCAGGCGGGCGGCCAGCTGATGACCACGACCGAGGTCGACAACTGGCCGGGCGACGCGCACGGCCTGATGGGCCCGGACCTGATGGCGCGCATGCAGGCGCATGCCGAACGCTTCGAGACGGAAATCATCTACGACCAGATCCACACCGCCGACCTGTCGCAGCGGCCGTTCAAGCTGGTCGGCGACGGCGGCACCTACACCGCGGACGCGCTGATCATCGCCACCGGCGCCACCGCCAAGTACCTCGGGCTGCCGTCGGAAGACGCCTTCAAGGGCCGCGGCGTGTCCGCCTGCGCCACCTGCGACGGCTTCTTCTACCGCGACCAGGACGTGGCCGTGGTCGGCGGCGGCAACACCGCGGTCGAGGAAGCGCTGTACCTGTCCAACATCGCGCGCAAGGTGTACCTGGTGCATCGCCGCGACACGTTGCGCGCCGAGAAGATCATGCAGGACAAGCTGTTCGCGAAGATCGCGGCCGGCAAGATCGAGCCGGTCTGGCACCACACCGTGGATGAAGTGCTGGGCAACGAGGCCGGCGTGACCGGCATGCGCCTGAAGTCGGTGCAGGACGGCAGCACGCGCGACATCGACGTGCACGGCTTCTTCGTCGCCATCGGCCACACCCCGAATACCACGCTGTTCGAGGGCCAGTTGGCGATGAACAACGGCTACCTCGAGATCCGCTCTGGGCTGTCGGGCGACGTCACCGAAACCTCGGTGCGCGGCGTGTTCGCCGCCGGCGACGTGGCCGACCAGCACTACCGCCAGGCGATCACCTCGGCCGGCTTCGGCTGCATGGCCGCGCTGGACGCGGAGCGCTTCCTGGACAAGGGCGCCTGAGCCGCGCGCGCGCACCGGCGGTCCGGCGATGACCCTCGCGCAGCTGCGGCTGGCCTGGAGCAGGTTGGTGCGCAAGATGCGTTTTCGCGCCACCGTCTACGGCCTGCTGGGCGTGGCGGCCGCGCTGCTCGGGGCTTTGCTCAAGCCGGTGATCCCGGAGCGGCTCGCCGGGGCGATCGGTGCCGATTCGGTCGGCAACCTGCTGACCATCCTGGCTTCGTCGATGCTGGCGGTGACGACCTTCTCGCTGTCGATCATGGTCGCCGCCTACGCCTCCGCCGCCAACGGCGCCACGCCGCGCGCCTCGCGGCTGTTGATCGCCGACAGTTCCGCGCAGGGGGCGCTGGCGACGTTCATCGGCGCCTTCCTGTTCTCGGTGGTCGGGCTGATCGCGCTCAGCACCGGCGTGTACGGCGACAGCGGCCGCGTGGTGTTGTTCGTGGCGACCGTGCTGGTGATCGGCCTGATCGCGCTGACCCTGCTGCGCTGGATCGACCAACTGTCGAGCTTCGGCCGGCTCGGCGCAACGGTGAACCTGGTCGAGTCGGTGACCCGGGCCGCGATGCGGGCCTACCTGGAGGATCCGTGGATGGGCGCGGCACCGGGTGGCGGCGTCCCGCCGGCCGGATCGCTCGTGATCGAGCCCGCACGGGTCGGCTACATCCAGCACGTCGACGTGGAGCGCCTGTCCACGCTCGCGGCCGCTTTCGGCGGGGTGGTGCACGTTGCGGCCCGGCCCGGCGTGTTCGCCACCCCCGGCCGGCCGCTCGCGTGGATCGAAGGGGGCGACCCCGACGACGAGCTGCCGGCACGGGTGCGCGCCGCGTTCACGATCGGCGGCGAGCGCAGCTTCGACCAGGACCCGCGCTTCGGCTTCGTCGTGCTGACCGAAATCGGTTCGCGCGCGCTCTCGCCGGCGACCAACGACGCCGGCACCGCGATCGACGTCATCGGCACCGTCACCCGCCTGCTCTGCGAGTGGGCAGGCACCGCGCCGGTTGCGCCCGCGGCACGCCACGCGCGCGTGTTCATGCCGGCGATCGAGGTGGAGGACGTGTTCGACGACGTCTTCCCGCTGCTCGCGCGCGACGGCGCAGGCATGCTGGAGGTCGGCATCCGCCTGCAGAAATGCCTTGGCGCGATCGCGGCCTGCGGCGACCCCGCGTTCACGGCGTCGGCGAAGCGCCACGGCGCGATGGCGCTCGCCCGCGGGCTGGCGGCGTTGACCTTCGAGGCCGACCGCGCAGCCCTGCGCGATGCCGTGCCGCACGTTGCCGGCGCAGGCTGACGTTGCCATGCGCGGGCGCTGGCTGGCCAGCCTGGACGACATCGCGCCCGATGCCTGGGATGGCCTGCACGATGGCCGCAACCCCTTCGTCTCGCATGCCTTCCTGCACGGGCTGGAAGCGCACGGCTGCCTGCGCGCCGACTGGGGCTGGACGCCGCACCATCTCACGCTGTGGGAAGGCGATGTCCTGCTCGCCGCGGCGCCGGGCTACCTGAAGGCGAATTCGCACGGCGAGTTCGTGTTCGACCATGCCTGGGCGCACGCCTACGCGCAGCATGGCCTGGACTACTTCCCGAAGCTGCTGTGCGCGGCGCCGTACTCGCCTGTCACCGGACCGCGCCTGCTGTCCCCGACCGCACCGCTGCGCCGCGCGCTGGCCGACGCGCTGGTCGCGGAAGCCGCCCGCCTGGGCCTGTCGTCGGCGCACGTCAATTTCCATCCGGCGGACGAGGACGCGGATTTCGGCGCGGACTGGCTGCCGCGGCTGGACGTGCAGTACCACTGGCGCAACGCCGCGGGCTGGTCGACGTTCGAGGACTACCTCGCGGCGATGGACCACAAGCACCGCAAGAACATCCGCCAGGAACGCGCCAAGGTACTGCGCGAGGGCATCGGCTTCCGCGTAGTGCACGGCGACGAGGCCAGCGAGGCCGATCTCGCCGCGATGCACGGCTTCTACCTGCAGACCTTCGCCGAATACGGCAATTCGCCGGCGCTGACCCTGCCGTTCCTGCAGCACCTGGCGACGGCCATGCCACGCCGCCTGGTGCTGTTCCTGGCGATGCGGGGCGAGCGTCCTATCGCCGGGGCCCTGTGCCTGCGCGGTGGCGACACGCTGTACGGCCGCTACTGGGGCGCGCGCACCACCCTGCCCGGCCTGCATTTCGAGACCTGCTACTACCAGGGCATCGACTACTGCCTGCGCGAGGGCCTGCGCACCTTCGAGCCCGGCGCGCAGGGCGAGCACAAGATCGCGCGCGGCTTCCTGCCCACCCTGGTGCGCAGCCGTCACTGGATCGCCGATCCGCGCTTCCGCGAAGCGCTGGCCGCGTGGTGCGCGGAGGAAGCCGCCGACGTGCGTCGTTACGCGCGCCTGCTGGCGGCGCGCTCGCCGTTCCGGCCCGTCGAGGCGGACGGCACCCCGCCTACACTCCCGGCATGAGCCAGCGGCCCGTCCTGCTGTCGCACGATCCGGAAGCGCCCTTCCCGCCGGTGGCGCAGGCGCTGCGCCAGCCCGACGGCTTGCTCGCGCTGGGCGGCGACCTCAGCCCCGCCCGCCTGCTCAACGCCTACCGCAGCGGCGTGTTCCCGTGGTACTCGGAGGGCCAGCCGATCCTGTGGTGGTCGCCGGACCCGCGCACGGTGTTCCGGACCGACGGCGTGCACCTGTCGACCCGCTTCCGGCGCGGCCTGCGCCACAGCCCGTGGATCGTGCGCGCCGACACCACGTTCGCGCGCGTGGTCGACCGCTGCGCCCGCGCGCCGCGTCCCGGCCAGCGTGGCACCTGGATCACGCCCGAGATGTGCGCGGCCTACATCGAACTGCACCGGCTGGGCCATGCCCACAGCGTGGAGGTGTTCGACGGCGCCCGCCTGGTCGGCGGCGTCTACGGCGTGGCCGTCGGCCGCATGTTCTGCGGCGAGAGCATGTTCAGCGATGCGTCCGGGGGCTCGAAGGTCGCGCTGGCCGCCCTCGCCCGCACCCTGCATGGCTGGGGGTGGCCGCTGCTCGACGCGCAGGTCGAGAATCCCCACCTGCTGTCGCTCGGCGCGGTGTCCATGCCGCGCGCGCGGTTCGTCGCCGAGGTGGCCGCGCTCGCGGCCCTGCCCGCGGCCGTGGGTCCATGGACCGAGCGGTTCGGCGCATGGCCGGCGTCTGGCCTGGCGGCTTGACCGGCACGGCCACGCAGCGCCGGCGCACGGGGTTTTTTGCATGCGCGGCGCCCGCGTGGCAGAATGGCGCGCTTTATTCGGGGCCGGCACCCCCGGCATCCCACACCTACGGCAACAGGACGAATGGCGAAAGACGACGTCATCGAGTTTGAAGGCACGATCTCCGAAACCCTCCCGAACACCATGTTCCGGGTGAAGCTGGAGAACGGCCACGAGATCATCGCGCACATCTCCGGGCGCATGCGGAAGAACTACATCCGCATCCTCACCGGCGACAAGGTCAAGGTCGAGATGACGCCCTACGACCTGACCAAGGGTCGCATCACCTACCGCATGAAGTAGGCGCGTCGGGCCACGGCCCGCGCCCGCTCCGGCATCCCCGCACTCGACACCCGCGCGCCCATCGACGCGCGTGGCTTCGCCGTGCCATCGCGCTTATCCTCGCTGGACACCCTTGCCGGAGTCCCCCGATGCGTCGTCCCGCCGCCGCCCGCACGCTCGCGCTGTCCATCGCCCTCGCCCTCGCCGGGCCGGTCCTTGCCCAGGAGGCCGCGGCACCGGCATCCGCCGTGGAAACCGCGGGGGCCCGGACGGAGAGCCAGCGACTCAACCAGTGGTTTGCCGCGAAGTACGCCGAGGAACTGCGCTTCAGCCCGATCACGCTGACCTTCCTCGGGCGCAAGGAGCTGTACGACCAGCTCGACGACGTCTCCGACGCTGCGCAGGACCGGCAACTGGCATGGAAGCAGGCCACCGTCGCCGAACTCGAGTCGAGTTTCGACTACGACCAGCTCGACGACGAGGCCCGGCTGTCCTACGACCTGTGGAAGCTGCAGTACGAGAACGCGCGCAACGCCGCGCGCTTCCGCAACCACGTCTACGTGTTCAACCAGATGCAGGGCCCGCAGTCGACCCTGCCGACGCTGCTGATCAACTTCCACAAGGTCGACGACGAATCCGATTACCAGGCCTACCTCTCCCGCCTGCGCGCGATCAAGCCGCGCTTCGAGGACATGGTCGCGCGCGCGAAGCGCAACGCCGATGCCGGCTACCGCATGCCGAAGTTCGCCTACCAGGGCGTGCTGCGCGAATCGGCGAAGCTGGTCGGCGGCGCGCCGTTCGCCGACGGCCCGGATTCCGCGTTGTGGGCCGACCTGCAGGCCAAGGCCGACGCATTGGCGACGAAGGGGGTGATCGACGAGGCCCGCGCCACGGCGCTCAAGGCCGAAGCGCGCGAGGTGCTGCTGTCCAGCGTGCAACCCGCCTATGCCGGGCTGATGGCCTGGGCCGAGGGCGACATCGGCAAGGCCCCCGAGAACCCCAGCGGCGTCGGCAGCACCCAGCCCGGTGGCGCGGACTACTACCGCCACCAGCTGCGCATGCACACCAGCACCGACCTGGGTGCGGACGAGATCCACGCCATCGGCCTGCGCGAGGTGGAGCGCATCCATCGCGAGATGACCGCGCTCAAGGACAAGGTCGGCTTCGAGGGCGACCTGCAGGCGTTCTTCGCCTTCATCGCCAGCGACCCTCGCTTCAAGTTCCCCGACAACGATGCCGGGCGGCAGGCCTACATCGACCAGGCGCAGGGCGCGATCAACAACATCAAGCAGGTGCTGCCACGGTACTTCGGCCTGCTGCCGAAGGCCGACATCGTGGTCAAGCGCGTGGAATCGTTCCGCGAGCAGCCCGGCGCCGCGCAGCACTACTATCCGGGCGCGCCCGACGGCTCGCGCCCGGGCGTGTACTACGCGCACCTGTCGGACATGAACGCGATGCCCAAGCCCGAGCTGGAGGTGATCGCCTACCACGAGGGCCTGCCCGGCCACCACATGCAGATCTCGATCGCTCAGGAACTGACCGGCGTGCCGGAGTTCCGCACCCAGGCGCGTTCGACCGCGTATTCGGAAGGCTGGGGCCTGTACTCGGAATGGCTTGCCAAGGAGATGCCCGGCACCTACCAGGATCCCTATTCCGAGTACGGGCGCCTGAGTTCGGAGCTGTGGCGCGCGGTGCGGCTGGTGGTCGACACCGGCCTGCATGCCAAGGGCTGGACCGAACAGCAGGCGGTCGACTACTTCGACGCGAACACGGCGCTCCCGGACGCGGCGGTCCGCTCCGAAGTGCAGCGCTACATCACCTGGCCCGGCCAGGCGACGGCGTACAAGATCGGCATGATCCGGATCCAGGAGCTGCGGAAGAAGGCGGAAGCCGAACTCGGCGACCGCTTCGACATCCGCGGCTTCCACGATGCCGTGCTCGGTGGCGGCGCGCTGCCGCTGAACCTGCTGGAGCGGCGCGTCGACCAGTGGATCGCATCGGTCAAGCAGGCAAGCTGAGCCGCGTTGCGACGCCATGGGCTGGCGCCCCTGGGGCTGCCCGGCCGGCGACCACGACACACGTCATCCCGGAAACAGGAAAGGCGGCCAATGGCCGCCTTTCCGTTTGCCTGCATGGCCCGCGGGCCGGTTACACCGTCGCCGGCAGCAGTTTCTCCGGCTCGGCCTGCGATTCCACCAGCAACTCGTCGTCGCGCACGTCGATCATCACCTTGCCGCCGTTGACCAGCTTGCCGAACAGCAGTTCGTCGGCCAGCGGGCGCTTCACCTTGTCCTGGATGACGCGCGCCATCGGACGCGCGCCCATCTGCGGGTCGAAACCGTGCTGGGCCAGCCAGTCGCGTGCGGCCGGTGTCGCCGACAGGCTCACGTTCTTCTCGTGCAGCTGCGCTTCCAACTCGATCAGGAACTTGTCGACCACGCGCAGGATGTGGTCCATCCCCAGCGCCTGGAACTGCACGATCGCGTCCAGCCGGTTGCGGAACTCCGGGGTGAAGCCCTTGCGGATCACTTCCATCGCATCGGTGCTGTGGTCCTGGCGGGTGAAGCCGATCGAACGCCGCGCGGCCTGCGCCGCGCCGGCATTGGTGGTCATGACGACGATGACGTTCTTGAAGTTCGCCTCGCGGCCGTTGGTGTCGGTCAGCACGCCGCGGTCCATGACCTGCAGCAGGATGTTGAAGATGTCCGGGTGCGCCTTCTCCACCTCGTCCAGCAGCAGCACGCAGTGCGGCGTCTTGACGATCTTCTCGGTCAGCAACCCGCCCTGGTCGAAGCCGACGTAGCCCGGGGGCGCGCCGATCAGGCGCGACACCGAATGCGGCTCCATGTACTCGGACATGTCGAAGCGCACCAGCTCGATGCCCAGCTGCAGCGCCAGCTGGCGCGTCACCTCGGTCTTGCCGACGCCGGTGGGGCCGGCGAACAGGAAGTTGCCGATCGGCTTCTCGGGGTTGCCGAGGCCCGAACGCGCCAGCTTGATCGCGGACGTGAGCGTCTCGATCGCCGGATCCTGGCCGAAGATCACCATCTTCAGGTTGCGCTCGAGGTGCTGCAGCACGTCCTTGTCCGACGAGGACACCTGCTTGGCCGGGATCCGCGCCATCTTGGCGACGATGGTCTCCACTTCCTCGACGTCGATCAGCGACTTGCGCGCCTCCATCGGCAGCAGCCGCTGGCGCGCGCCGGCCTCGTCGATCACGTCGATGGCCTTGTCGGGCAGCAGGCGGTCACCGATATGCTTGACCGACAGGTCCACCGCGGCCTGCAGCGCCTCGTCGGCGTAGGTCACGTCGTGGTGCGCCTCGTACTTGGGCTTGAGCCCCTTGAGGATCTCGTAGGCCTCGCCGACGGTCGGCTCGACGATGTCGATCTTCTGGAAGCGCCGCGCCAGCGCGCGGTCCTTCTCGAAGATGCCGCGGTATTCCTGGAACGTGGTCGAGCCAATGCAGCGCAGCTCGCCCGAGGCCAGCGCCGGCTTGATCAGGTTGGACGCGTCCATGGTGCCGCCCGAGGCCGAACCGGCGCCGATGATGGTGTGGATCTCGTCGATGAACAGGATCGCGCCCGGATGCTTCTTGATCGCCGACAGCACCGCCTTCAGGCGCTTCTCGAAGTCGCCGCGGTACTTCGTGCCCGCGACCAGCGCGCCGAGGTCGAGCGAGTAGATCGTCGCGTCCTCCAGCACCTCCGGCACCTCGCCGTCGACGATGCGCTTGGCCAGGCCTTCGGCGATCGCGGTCTTGCCGACGCCGGCCTCGCCCACGTACAGCGGGTTGTTCTTGCGCCGGCGGCACAGCACCTGGATCGTGCGTTCGATCTCGTCGGCGCGGCCGACCAGCGGATCGATCCTGCCCTCGCGCGCCGCGGCATTGAGGTCGGTGGCGTACTCGGCCAGGGCATCGCCCTTGGCCTCGCCCTCCCCGCCCTCGCCCTTGGCCGCCTGCTCTTCGCCGCCGTGCTCGTGCTCGTCACCGCCCTTGGCGATGCCGTGCGACATGTAGTTGACCACGTCGAGCCGGGTGACGTCCTGCTGGTTGAGGAAGTACACCGCGTGCGAATCCTTCTCGCCGAAGATCGCGACCAGGACGTTGGCGCCGGTCACTTCCTTCTTGCCCGAGGACTGCACGTGGTAGACCGCGCGCTGCAGCACGCGCTGGAAGCCCAGGGTGGGCTGGGTGTCGCGGCCATCGTCTTCGGGCAGCTTCGACACGGACGTCAGGATGGCCTGCTCCAGGTCGCTGCGCAGGCGGTGGAAGTCCGTGCCGGTCGCCTTGAGCACCGCCTCGGCCGAGGGGTTGTCGAGCAGCGCCAGCAGCAGGTGTTCGACCGTCATGTACTCGTCGCGTGCCTCGCGGGCGCGCTTGTAGCACTGGCCGATGCTGTATTCGAGATCCTTGCTGAACATGGGGAGGGAACCTCCGGGGAACTGCGACCTGTATGGGGCCGCGTCCCGGCGTTTTCCATGCCCCCCGGCCTTGGCCCCTTTTAGGCCTTTTCCATGGTGCAAAGCAATGGGTGCTGGTTGAGCCGGGCGTATTCGTTCACCTGCGCCACCTTCGACTCGGCCACTTCCCGGCTGTACACGCCGCACACGCCGCGCCCGCGGGTGTGGACGTGCAGCATCACCTGGGTGGCCTTCTCCAGGTCCAGGGCGAAGAAGCGCACCAGCACGTCGACCACGAAGTCCATCGGGGTGTAGTCGTCGTTCAGCAGCAGGACGGAATACAGCGGCGGTCGCGCCAGTTCCGGCTTGCTGGTCTCGACCACGGTGCCGTGGTCGTGTTCGGGGGCGTTTTTGCGGGCCATGCGCCGATTATACGGAGCGCGCCCGCCGTCGCCCCTCCGGACCCCCGGGGCGGCATGGACGCTGCGCCCGCCTCCGCGAGACAATCCCGGGTCCTTGCCCCGGAGACTCCCGATGCGCCGCGCCCTGTCCCTGTCGTTGCTGCCCCTGCTGCTGGCTGGCCTGCCCTCCCTCGACGCTGCCGCCTGGGACAGTTCCGTCGCCAGCCGGCTGGATGCCCGCGGCGTCAAGTACCAGGTGGACGAGGACGGCGACTACAAGGTGACCTACAACTACGCGCAGGAAGGCCGCACCCAGCTGGCCTTCGTGTCGGGCTCGACCGAAAGCATTGGCGGCTTCAGCGTGCGCGAGGTGTTCGCGCCGGCCGCCTGGGTGTCCAAGGACCGCGTCGACGGCGCCAGGGCGCTGGCGCTCATGGAGGAGAGCCGGCGGCAGAAACTCGGCAGCTGGGAGATCAACGGCGACGTGCTGTACTTCGTGATCAAGCTGCCCGACAGCGCCGACGGCGCGCAGCTC
>JAIUOJ010000121.1 GCA_020161335.1 Pseudomonadota bacterium
CCGCTTCCAGCGCTTCCTTGACTTGCGCGCCCCAGGTGACGAGGGTGACGTCGCTGCCGTCGCGCAGCACGTAGCACACGTCCAGCGGCAGCGCTTCGCCGTCGTCGGGCACCACTTCCTTGTACTGGCGGTAGATGCGCTTGGGCTCGAAGTAGATCACTGGGTCCGGCTCGCGGATCGCCGCCAGCAGCAGGCCGTAGGCGCGCGCCGGCGAGGATGGCATCACCACGCGCAGGCCGGGCACGTTGGTGAACATCGCCTCGTTGGCCTCGCTGTGGTGCTCGGGCGCGCGGATGCCGCCGCCCCAGGGCACGCGCAGCACCATCGGGCAGGTGAGGCGGCCGCGCGTTCGATAGCGGAAGCGAACGGCGTGGCAGATGATGTGGTCCAGCATCGGGTAGACGAAGCCGTCGAACTGCGCCTCGGCAACCGGCTTCATGCCCATCGCGGCCATGCCCACGGTGAGGCCGGCAATGGTGGTCTCGTCCAGCGGGGTGTCGAGCACGCGCTGCGGCCCGAACTGCTGCTGCAGGCCGGCGGTGGCGCGGAACACGCCGCCGTTCACGCCCACGTCCTCGCCCAGCACCACCACCGAATCGTCGTGGCGCATCTCGTGCGCGAGCGCCTGCGTGATCGCCTCGATCAGGGTGATGGGCCGGGCCGTCGCGGCGTCGGCGGCATCGCGTGCCGGCGTATCGGCGACCGCCTTCATGCGCGTCCCTCCCGCGCCAGCAGCTGCGCGCGCTGTTCGAGGATGTCCGGCGGAGGATCGGCGTAGAGGAAGTCGAACATGCTCTCGGGTGGCTGTGTCTTCGTGCCGAGGTAGGCGTCGATCTCGACGTCGACCAGGCGCGTGCATTCGGCGATCCAGTCCTTCTCCCGGGCTTCGTCCCACGCGCCCTGCGCAGTCAGCCAGGTGCGCAGGCGGGTCATCGGGTCGCGCGTCCAGGCGTCCTTCACCTCGGCCTCGTCGCGATAGCGGCGGGCATCGTCGGCGGTGGTGTGGTCGTGCAGGCGATAGGTGAGGAACTCGATCACGCTGCCACCGTCGCCGCTGCGCGCGCGCTCCATGGCGCGACGCATCCCTTCGAGCACGGCGAACAGGTCGTTGCCGTCCACCTGCAGGCAGTGCAGGCCGCCGGCCAGTCCCTTCTGTGCCAGCGTCTTCGCACCGGTCTGGGCACTGCGCGGCACCGAGATCGCCCAACCGTTGTTGATGATGCACTGGACGAACGGCAGCGTGTACGCACCGGCGGCGTTGATCGCGGCGTAGGTGTCGGTCTTGGAACTGCCGCCGTCGCCGCAGCAGGTGACGGCCACGCGCGGTTCCCCGCGCAGCTTGAACGCGAGCGCGGCGCCGGCGGCGTGCAGGCACTGGGTCGAGATCGGCACCGACCACGGGAAGTCGTGGCGCGCCACCTGGTAGTCGTTGCCGCGTTCGTCGCCGCCCCAGTACATCAGGATCTCGCGCAGCTGCACGCCGCGGATGATCTGCGCGCCATATTCGCGATAGCTCGGCGCCAGCACGTCCTCGGGGCGCATCGCCGCGCCGATGCCGATCTGGGTGGCTTCATGGCCGAGACAAGGCGCGTAGGTGCCGAGCTTGCCGGTGCGCTGCAGCGCGACGGCCTTGCCGTCGAAGGTGCGCAGGAACAGCATCTGCCTGAACAGCGCCAGGATCTCGTCCGTCGGCGGCGATTGCGCCGGCAGTTCGGCGACGAGCCGGCCTTCCGGGTCGAGGTACTGCAGGTATTCGATCTCGAAACTCGCGGCAACGCGCATCTACTTCCATCCGGTCGTCGTCGATGACGCGATCATAAGGTTTCCGGTGTAAGGATCCGTTGCGCATTGCGTCATGCGCGCGAACGTGGATCCGACGTAGCCGGCTGCGCCGCGCGGGTGGAGACGCGGCGACACCGCGAAAAAAAGACCCCGGCTCGCGCCGGGGTCCAGGTTGCCATCGAGGCCGCGGCTGCGGCCTCAGTCGAGGGTGGCGCGCAGCGAGACGTTGGCGAAGGCGCGCACACCGACCAGCTTGACGAACCACGTGCCTGCGGCCGGTGCATTGACCGCGACCGTTTCGTTGTTGCCCGGGCGCTGCGAGCGACCGTCGAAATCGGCCGCGGTGGGGATGCGCTCGCGCGCGACGAGCAGGGTAACGTCGCCGCTGCCGCCGTAGGAGAGCACGCGCAGGCTGCGCGTGCCGGCCGGCACTTCGATGCGGTACACCGTGTCCGAACCCGCGCCGCCGCCGAGGCCACCGACGGCGACCCCGTCCTGCAGCACGGGGATGCCGGCATACGGATCCTCGACCAGCACCGCGGCACTGGCGTCGTTGTTGGCGGTATCCGGGTCCTCGGTCTGCGAGGTGGCGGCGGCGGTCAGCGTGACCTGCGTGCCGATCAGGCTTTCCGGGGCGGTGGCCGACAGCGCGAACACCGCTTCGCCATCGGCCGCCAGCGCATCCGTGCTGCAGGCGACGGTGGTGGTACCTGCGGCCACGACCGGCGCATCGCAGGTCCAGCCGGCCGGTGCCGCCACGGCGAGGTCGGCCAGCGCGGCGTCGAGCACGAAGCCCGCGCCCGGCGACGCAGCGGCGTCCGGCCCGAGGTTGGCGACCACCACCGAGTACTGCAGCGCGTCGCCCGCGACGACGCTGGGCGCGAGCGCCTCGGCCTCGACCGAGAGGTCGGCGAACTGCAGCGCGGCGAGGCGCACCAGCAGCACCTTCGGATCGTGGTCGGACAGGCGCGAAGGCGTGCCGTCGTCGTTGCGCGCGATCTCCGGCAGGTCGGCGTTGATGCGCGCGTGGCTGAGCTCGATCCCGGTCACCAGCGGCGAGGCGGCCAGCGCTTCGTTCACCAGCACGTGGTCGATCGACTGCGCCTGGTAGTCGAACACGAACGAGTATCGTTCCCCGGGCGCCGCCAGCAGCGTGAGGTTGTACAGGTTCGGCTCGACCAGGTCGGCGCCGTCGCCATCGACCGCGGTCGCGTCATCGGGCGAGGGCAGGCCGGTGACCGTGCCCATCGCGTCGGCCAGGCCATCGTTGAACTGGAAGGCGTTGAAGTCGCCGAGCACGATCAGGTTGCGCGCCGGATCGTCCTCCTGCAGGCCGTTGACCAGGGTGGCGAGGTAGTCGGCCTGGGCCTGGCGCTTGGCGCGCACGCGCTGGCCGAGCGTGAGCCAGCCGCTGCTGCCTGCCTCCTCGCTGTCGACGTCGTTGAGCGAGCGCTGGTGCACGACGATGGCCGTGAACGGATAGCTGCGGCCGTCGGCGAAGTGGACCACGCCGTCCAGCGACAGCGGCGGGCGGTCGTTGAGCAGGCTGGTGCTGCCGTCCGGGTTCGACAGCACCTCGGCCGCGCCGTTCTGCACCACCGACAGGACTTCCACGCGCCGCGTGCCCGCGTCGACCTCGCTGGCCTTGACCAGGAAGCCCACGTCGATGCCGCCGACGTCGTTGCCTTCGACCAGATGGGCCTCGTACAGCGGGTTTGGCTGGCCGGCGGCCACGGCATCGGTGTTGATCCGCGCCGCCAGCGCCTGCAGCACCGCCAGGTTCTCGACTTCGACCACCCCCACCACGTCCGGCGCATGCAGGTAGTCGCGGATCGCCAGCGAGGCCTTGGCCAGGCGGCGCTGGTAGGCCGCGGTGGTCAGGACCGGCTCGCCGATGCCCGGGTCATTGACGTCGTCGAAGAAGCGCTCGACGTTCCAGGTGGCGAAGGTGGCGTCGTCGCCGGTCGGCACGCGCGACGCGCGCGGCAGGCCGGTGGCGCTGCAGTCGACGGTGAGCGCGCCTTCGGGGTAGATCGTGTAGCGGCGGAAGGTGTAGTCGAGCGGGCCGACGAGCGTGCCATCGGTGATCAGGCAGCCGGCGGCGACGTTCGCGGCCGCTGCGCCGATGGTGGTGCTGTTGACCGCGATCAGTTCGGGATTGAAGTCCCAGCGCGGGATGCTGGTGGCGGTGCTGCCCAGCGGATCCGGGTTGGGCACCGGGATGCCGGCTTCGCGGAACGGGCGCGCGGTGCCGGTGACCACCACCGCGAAGCGGCCGTTGCTGGTCGCCGTGGCCTGGGTCTCGTTGACGTTGCCGCCGGTGGGCGCGACCACGGTCGCGCTCGGCACCACCACGCGCATGCCCTCGTAGCGCTCGAGCTGGTCGAGGCCGCCGGTGGCATTGGGCAGGTCGAGCGTGAGCGCGACCGGTGCCGGCAGCGCGTGGCCGCTCGAGAGCTGGGTCACGCTGGCATTGACGAGTTCGGTCAGCGGCAGCTGGTGCGGATCGGCGGCCGGGATGTACTCGGTCACGGTGCCCTGCACGAGCACGCGGTTGCCAACCGCGGCGGCGGCCGGCGGCGTGCTGCTGGTGAATACGAACAGGCCTTCGGACGTCGCCGGGTTGCCGTCGTCCTCGCCATCCGGCGTCTGGATGAAGAAGCCGTTGTTCTTGCGCCCGGTGACGATGCCGGTGGTGGCGACGGCCAGCCCGTCGTAAGGCGAGAACTGGCCGCCGCCCTGGATCGCATGGATCGCGACGGTGACGATGTCGTCGTTGACGATCGTGGCCACGCCCTGCGCCTTGGCGATGGTCGCGCCGACGGCGTTGTCGAGGTTGACGAAGAAGGTTTCGTCGGGCTCGCTGGTGGTATCGCCGATGACGTCGATGCTGATCGTCACCGAGGTTGCGCCTTCGGCGATCGTGGCGGTGCCGCTGGCGGCGATGTAGTCCTCGCCCGCGGTGGCGGTGCCGTCGGCGGTGGCGTAGTCGACGCTGGCGCCGCCATCACCGGCCGGCTGGCTCAGGCTGATGGTGAAGAAGAACGGGGTGGTGCCGCTGTTGCCCTCGGCGGCCGTCGTGTCGCTGATGGTGAGCAGCGGCGTGCCGCCACCGCCGCAGACGTTGGCCGGCGTGGCGCTGTTGCGCGGGGCCGGAGCCAGGGCCGCGAAATCGGCGCCGTTCTGGTCGTCGTCCTGGCAGCCGCCGTCGTCGCGGAACGCGGCGGTGGTGTTGGACAGCGTCGGTGCCGCGGCGGCGCCCTCGAAGAAGTTGGCGTTGCCGAAGCCGACGAGGTCGACGATCAGCGCCAGTTGCGCCGGCGTGCAGGGCGTGCTGCCGCCGTTGCAGCCGAGGCTGGCGCCGGAGGCGACCAGCGCGACCTTGCCGGCCGTGCCGGACATGTTGATGGTGCCGGTGGCGTCCGCCGCAGGCAGCGCGACGCCGTTGGCGCCGCCGGCAAGCCCGGAAATACTGGCCCGGTTGCAGCGTGACCGCGGGCAGGGCCACGATCAGTCCGGTGTTGGCACCGAAGTTGCCGGTGCCGGTGGCACTGGTGTACTGCACCGAGTGGCCGTTCAGCGAGGCCACCGTGGTCCCGCGGTTGAACAGTTCGACGTAGTCGGCGTTGTAGGGCGCGCCGCTGTTGCCGCCGCCGCCGTAGACCTGGCTGATGACCACTTGCGCCTGGGCCGCACCCGCGGCACCCGTGAACAGCAACAGCGCCAGCAGCAGCCGGCCAACGAACGACATCATGCGGCATCCCCTTGCGTATGGTCCCGGCCCCGATGCCGGTCGCCCGATTGTGCCCAGTTCCGGTGGCGATTGCATGACGCCCTGCCGCGGCCCTGCGGTAACCTGACGACATGGCCATCGACAACAACCAGCGCGCGCTCGAGGACGGGATCCACACGGACCTCGACGGAAGAATCACTTACGGCGGATACCTCAGGCTCGACCAGCTGTTGGCCGCGCAACAGCCGCTGTCCGATCCGCCGCACCACGACGAGATGCTCTTCATCATCCAGCACCAGGTCTCGGAGCTGTGGCTGAAGCTGGTCATCCACGAACTCAGCGCGGCGATTGCCCACCTGCGCCGCGACGAGGTCTGGCGCTGCCAGAAGGTGCTGGCGCGCTGCAAGCAGGTGCTGCGCCAGCTGACCGAGCAGTGGTCGGTGCTGGAAACGCTCACGCCGTCGGAGTACATGGAGTTCCGCGGCGTGCTCGGACCGTCGTCGGGCTTCCAGTCGCTGCAATACCGCGAAGTGGAGTTCCTGCTGGGCAACAAGAACGCGGCGATGCTGAAGGTGTTCGCGCATGATCCGGCGGGCCAGGCGCGGCTGCGCGCCGCGCTGGAGGCGCCGGGGCTGTACGACGAGTTCCTGCGCTACCTCGCGCGCTGGGGCCATGCCGTGCCGGCGGGCCACCTCGAGCGCGACTGGGCGCAGCCGCACGTGCGCGACGCGGCGCTGCTGCCGGTGTTCGAGCGCATCTACGAGAACACCGGGCTGTACTGGCGCGAGTACGCGCTGTGCGAGGACCTGGTGGACCTGGAGACCCAGTTCCAGCTGTGGCGCTTCCGCCACATGCGCACGGTGATGCGCATCATCGGCTTCAAGCGTGGCACCGGTGGTTCGTCGGGCGTGGGTTTCCTCAAGCAGGCGCTGGAGCTGACGTTCTTCCCGGAGCTGTTCGACGTGCGCACCCAGGTCGGCCCGGACCGCTGACGCCCCCCGCCGTCGCATGGACGTGACGCCGCTCGCGCTGCAACCACTGCCGGAATGGACCCGCTGGCTGGCGTGGGCGCTGGCGGCGGGCGCGCTGGCCACCGGCCTGCCCGCGCTGCGCGAAGCCCTGGGCCGCGATGACGGGGCGCGCCGCGTGCTGCTGCCGGCGACGATCGCGCTGGCCGCGATGCGCCTGTTCAACACCGCGCCGCTGCACGGCGTGATGCTGCATTTCCTCGGTGCCAGCATCGCCACGCTGATGTTCGGCGCCGGCGTCGCGTGCTGGACGATGGCGGCGGTGAGCCTCGCCGGCGTGCTGCTCGGCGCCGCGTGGCAGGGCTGGGCCATCGACTTCGTCGCCACCGGCGTGCTGCCGGTGGCCGTGACCGCGCTGGCCTCGGCGGTGGCGCGCCACGCGGCGCCGCGCAACATCTTCACCTACGTGATGCTCAATGCCTTCGGCTCGGGTGCGCTGGCGATGGCGGCCTCGATGCTGGCCAAGGCCGCCGCGAGCGCCGCATTCGGCGGTCATGCGGCGCAGGCCTACCTCGCGGCGACGCCGCTGCTGATGTTCGGCGAGGCGTTCTTCACCGGCACGGTAATGGTGCTGGTGGTGGTCTATCGCCCGCAATGGTGCCGCAGCTTCGACGATCGCGACTACCTGTGGCCACAGCGCGGGATGTGATTGCGTGCACGCCGCATGCATCGTGCATGCGCGGGTATGCGGCGCGCGAATGCTTTAGGATCAGGCGCTGGACCCTGATGGAAGCACCGGATGACCCAGCAAAACCCTGATTCCGCCACTGCGCGGCGCGGCCTCGTCGTCCGCTTCCTCGACGGCGTCGAACGCGTCGGCAACCGCCTGCCGGATCCGGCGGTGCTGTTCCTGGTGCTGATGTTGGGGGTCTGGGCGCTGTCGGCCCTGCTGTCGGGCGTCGACTTCCAGGAAGTCGATCCGCGCTCCTTCAGCGCCGACAACCCGGAAGGCAGCCCCATCCGGATCGTGAACCTGCTGTCGGGGCTCAGCCTGACCACGTTCATGGCGCAAATGGTGCAGACCTTCGTCAACTTCCCGCCGCTGGGAGTGGTGCTGGTGGCCATGCTCGGCCTCGGCGTGGCCGAGCACACGGGCTTCATCAGTGCCGGCCTGCGTTCATTGCTCTCGATCACGCCGCGCGCGCTGCTCACGCCGATGGTGGTCGCGGTGGGCATCCTCAGCCACGTCGCGGTGGATGCCGGGTACGTGCTGGTGATCCCGCTCGGTGCGGTGATCTTCTATGCCGCGGGGCGGCATCCGCTGGCCGGCATCGCGGCTGCGTTCGCCGGCGTGTCCGGCGGGTTCTCGGCGACGATGTTCGTGCCTTCGTCGCTGGATCCGCTGCTCGCCGGCCTCACCCAGGCCTCGGCGCACCTGCTCGATCCCGCCGTGCAGGTCAATCCGCTCAACAATTTCTACTTCACCACGGCGTCGTCGTTCCTGGTGGTCGCGGTGGCGTGGTTCCTCACCGACCGCGTGATCGAGCCACGCCTGCGCGCGACCGCGGTCGACGGCGACCCGGCGGCGATGCCCACGCTCGACCCGTTGCGCCCCGAGGAGCGCAAGGGGCTGCGCGCGGCGCTGTTCGCGTTGCTGGCCACGCTCGCCCTGTTCCTGCTGTCGGTGCTGTGGCCGGGCACGCCCTGGGCGGCGCCCGCGGACCAGGTGCCGGCGGCCACGCACCCGCTGCTGGCCCCGGCTGCGCCGCTGATGCGCTCGATCGTGCCGCTGATCTTCATCGTGTTCCTGGTCCCCGGCGTGGTCTACGGCTACGTGTCGGGCAGCGTGCGCAACCACCGCGACGTGGTGCAGGGCATGTCCAAGGCGATGGGCGGCATGGGCTACTACATCGTCATGGCGTTCTTCTGCGCGCAGTTCATCTTCGCCTTCGGCCAGAGCAACCTGGGCGCGCTGTTCGCGATCAAGGGCGCGAACTGGCTGCAGGCGATGGGCCTGCACACCGGCGTGACCCTGTTCGGCATCGTGCTGCTGTCGGGCTTCGTCAACCTGCTGATCGGCTCGGCGTCGGCGAAGTGGGCCCTGATCGGCGCGATCATGGTGCCGATGATGATGCAGCTGGGCATCTCGCCCGACCTCACCCAGGCTGCCTACCGCGTCGGCGATTCCAGCACCAACATCATCACCCCGCTGCTGCCGTACTTCCCGTTGATCGTGGTGTTCTGCCAGAAGTACGTGAAGGGCAGCGGCGTGGGCACGCTGCTGGCGCTGATGCTGCCGTTCTCGGTGACGCTGCTGGTCCTGTGGAGCGCGTTCCTGATCGGTTTCTGGGCCCTCGGCATCCCGCTGGGGGCCGGCGCCAGCTTCGACTATCCCGCCGGCTGACCCCCGGACGGCCGGCGCGGGCCACGGCGCGCCCCTCGCGCCCCGGGGAAGGGCGGGCAGGGGGCGCGGGTTCCCAAGCGGGGCGCTCCCGGGATAACGTTGCGCCCGAAACGACCGGCGCGAGCGCGGCCGTGGCGCCGCCGATGCCCGGGATCCGGGATGGGCGGAAGTACGTTCGAACCATCTTCCGGGGGAGTCCCACCGCATGAGTTCCAATCGCGTCGAGCCCGCAGGTCCGGGCATGGAGCAGCCGCCCGGCGGCGCCGCCATCCCGCAGTTCGCGCAGGTGATGGGGCATCCGCGTCCGCTGTGGATGCTGTTCATGACCGAGTTCTGGGAGCGCTTCGCGTTCTACGGCATGCGCTGGGCGCTGGTGCTGTACATCGTGGCCCAGTTCCACAATGGCGAAGCGTCCGGCCAGGGGCCGGCGAGCGAGCTGTACGGCGCCTACCTGGCGCTGGTATACGCCGCGGCGATCTTCGGCGGCTACGTCGCCGACAAGGTCATCGGCTACCAGCGTGCGATCCTGCTGGGCGCGGTGATCATGGCCGTGGGCCTGTTCCTGATCATGTTCCCGAGCGAGCAGTGGCTGAAGCTCGGCCTGGCCACGGTGATCGTCGGCAACGGCCTGTTCAAGCCGATCATCTCGACCATGGTCGGCAAGCTGTACGCGACCGGCGACGAGCGCCGCGACTCGGGCTTCACCATCTTCTACATGGGCATCAACATGGGCGCGTTCATCGCGCCGATCCTGACCGGGATCCTCGCCGACAAGGTGTTCGGCACCGAGGCGATGCCGGCCTACAAGGTGGTGTTCATGGCCGCCGGCATCGGCATGATCCTGAGCCTGATCTGGTTCTGGTTCGGGCGCCACCAGCTCAAGGGGATCGGTGCGCCCGCGCCGGGCACGGAGGGCATGGGTCGCATGGTGCTGGTGCTGCTGGGTGCGATCGTGGCGATTCCGGTCTACTACTTCCTGTTGACCATCGATGCCGGCGTGCTCAACTGGATCCTGATCGCGCTGTTCGTGGCGCCGGCGATCCTGCTGCTGGTCGAAGGCATCCGCGAGGGCAGGGT
>JAIUOJ010000122.1 GCA_020161335.1 Pseudomonadota bacterium
GATTCCGCTGCGAGTCCCCGGGAGCAAGAAGTGATGAAGACGACGATCGCCGTGGGTTGCCTGGCCGGCAGCCTGCTGTTGGCGCTGGGCCTGGCCGGGTGCGCCGATGGCGCCGCCCCCGCGACACCTGCGGCCGCGACGCCGCCGGCAGCCCAGCCGGTCGTGGCATTCACGCGCGAACTGCCGGAGGTCACCGAGGCGTTCCTGACCGCGATGACGCCGGAGGACAACATCGATTCGCCGGCGGCGTGGGCCGCGCCCGATGGTGCGATCTGGGTGGTCGCCACCGCCAAGGCCACCGACAAGCTGGTCGTGTACGACGGCAAGACCGGCGCGACGCTGCGCAGCGTGGGCTCGGTAGGCACCGGCAAGGGCCAGTTCGAGCGTCCCAACGGCGTGGCCGTGGCCGACGACCTGCTGTTCGTGGTGGAGCGCGACAACCACCGGGTGCAGGTGCTGCACCTGCCTGACTTCAAGCACGTGCTGACCTTTGCCGCCGAAGACCTGGTGAAGCCGTACGGCCTGTGGGTGAACAAGACCGATGGCGGCTATGACGTGTACGTCACCGACGCATACATGGCCGGCGAGGACGCACACGGCGAGGACATCCTGCCGCCGCTGGCGCAGCTCGACAAGCGCGTGAAGCGCTACGCCGTGGCGCCGGCGGGCGACGGCCTGTCGGCGCGCCTGGTGTCGTCGTTCGGCGATGCCAGCGAGCAGGGGGCCCTGCGCGTGGTGGAATCGATCTGGGGCGACGCCACCAACGACCGGTTGCTGATCGCGGAGGAAGACGAAACCTATGCCAACGAGCTGAAGGTGTACGACCTGGCCGGCAGGTTCAGCGGACGCACGATCGGCCGCGACGTGTTCAAGGCGCAGTCCGAGGGCATCATGCTCAAGCACTGCGGCGATGGCGGCTGGTGGATCACCACCGAGCAGGGCAAGGGGCGGACTGTCTTCCACCTGTTCGACCGCAAGACGCTTGACCACGTCGGCGCGGTGGCGGGCAAGGCCGTCGCCAACACCGACGGCATCTGGCTGCACGAGGCGGCGTCTGACCGCTTCCCTGAGGGCGTGCTGTACGCGGTGCACGACGACCAGGGCATGGTGGCGTTCGACTGGCGCGACATCGCCGGCGCGCTTTCTCTGCCCGCCTGCGGGGTACGCTGAGATGGTCCGCATGCTCGCGATTCTCAAGGCATCCACGCTGCTGCTGCTGTTGCCTGCATCTGCGGCCATGGCCGAGGCCCCGCAGGCCACGCGCCATGTCGAACCCAACACGCTGGTCCCGAAGGGAGTCATCCGTTACGCGCCCACGGGCTTCCCGGACCGCATCGTTGCAGTCCCGATGCAGGATGCCTCGACCGGCTTCTCGGTGAGCTGGCGTACGGATGCCGCGGTGGATGCGCCGGTGGTCGAGATCGCCGTTGCCAAGGAATCGCCGGACCAGTGGGATGGCGATGTTGCACCGCGACGGGTGACCGCAGTGACCCGTACACTCGCCACCGCGAATGGCGTGGCGAACCACCATCACGCCGTTGTCGATGGCCTGCAGGCCGGCACGCTTTACGCCTGGCGCGTGCAGGGCGACCGCACCTGGAGCCCATGGCGCCAGTTGCGTACCGCGGCACCGGCGGGCAAGCCGCTGGAGTTCCTGTACATCGGCGATACCCAGAACAAGAACGCAAGCCTGGTCACGCGGGTGATGTACGAGGCCGTGCGCCACGCATCGAACTCGAATCTGGTCCTTTTTGCAGGCGATCTGGTCAGCGAAGCGATCGATGACGACGAGTGGGGCGAGTGGTTCGATGCAACCGGCCCGCTGGCGACGATGGCCTTCGCCCCGGCGCCCGGCAACCACGAGTTCTTCGAGGAACACGAGGACACGCCGCAGGAGCGTCGCGTGCTCGGCGAGCAGTGGAAGCACCACTTCGCATTGCCGGGCAATGGTGCCGCGGGCGTGGAGCCGACGACCTACTGGTTCGACTACCAGGGCATCCGCTTCGCGGTGATCGATGGAACATCGGCACTCGACCTCGACGCCGCCTACACCCAGGCCGAGTGGCTGGACAAGGTGCTGGAAGGCAATCCGAACCGCTGGAGCATGGTGTTGATCCACCAGCCGTTCTACTCGCCACGTGGCAAGGCACGCAACGACAGGCACCAGGTGCTGCGCGACGAGCTGATGCCCGTGCTGCAGCGTCATTCGGTGGACCTGGTGTTGCAGGGCCACGACCACGTCTATGGGCGTCGTCCCAGCGATGGCGGCGGCCCGCCGGTCTACACGGTGTCGGTGGCCGGGCCGAAGCAGTATCTCGTCGCCGACGAAGCTCGCGAGACCATGTCGCCTGTCGGCGAGGACACGCAGTTGTTCCAGGTGTTGCGCCTGGAAGGCAATCGCCTGAGCTACGAAGCGCGCACCGTGACTGGCCGCCTGTACGACGCTTTCAGCCTGGTGGATGACGGCGCTGCAGGCAAGCGCATCGAAGAGACGCGCGAAGGCCGGATCGATGAACGTACCTGCGCACGTGCGCAGACCCTCGGCGGACGCGCCGACCGTTGCTGGGAGTGAAGGAAGTGATGACCGGACGATTCACATGGTGTCGGTGGCTGTTGGTGCTTTCGTTGCTGCAGCCGCTGTCGCCGTCGCTACATGCAGGGGAATCGATCCGGCATCCGTTCCTTGCCGCGCAACCGGCCATGGCCCCGCAGGAAGTGCTGCTCGCGGTGGAAATCCCCGCGGGTAGCTTCACCAAGTACGAGATCGGCGACGAGGACGGCCTGCTGCGCGTCGACCGCTTCCAGTCGATGCCGGTGGCGTACCCGGCCAACTACGGTTCGATGCCGCGCACGCTGGCCGGTGACCATGACCCGCTGGATGCGCTGGTGCTGACGCGCGAACCGCTGCATCCGGGGGTGCTGATCCGGTTCCGACCGATCGGCGTGCTGCGCATGGTCGACGACGGCGAGCACGACGAGAAGATCATCGGCGTGCCGACCGACAAGGTTGATCCCACCTATGCGGCCATCCGGGACATCGCCGACCTGCCGCCGATCGAACGCGAGCGCATCGAGGCCTTCTTCCGCGTCTACAAGGACCTGCCGAAGGGACGCAACCCGGTCGTGCTCGACGGCTTCGGTGATGCGGCGGAAGCGCGTGCGATCATCGCCGCGGCGCTTGCGCGATTCGTACCGCCCGCGTCCGCGCCAGACTGACGCGGTACCCGCGACGATCGGTCAGGTCGCGCCCCACTCGAAACGCACCAGCGCCCCGCCCAGCGGCGATGCCGCCAGCACCAGGCGGCCTCCGGTGGCTTCCACCAGCTCGCGCGCGATCGACAGCCCGAGCCCGGTGCCGGACGACTCGTCCAGGCGGCCGCCTCGCGCGAGCATGTCGTCGATGCGGTCGGCGGCGAAACCGGGGCCATCATCCTCGACCGCGATCACCGTCCACTGCGGACCTGCCGTCCCGCCGATGCGGACCTGCCGCCGCGCATGCCGAGCGGCGTTCTCCAGCACCGCGCCGAGGATTTCGGACAGGTCTTCGGCCTGCACGCCCAGGCGCAGGCTGGCGGGCACGTCGACGGTAAAGGCCAGCAGCCCGCCGCGGTCGGTGTGTTCGATCACGGTCACCAGGCGTTCGACCACGCCGCGCACGTCGGTGTCGCCGCCGCGTGCGCCGCGGATGGTCGCCGCACGCGCATGCGCAAGCTCGGCGTCGATCGTGCGGCGGATCGCCGCCACGGCGCGATCGAGGCCATCCGCGGCCTGCGCCGCGCCGGTCTCGCGCGCGCGGCGGCTTTGCGCGGCGATTGCCGACAGTGGCGTCTTGAGGCCGTGCGCGAGGTCGGCGGCGCGGTGCCTGGCCAGTTCGAGATCGCGCTCGCGGGCATCGGCCAGCGAGTTGATGGCTTCGGTGAGCGGCTGGATCTCGCGTAGCCGTGCCTCTGGCAAACGCGCGCGCGCGTTGGCGCGCAGCGCGTCCAGATCGCCGCGGATCCGGCGTAGCGGATGCAGGCCCAGGCGGACCTGCAGCCATGCCGCCGCGGACAGCACGAGCCACAGCGCCAGCAGGAACAGCGCCAACTCGCGACCGAACTCGTCGCGGGCGGCTGTCAGCGGTGCGCGGTCCTGCGCCAGCTGGATCAGCACCTTCGGGCCACCCGCGTCCGGCGCCACCTCGCGTTCAAGCAGGGACACCGGTTCGTCGAACGGGCCATCGGCATGGCGCAGCGTCCAGTCATCGGCGGGCGCTCTGGCGGGCCGCGGCAGGTCGGCGTCCCACAGCGAACGCGAGCGCACCGCGCCGGCGCGGGTCGATGCCTGCCAGTAGTAGCCGCCTGCCGGCGTCTGCAGCCGCGGGTCCATCGGAACAGGATCGATGAGCGGGCTGCCGTCGGGTGCCAGCGTCAGGGCCGCGACCAGGCGCAGGCCGTCCCGCGTGAGCTCGTCCTCCAGTCGCCGTTCCAGGTGCCGTTCGAAGAGGAAGGTCATGAACCACCACGCCACGCACAGCGCGACCAGGATGGCGGCGGCGGCGGCGGCGAGCAACCGCCAGTGCAGCGAGCGCGCGATCAAGGCGGATCGCCCAGCAGGTAACCGAAGCCGCGACGGGTAGTGATGATCCCTGCACCGAACTTGCGGCGCAGGCGTGCGACGATGGCCTCGATGGCGTTGGTGTCGCCGGCGTCGGCGGCGCCATACAGGTGTTCGGCGAGTTCGCCCGCGGACACGGCCCGCTCCGGCGAATGCGCAAGCTGGTCCAGCAGGCGGAACTCCAATGGCGACAGGTGCGCCGGTGCGCCTTCGAAGGTCGCGCTCATGCGCGTGGTATCCAGGCGCAGTCCGCCGACCGCGACGACGTTGCTGGTTCGTCCCGCGCCGCGACGCGTGAGCCCGCGCACGCGCGCGATCAGTTCGCCCATCTGGAAGGGCTTGCCAAGGTAGTCGTCGGCGCCGGCTTCGATGCCCTCGACCTTCTCGGTCCAGTCGCCGCGCGCGGACAGCACGATCACCGGGAACGCGCGCGCACCTGCGCGCCACTTGCGCAGCACCGACAACCCGTCCAGGCCGGGCAGCCCCAGGTCCAGCACCACTGCGTCGTAGTCCTCGGTGTCGCCGAGGAACCAGGCCTGCCTGCCGTCGCCAGTGGCATCCACCGCGAAACCGGCGGCCTCCAGCGCCCGTCGAAGATCCGCCTGGATGTCAGGGTCGTCCTCGACGACGAGGCAGCGCATCAGTCATCCTCGATCTTGCGGATCTCGCCGGTGCGGGCATTGACGTCGACCTCGAGCACGCGGCCGGTGCCCGCGAGCACCTTCACTTCGTACTCCCAGCCGTGCTTGTCGCTGCGGTCGAGTTCGACCTCGATGATATCGCCGGGCACGCGCTCCTGCACGATCTGCAGGATCCGGCCCAGGGGCAGGATCTCGCCGCGCTGGAGCAGCAGGCGCGCTTCGGCCTGGTTGTCCTTGCCCGCATGTGCGGGCAGGGCGGAGGCACCGGCCACGAGGCCGGCGGCCAGCAGCGGGACGAGGATGAGGCTGGTCGTTGTCTTGTTCATGGCCGGGATGGTGCCGCGGCCGGCCTGACAGCCCGCTGACACCGGTCGTGGCGTGGCCGTCAACGACACGGCGCGACCATGGCGTGGATGGGCAGGCGCCCGTCGCCCGCATTGCCGTCCGCGCGACGGCTCCCGCGGTGCCGGCGGCGCGGCGCCGGCCCATCGATGCCGACACTCATTCGCTGTAGTGCGGTGCATCCGGCCAGCCTTTCGCGGGATCGAAGCCGTAGTATCCGCCGCCGCGCTTGAAGCGTTCGAGGCGCTGCAGTTCCTCAGGATCGGCCTTGGCGTCCCAGGTGCGCACGCCGTTGCGCAGGTCGTCGGGCGTCAGCACCAGCGGATCCCACACCGCCTCGCCCAGATCGTTGTGCAGCGTGTAGGTGAGCGTCGGCGTGGCCCCGGTCAGGTCGAAACGCATGCAGCCGACGTTGACCGTGCGCGTCCACACGTCGCGCACGCGCACTTCCGGCACCTGCCGGGTGTGCTTCGCGGCTGGCATCTGCGCCAGCGGCGAGGAGCAGAAATCATAGATGTCGTAGCCTCCGCGATGCGACCAGGGGATGCAGTTGAGCTCGCCCATGTGCGAGTCGCCGGAGATGCAGACCACGCCGGTGATGCCCTGGTCGCGGATGAAGTCGAAGATCTCGTTGCGCTCGGCCATGTACACCGCCCACGAGTCGCCGCCCTTCTCGTTCTCCGCCGACGACCATCCGCCGCCGATCGCCAGGATTTTGAACGGCGTGGTGCTGGCCTTGAGCTCGCGTTTCAGCCAGGCCTTCTGCGCGCCGCCCAGCATGGTCTTGTGCGCGTTGTCCGGTGCTTCGGTGGGGTCGCGGTGGTAGCGGCCGTCGAGGATGAAGAAATCGACGCCGCCGTAGTGTTGCCTGCAGTAAACGCCGGGGTCATTGGCCTGGCCATAGGACGGGTTGGCCCAGAAGCGCTTGAAGATGCGCAGCGCATCGGCCTTGAACGGGCTCAGGCCGTCGGAATCGTTGTAGCCGAAGTCATGGTCGTCCCAGGTGGCCAGCTGCGGTACCGAGCGCAGCAGCGGTTCGAGGCTGGGGACCACGCGGCCGCGTGCGTAGAGGTCGGTGAGGGCGGCCGGCTGGTCGCTGTCGGCATAGATGTTGTCACCCAACCACAGGAACATGTCCGGCTCCAGTGCGCGCACGGTGTTCCAGATGCGCTGGTCGGCGTCGTACTGGATCCGGCAGCACGAGCCGAATGCGACGGCGAACGCGGCGTCCCCGGCGGGTGCGGTGTATGCGCGATGCGGCAGGAACTGGAAACGGTCCAGCTGGCCGTCGTAGCGCAGCCGGTACCAGTAAGCGGTCGCGGGCGACAGGCCCTCCGCGCGCAGCGTGAGGCAGAAGTCATCCTCCGGCGACGCGACGGTCGTGACGGTCTGCACGATGCGCCGGAAGTCGCGGTCGCTGGCCACCTCCAGCTGTACCTCGAAGGCACCGCTGGCCCGCACCCACACCGTGAGGTGGTTAGGGCCCGGCGCGCCGAGCATCGGCCCCTGCAGTGCGCGTGGATAGCCCAGGACGCCGGCAATGGCCTTTGGGATCGCGACGAACAGGCCGGCGAGGCCGCCGGCGGCAAGGAAGGTACGGCGTGGCAGCGTGCCCATGTGGCCTCAGTCCTCCGGGTCGGGATAGAGCGCGGTGTTGAGGCGGTCGATCAGCGCGGTGTGGATGGCGCCGTTGCTGACGCAGACGTTGTGCCCGTGCAAGTCGAAGGCATCGCCGGTGACCGAGGTCGCGGTGCCACCGGCTTCCTCCACCAGCAGTACACCTGGTGCCATGTCCCAGGCATTGGTCATGCGCTCCCAGTACGCGTCCCAGCGACCGGCTGCGACGAAGGCCATGTCGACCGCGCAGGCGCCGGTGCGGCGGATGCCGGCGACCTCGGCGCTGAGCAGCGCCATCTCGCGCGCGAACACCGGGTGGTCTGGCTTGTCGGCGAATGGAATGCCGCACGACAGCACGCTGCGGATGAGCAGGTTGCGCGCGGATACCTGGAGCCGGCGGCCGTTGAGCCACGCACCCTTGCCCGCCTCGGCAACGTACAGCTCGCCCAGCACCGGCAGGTAGGTCACCCCGGCGACCACGACGTCCTCGCGTGCGAGCGCGACGTTCACGCCCCACAGCGGGCAGCCGAACAGGAAGTTGGTGGTGCCATCCAACGGATCGACGATCCAGCGCTGCGCGAGGTCGCTGCCGCCGCCGATGCCGCCTTCCTCGCCGAGGAAGGCATACGATGGCCGCGCCGTGGCCAGCAGGGAGCGCACCGTGTTCTCGGCTTCCTGGTCGGCGATCGAGACCAGGTCGGTCGGGCCGGCCTTGGTCTGCACCTCGAGTTCGGACAGCCTGGCGTAGTGCCGCAGCAGCCCTTCACCGGCGGCCACTGCCGCGTCGACCATCGCGTTCAATTCTTCGGATGCATCAATGCCCATGTCCTGCCTCAATCCCTCAGTTTCGTGCGCCACAGGCTGGCCGCGAGCAGCATCGACAGTACCGACGCGCCGATCCAGAACGAGATGACCGGGCCGAAGTCGTAGCTGCGCTGGTCGCCCACGAGGGTCATCCCCTCCTGGATCAGTGTGCCGGACACGTATTCCTGGATACCCGCGCCGATGTAGCTGAAGATGCCGATCACGCCCATCGCCGCACCCGCGACGCGCTTGGGCGCGATGTCGACGGCGAAGAGGCCGCCGAGCGCGGTCACCAGCCCGGTCAGGCCCATGCCGAACAGCACCATGCCCGCAATCATCACCGGCATCGTGTTCGGCCCGTAGAAGAACAGCAGCAATCCGCCGATTTCCAGGGCCGCGAACAGCAGGTTGGCCGGCGGACGACGCGCATCGAACCACTTGTCCGAGATGAAGCCATAGGCCACCGCGCCGGCGATCCCGGCAACGGTGCTCACCATTAGCACGGTGCCCGCCATCGGCAGGGACAGGCCACGGTCCTCCTGCAGGTAGAGGATGCCCCACGAGTTGATGGCGTAGCGGGTGACGTAGATGGTGGCCGCGGACAGGCACAGTACCCAGATCGCGGGGATCTTCAGGATCGAAAGTTGCAGGCCGAGGACCGACTTGATGTCCGGGCGCTCCTTCTCCTCGTAGAGGTCGCCCTTCCATTCGTTGACGGTGGGCAGGCCCATCGTGCGTGGCCGGTCCTGCACCAGCCAGTACATCATCGCCGCCGCGCCGATGCCGAACAGCGCCGGGACGAAATAGCCGTAGCGCCAGCCCAGCCACGCCACCACGCTGCCCACGCCGATGAAGGTCAGTCCCTCGCCGATCGAATGCGCGGTGCTCCAGATGCCGTAGGCGCGGCCGCGTTCCTTGTTCGAGAACCATGCCGTCATCGCGACCACGCCGCCAGGCGCGCCGAAACTCTGGAACCAGCCGTTGAGCCCCCAGATCAGCACCGCGGTCCACACCGCCGTGGTCAAGCCCATCGCGAAGTTGCACAACGCGGTCATCAGGAACGCGAACGCAAGGAAGCGCCGCATGTTCGCGTGGTCGGCGAGGAAGCCGTTGGTCAGCTTGCCGACCGCATAGGCGTAGTAGAGCGCGGAGCCGATCATGCCCAGCTCGACCGGCGTGAACACGCCCTCGTCGATCAAGGGCTTCTTGACCACGCCCAGGGCCAGGCGGCAGGTATAGATCACGCCATAGCCGAGCGTGATCGCCAGCATCACCCTGAGCCGGTGCCTGCGGAACGTCGCGTCGATCGTGGTCTGGTCGCCGCTCACGGGCAGGTCCGGTCCGGTGGCGAAGAACCTCGTCAGGGCATTGGCCATGCAGCATTCCCTCCCCAGGGCGTTGTCGCGCTCGCGTCGGCGGCGAACGCCTGTGTCATGGTGACGCGCGTCAGCGCATCGTCGGGATCACGAAGCTCTGTTCGACGTCGGCGCCGCCCTTGGGCCAGCGCTGGGTGACGACCTTGGTGCGGGTGTAGAAGCGCACGCCGTCCATGCCGTACTGGTTGAGGTCGGCGAACCCCGAGCGCTTCCAGCCGCCGAAGCTGTGATACGCGACCGGCACCGGGATCGGCACGTTGATGCCGACCATGCCGACTTCGACGCGATCTGCGAACTCGCGCGCGGCGTCGCCGTTGCGGGTGAAGATCGCTACGCCGTTGCCGTACTGGTGGATCGTCGGCAGCGCAATCGCCTCCTCGAACGTGTCCGCGCGCATGAGCTGCAGCACCGGCCCGAAGATTTCCTCGCGCCAGGTCTGCATCTGCGGCGTCACCCGGTCGAACAGCGTCGGGCCGAGGAAGAAGCCGTCTTCGTG
>JAIUOJ010000123.1 GCA_020161335.1 Pseudomonadota bacterium
GGCCATCGCCACGGCCTGCTCGGCCAGGGGCAGCGCCGCGGCGGGGTCGCCGGTCTCGGCGGTCAGTCGCGCCACCTGGGCCATCGCCGTGACGACGCTCGGGTTGTCGCCGCGGAACACGCGCTCGCGCATCGCCAGCGACTGCCGGAACAACGCCAGCGCGCCGGCCTGGTCGCCCTGTTCGTCGGCCATCAGCGCGCGGTTGCCGAGCACGATCGCGAGGTCGCCGTTGCCGTCGGGATACAGCGTTTCCAGTTCCGCCTGCGCCTCCCGATACAGGCGGTCGGCGCGCGGATAGTCCTGCTGGTCGTGCACCACCTGCGCCAGGTTGGACAGCAAGCGCGCATGGTCGGCGCTGGCGGCGTCGGTGGCGTGCGCGCGGCGCCAGATCCCGAGCGCGCGCTGCAGCCAGGTGTCGGCCTCGGCGTAGCGGTCCTGGGTCATGTACAGCATGCCCAGGTTGTTGACGAGGTAGAGGTGGATCGGATCGGCCTGCAGGCCGGCGCGTTCGCTGCGCGCGATGCCGTCGCGGTACAGCGCCTCGGCCTCGGCGATGCGCCCCTGCTCCTGGCGCAGGCCGGCGAGCGCTTCGACCACGCGCACCGTGCGTACGTCGTCGCGGCCGAATTCGCGCTCGCTGTCGGCGAACGCGCGCTCGAGCTGCCGTTGCGCCTGGTCGAGCCGGTAGCGGCTGACCATGCCGTAGCCGATCCCGAGGCGGACTTCGGCCGACAGGTCCGGCCGGTCCGGGAAATGCGCATCGATGCGCTCCGCCGCGCCGTCCAGGGCCTGGCTGAGGGTGGGCTCGCCGCTGCCCTCGAACGGATCGCCCATCGACAGCACGTCGAGCAGGAAGCCATTGACGCGGCGCATGTCGTCGGCGGACTGGCGTGCCTCGCGTGCCTGCCACGTGGCCACGCCGGTCGCGGCGAGGATCGCCAGCAAGGCCAGCGAGGCCAGCGCGGTGCCGAGGCGATGGCGGCCGACGAACCTCGCGAAGCGGTAGCCCGCCGAATCCGGGTGCGCGCGCACCGGACGGCCATCGAGGCGGCGCTGCAGGTCGTCGGCGAGTTCCTGCGCCGACCCGTAGCGGCGCTCGACGTCCTTGTGCATCGCCTTGGCGACGATGCGTTCGAGGTCGCCATCCAGCGCGCCCAGCCGCCGCCGGCGTTCGGCGTCCTCCATCGGTGCGGCGCGCGCCGCCTCGCGCAGCGTCCGTGGCTGCGCCTCGCACACGGTGCGCTCGGCCTGCGCCGGGCTGAGGCCGGCAAGCTCGTAGGGACGCGCGCCACTGGCGAGCTGGTACAGGATCACGCCCAGCGAGTACACGTCCGAGCGCGTGGTGGTGGGTTCGTGCCGGACCTGTTCGGGGCTGGCGTAGGCCGGCGTCATCGCGGTGAGCGAGGTCAGCGCATGCCCGGCGGAACCGGGCTCGGGTGCGTCGAGCGTGCGCGCGATGCCGAAGTCGAGCAGGCGCGGTTCGCCGTCGGCGCCGACGAGGATGTTCTCGGGCTTGAGGTCGCGGTGCACGATCAGGTGGCGGTGCGCCTCCTGCACGCCGTCGCAGACCTTGCGCAGCAGGCGCAGGCGCGCGTCGAGGTCGAGCCGGTGGCGGTCGCAGTAGTCCACCAGCGATGTGCCGGCGACATGCTCCATCGCCAGCCACGGCAGGCCGGACGCGGTGGTGCCGCCGTCGAGGATGCGCGCGACGTTGGGATGCGACAGCCGCGCCAGCAGCGCGCGTTCGTTCTCGAAGCGCGCGATCAGCTGCGCGCGGAACGCGGCGTTCGCACCCAGGTGCAGCGGCCGGATCAGCTTCACCGCCACCTGCTGCTGGTAGGCCTCGTCGGCGCGCCGCGCGAGATAGACCACGCCCATGCCGCCGCTGTCGATGCGCTCGATGAGCTGGTAGTTGCCGACGCGCTCGCCCAGCTGCGGGAAGCCGTCGGGTTCGGGCGGGGCCGGCGGTTGTTCGAGGAAGCCGTCGAGGCCCGCTTCCGCGGCAAGCAGGCGCGCCACGCGCAGGCGCAGCCAGTCGGGCAGGTCCTGCGCGGCGAGCCAGGCGTCGCGCGCCGGCGCGGGCTGGTCGAGCGCGCGCTCGAACCAGTCCAGCACCAGGGCTTCGTTGGATGGGCTCACGTGGCGTCCCCCGGCCGGCGCCGGCGCCGGTGGCCGGACCGTAGCAAAAGCACGCGTGCTTGCCCACGATCGCGCTTGCAAACGGCGCACGCACCGCTGCTAGACTCGCCGCGGTGCACGGGGACTTCACGACGTGGCTTGCGGCCTGGCGGCAGGGCGACCTGTCCGCCCGCGACCGGCTGGTCGATGCGGTCTACCCCGAATTGCGCGCGATCGCGCAGCGGCAACTGGGTGGCGAACGCGCCGGCCATACCCTGCAGGCGACCGCGCTGGTCAACGAGGCCTATCTCCGGCTGGGCGGCCTGGACCGCATCGAATGGCAGGATCGCGTTCACTTCGTGCACATGGCCGCGCGGGTCATGCGCGAAGTGCTGGTCGACCACGCGCGACGGCGCGCGGCGCACAAGCGCGATGGCGGCGAACGCGTGTCACTGACCGGCCTCGAGCTCGCCGACGGCAGCGACGGCGACATCGACGTCGCCGCGCTCGACGGCGCGCTGGCCGCGCTGGAGCGCATCGACGCGGACAAGGCGCGCATCGTCGAGCTGCGCTACTTCGGCGGCCTGACCATCGAGGAGACCGCCGAGGCCCTCGGCAGCTCGCCCGCCACCGTCAAGCGGCACTGGCAGGTCGCCCGCGCCTGGCTGTTCGAGGCTCTGGCGGATCAGCGCTGACCACGCGGCGCGCAGGCGCTCGTAGCCGGCGGGAAGGTCGGCGCTCATGGCCCCGACCCCGCGCCCGTGGCGAAGGCCTGCGGCAGGCGTCCCAGCAGTTGCCGCAACAGGTTTTCCAGCCGGGCATCCGGCCACTGCCGCGCGAGTGCGCGCAGCAGCAGGCGTTCGGCGCGACACACGTCGCGCTCGGCGGCGATGCCGGTGATGCGGGCGTAGAGCTCGCGTCGCGTGGCGGGCGGGTGGTGCGCGCTGCCGGACATCCGTCTTCCCCCTGCTGGGCCCGGAACCGGGCGTTCTCCCGTGCAGGCGCAAAGCGGGGACGGATCGGCTCACCGGGGCGGGTGCGACGCGCGTGAGCCGGTTTCCCGGCGTCCTGCGCCTTCGGGAGGGACAGGGCAATTCCGCCCGCCGGGGACCCGACCATGACGCACCGCCATCACCTTTCCAGCCTGCTGGTCGCCTCGCTCGCGCTGGCGCTCGGCGCCTGCGCCGGCGATGCGCCGCAGGACCAGATCACCGCGGCCGGCGGGACCGCGGAGGCCGCTGCCGGCGCCTGGCCGCCAGCGCCGCCCACCGGCGACGACCGGGCGCCGCCACCGGACATGCGGGCGAGCGCCTACGCGCAGGTGCCGACGGCCGGCGAGGGCGGGCAGGCGCCGCTGCCGCAGCTGGATACGAGCCGCCTGCAGACGGTGCAGATCGTCGACCGCAACGGCTTCGCGCAGCCGATGGTCGCGGCCGAAGTCGAGGTGCCCGCCGGCTGGCAGACGGTGGGCGGCGTGAGCTGGAACGATGGCACGAACTGCGTCGCCAACCAGCTGCAGATCGGCTGGAGCGCGATCGCGCCCGACAGCCTGACCGCGCTGGAGATCCTGCCCGGCTTCAACTGGCAGGTGGCCGGCACCGAGATCCAGATGAACCCGTGCCCGGCGGCGCCGTTCCGGTCCACGCGCGAATTCCTCGAGGCCACGGTGCAGAAGACACGCCCCGGCGCGCGCGTGCTCGACTACCAGCAACTGCCCGAGGTCGAGCAGAAGATGGCACAGGCCGCGCAGTCCAATCCTCAGGCGCAGGTGCGGCATGACGCCGGCCGCATCCTGATCGGCTATGCCAAGGACGGCGTGGACATGCGCGAGATGCTGAGCGCGGCGGTGTCGTTCTCGCAGATGCAGGGCAACGTCGTCGCCGGCACCGCCACGATCCACTCGCTGCGCGCGCCCAACGGCCGGCTCGACTTCTCGCTCACCCAGCGCATCGCCGACACCATGCGCCCCAACCCGCAGTGGATGGAGGCGATGAAGCAGCGCAGCATGGCCAGCCTGCAGCGCTTCCACGACGGCCAGAGCCGCAGCATCAACGACTGGCACAACCGCCAGATGGCGATCATCAACGCGCGCGGCATGGCCGACCGCCACGCAATCCGGATGCGCACCAACCAGGAGGTCGCCGGCATCTACAGCGCCGTCGCCGCCAATACCAGCGCGACCAACGACAACATCCACCGCCGCACGATGGAAGGCATCGGCGAGTACAACAGCTACGCCGGTACCGATGGCAGCACCGTGCAGTCGAGCATCCACGGCGGCAGCCGCGTGTTCCAGGACAACACCGATCCCAGCCAGGCCTACAGCACCAACGCGCCGTACCACGACCCGTCCAATGCCACCGAGCTGGAGCGCATCCCGTGATCCGCGCGGCAGGCTTCGGCGTTGCCGCGGCGCCGGCGCTTGCGCTGTGGCTGCTGGCGGCGACGCCGGTCGCGGCGCAGGACGGCTTCGGCGGCGGGACGTCGTCACCGCGTGCCGCGACCAGGGCCGCGCCCGCGACGTCGCCGCCGGATCCGGTGGTGCCGGCGGGGGCAAGCGGCGAAGCGCAGGATTTCGGCGTGCCCGCGACGTCCCGGCTGCGGCCCAGCGACCAGCTCGGCGGCCCGACGCCGACTTCGATCCCGGGCGGCCGCGTGATCACCACGCAGGCGCTTGCCGGCGCCCTGCGCGCGGGCCAGGGCCAGGTCCTGCTGCTGCACGCCTACGCCAGCCCGCAGCACCTGCCGGGGGCGGTGGCGGTGGTGCCCGCGGCGCAGGGCGGCCAGTTCGACGACGACGTGCAGCGCGGCTTCGGCCAGTACCTGCGGCAAGCCACCGGCGGCGACACCTCGCGCATGCTGGTGGTGTACTGCGGTGGCCCGCAATGCTGGGGCTCGTACAACGCGGCGCTGCGTGCGATCCAGCTGGGCTATCGCAACGTGCACTGGTATCGCGGCGGATTGCAGGCGTGGCAGCAGGCGGGACTGCCGGTCGGCGATGCGTCGTCCCAGGCGGCTTCGCAGGTGCCGCCGCCGGCACCGACGCGATGATCCGTCCCGGCGCCGGCTTCGCGGCGGCCGTGGTCCTCGTGCTGGCCGTCGCCGGATGCGGCGCGGCAGGCGAGGCGGCGACGGTCGCGCCCGTCGCGTCGGACGAGGCCGTGCTTGCGCCGTCGCAGGACCGGTTGCCGGCCCAGGCGCCGGTCGCCACAGGGGCAGGCGACGCCGCCGCGCGGGAACACGCCCGTGACGCATGCGCAGGGCGCATCGCGCAGTACTGCATGCAGGCCTCGCTGCACTCGGAGGCGATGTGCCGCGTCGCGCGCTGCGAGGAGGTGGCGGGCTTCTGGGTGCTTGTGGCCCCGCAGGCGCGGGTCGACAAGGAGTTGCGCGTGTTGCTCGGGAACTAGCCGTCGCCAGGCCGGTGTCGCGGTCAGTTCGCCCAGGGCCGCGACATCGCCACCCGCACCTGCTGCACGCCGGGGAGCGAGCGCAGGATCGCCGGGAGGTCGGCATCGACGCGGATGCCGTTGCCGCCGTTGACTTCGAGCTTGCCCGAGGCCCCGGTAGGCAGCAGCAGCTCGTAGCGCAGCGGGGTCTTGCCGGGACGGTGGCGCGAGAACAACGATTCGACGCCTTCCAGCGACCCCGGCACGCGCAGGTCGAGTTTCAGCGCGAGCCCCAACGCGTGGGTCTGGCAGACCTGGGCAAAGTCCCAGCAGCGACGCGCGCGCAGCGAGAAGCCACCGCTGAACTCGTCCTCGCGCAGCCCGCCCTCGATCACCAGGACGCGGTCGCGGGTGAGCAGCGCCGCGTTGGAGAAATAGTCCTCGGCGAAGAACGCGCATTCCAGCCGGCCGCGTCCGTCCTCGATCAGCACGAAGGCCTGCGAATCGCCGCGCTTGCGCATCGCCAGCACCTGGCCGGCGACCACCACGGTGGTCTCGGGGCGCCAGCTGCGGCCCTTTTCCTCGCCGCGATTGGCCCAGAGCGCATCGAGCTGGCCGAGGTCGTGGCCGACCAGCGCCTTGAGCTCGTCGCGGTAGGGGTCGAGCGGATGCCCGCTGAGGTAATGGCCCAGCGTGTCGCGTTCGCCGTCGAGCTTCTGCCGCAGCGGCCACTCGCCGCAGGTGGGGAGGTCGATGTGGATGTCGGGCGCGCCGCCGCCACCGAACATGTCGAACATGCCGGCGGCGCGGTTCTTCGCGATCTGGTCGGTGGCCTTCAGCACTTCCGGCAACTGCAGCATCAGCGAGGCGCGGTTGGGCGCCAGCGCATCGAGCGCGCCGGCGTGGACCAGCGCCTCCAGCGTGCGCCGGTTGAGCCGGGTCGAGTCGACCCGCTTGCAGAAGTCGTAGAGGTCGGCGTAGCCCTCGCCGCGCGCCTCGATGATCGCCTCGCAGGCGCCGCGGCCGACGCCCTTCACCGCGCCCAGGCCGTAGCGGATGGTGCCGTCGTCGATCGCCTCGAACATGTGGTTGGAGGCGTTGACGTCCGGCGGCAGCACGGTCAGGCCCATGGCCTTGGCTTCGTCGAGGAAACCGACCACCTTGTCGGTGTTGTCCATGTCGCTCGACAGCACCGCGGCCATGAACTCGGCCGGGTGATGCACCTTGAGCCATGCCGTCTGGTAGGCCACCAGTGCGTACGCGGCCGAGTGCGACTTGTTGAAGCCGTACTCGGCGAACTTCTCCATCAGGTCGAAGATCTGCGTCGCGGTGCGCGCATCGACCCCGTTCGCGGCGGCGCCGGCCTCGAACTTGGCGCGCTCCTTGGCCATTTCCTCGGCCTTCTTCTTGCCCATCGCGCGGCGCAGCAGGTCGGCGCCGCCCAGCGAGTAGCCGGCCAGCACCTGGGCGATCTGCATCACCTGTTCCTGGTACACGATCACGCCGTAGGTCGGCGACAGCACCGCTTCCAGCGCGGGGTGCGGGTAGCTGACGTCCTCGATCCCGTGCTTGCGGTCGCACCACTGCTTGTCCATCCCGCTGCCCAGCGGGCCGGGACGGAACAGCGCGGCCAGCGCGATGATGTCCTCGAAGGTGTCGGGCCTGGCGCGCTTGAGCAGCTCGCGCATGCCGCGGGATTCGAACTGGAACACCGCGACCGTGTCGCCGCGCGCGAACAGTTGGTAGGTGGCCTTGTCGTCGAGCGGCAGCGCGGTGATGTCGAGGGGGCGGGTCCCGGGCCCCGGGTCCCGCCGCGCGTTGATCGCCTTCACCGCCCAGTCGATGATCGTCAGCGTGCGCAGGCCGAGGAAGTCGAACTTCACCAGGCCGACCGCCTCGACGTCGCTCATGTCGAACTGGGTGACCGGGTTGCGTCCGCGGCCCTCGGCATCGTGTTCGGCGTACAGCGGGCAGAAATCGCTCAGCGGCGAGGGCGCGATCACCACGCCGCCGGCGTGCTTGCCGGCGTTGCGGGTCAGGTCTTCCAGCTGCAGGGCGAGGTCAACGAGGTCGCGCACGTCGTCCTCGGTCTCGTAGCGCTCCTTGAACTCGGCCACGACGTAGGACGGGTCCTTGCGCGCGCGCTCGCTGCTGCCGATCGCGTCCTCCAGCGACAGCGGATCGGCCGGCTGCAGCGGGATCAGCTTGGACAGGCCGTCGACGAAGCCGTAGGGATGGCCGAGCACGCGGCCGGCATCGCGCAGCACCGCCTTCGCGGCCATGGTGCCGTAGGTGATGATCTGGCTGACGCGATCGCGACCGTATTTCGCGGCGACGTAGTCGATCACCTCGTCGCGGCGGTTCATGCAGAAGTCGATGTCGAAGTCGGGCATCGACACGCGTTCCGGGTTGAGGAAGCGTTCGAACAGCAGGTCGTACGGCAGCGGGTCGAGGTCGGTGATGCCCAGCGCCCAGGCCACCAGCGAACCGGCGCCGGAACCGCGGCCCGGGCCGACCGGGATGCCGTGCTGCTTGGCCCAGTTGATGAAGTCGGCCACGATCAGGAAATAGCCGGGGAAGCCCATGCCGACGATGACGTCGAGTTCGCGTTCCAGGCGCGCGTCGTAGCTCTCGCGCGTGTGCCCCGGCGCGAGTGGGTGCCGGGCCAGGCGCGCGGCGAGGCCGTCGCGCGCTTCCTTGCGGATCCAGCTGTCGAGGGTCTCGTCCGACGGCACCGGGAACGCCGGCAGGTAGTACTTGCCCAGGCGCAGTTCGAGGTTGCAGCGCTGCGCGAGCGCGAGGGTGTTGTCGATCGCGTCGGGCACGTCGGCGAACAGGGTCGCCATCTCCTCGCTGGACTTGAGGAACTGGCCCTGCGCGTAGTCCTTCGGCCGCTTGGGATCGTCGAGCACGCGGCCCGAGGCGATGCACACGCGCGCCTCGTGCGCCTCGAAGCCGTCGGCATCGAGGAAGCGCACGTCGTTGCTGGCCAGCACCGGGATCCCGCGCGCGCCCGAGGCCTGCAGCGCGAAGTCGTTGAAGTCGGCTTCGCCGTCCAGCCCGCAGCGGGTCAGTTCGAGGAAGAAGTGCTGCCCGTAGAGGCGCTGCATGTCGCCGAGCCAGGCGCCGGCGAGGTCGTCACGGCCGCTGGCGAACAGGCGCCCGCCCAGCGCGTGGCGACCGGCCAGGGCGAACAGGCCAGCGTGGTCGTCGTGCAGCCACGCCGGGCGCACCACCACGCCGTCGTGGCGATGGCCCTGCATCCAGGCGCGGCTGAGCAGGCGCGACAGCGCGAGGTAGCCCTCGCGGTCGCGGCACAGCAGGGTCAGCGGCCAGGCCGCTTCGTCGCCCTCGGCCACCATGACGTCGGCGCCGGCGATCGGCTTGATCCCGGCGTCTTCCGCCGCCCGGTAGAACTTCACCAGCGAAAACAGGTTGTTGCGGTCGGTGATGGCGACCGACGGCTGGCCGAGCGCGGCACAGCGCGCGACGAGTTCCGGGATGCGGATCGTCGAGTCGGCCAGCGAATACTCGCTGTGGACGTGGAGGTGGACGAAGCGAGGGGACATCGCGGCCAGGCCAGGCGGTCTCCCGCAGGGTAGGGTCCGCGACCGGCGCGGACAAGGCTTGACAGACCCGCCCGGCACCGCGCGCCGACCGGTCCGCGGCGCAGCATGGGCGCTGCTGCTGATAGCGCTATCATCCGGGCGACGCGGCCCCGCGGCCGCCGGCAGCCTCCGGGAGGGACATGCCACACGACCAGACCCCAGCGGCCGACCGCCGGGCCGTGCTGCCCCTGCGCGAGAAGGCCGGCTACGGCATCGGCGATTTCGGCTTCAACCTGTACTGGGCCAACATCTCCGCGTTCCTGCTCATCTTCTATACCGACGTGATGGGCCTGGCCGCCGCCGCGGTCGGCACGATGATGCTGGTCACCCGGCTGGTGGATGCGGTGACCGACCCGCTGATGGGCGCCATCGCCGACCGCACCCGCTCGCGCTGGGGCCGGTTCCGGCCCTACCTGCTGTTCGGTGCGGTGCCGATGGCGCTCACCGGCGTGCTCACCTGGACCGTGCCCGACCTCGACCCGGACGGCCGGCTGCTGTGGGCCTACGCCACGTTCACCCTGATGATGCTGGCCTACACCGTGCTGGCGATGCCGTACTCGGCGCTGGGCGGCGTGGTGACCGGCGACAGCCAGCAGCGCACCACGCTGATCAGCTTCCGCTTCATCGCCGCGTTCGCCGGCACCACCGTGGTCAACTGGCTCACGCTCGATCTCGTGCAATGGCTCGGCCGCGG
>JAIUOJ010000124.1 GCA_020161335.1 Pseudomonadota bacterium
GTGCAGGGATGCACGGGCGCTTGCGGAAGGATCCGCAAGAAAACGCGGGGCGCGAGCGGACGCACGGCAGGGCCGCGCGGCGCGTCTTCTTGCATCCGGACTTTCCGGAAGCGCTTGCTTCCGACCGTCGGCCCCGGCATTCGACCGGGTCTGCTGACCTTCCGCCGCTGGCCTTCGCCACCACCGGAAGCGCTCGCGGGCTCGCGGATCGTTCCGGGGAACGGGCCGCCTACCGCCGGTGGGGAATCGCACCCCGCCCTGAAGACGTTGCCTGGAGACTGGAACCGGAACCTCGATCCCGACCCCGCCGGCCAGGAGCCGGCCCGCGCATTCTACCGCAGCGGCCCGCCGCCGCCCCCCGCCGACCCGGACACAGCGTTGCGCGCGCGGAAGTCGCGCAGCACCGCATCGATCACGCGCGTGGTCCGCGCCGCGGTTTCGCCCGTCGACGGGCATTCCCCCTCGCCATGCAGGGCGGCGACGATCGTCTCCACCAGCGGCCGCTGGATGTGCAGCGGGTTGGCGATGGCGAACGCCTGCACGCCACCGGCGTCCTCGAGCCGCACCGGATCGTCGCCGAAGGTGGAGAACGCCAGCCGGCCGCGATCACCGATGATCTCGACCTCGTCGCGCCGGCCTTCGCTGCAGAAACTCCATGCGCCGGTGCCCTGCACGCCGCTGGCGAAGGCGAAGGACATCGTCACCGTGTCCTCGGCCGGATAGGCCTGCGACAGCGAGGCGGCGTGGCCCTGCACCGACGCGATCGGCCCGAGCAGGAAATCGAGGATGTCCAGCGTGTGGCTGCCGAGGTCGACGAACAGTCCGCCGCCGGCAATCTCGGGGCGCACGCGCCAGGGCAATGCCGCGGGATCTGCGCAGGACGCATCCAGCCCACGCTGCAGCAGCACGCGTACCAGGCGCGGCCGGCCGATCGCACCGCCGGCGAGCAGGTCGCGCACCTTCAGGAAACGCGGCAGCGCGCGACGGTAGTAGGCCACGAACAGCGGCACGCCGCTCGCGCGGCTGGCCTCGAGCATCGCCTCGCACTCACGCGCGTCCAGCGCCATCGGCTTCTCGACGTACGCAGGCTTGCCCGCGCGCATCGCCATCAGCGCGTACGGCAGGTGCGTGGACGGCGGCGTGGCCACGTACACCGCATCGACGTCCGGGTCGTCGACCAGGGCCTGCGCATCGTCGTACCAGCGCGGCACGCCGTGGCGGCGCGCGTAGTCCTCGGCCAGCGCGCCGTTGCGTCGCATCACCGCGACCAGCGCCGATCCCGGTGCCTGCTGCAGGGCCGGCCCACTCTTGACCTCGGTGACGTTGCCGCAGCCGACGATGCCCCAGCGGATGGTCATGGCGCGCGCCTGGCATGCACGAACATCGGCCATTGCAAGGATTGCGTCGCCGCGGGATCACCCCACGCACGCGCGATCGCCGGCGCGTGCACCGCCACCGGATCCACGCCGGTGGCCTCGATGCAGCGCCGCGTCGCCGAATAGCTGGAGAAATACGCCAGCAGGCGGGCCAGCGGCCAGTCGGCGTGCAGGGTCCACGTCGGCGCCTCGACCGCCGCGAACGGCCATGCGTAGCCGACGTAGGCGGCATCGACCTGCGCGCGCTCGACCGGCCAGTACGGACCCACCTGCGCTGCGAACGCGGCGACCGCTTCGCGCAGCGCGCCGGGCACGACGAGGTCCTGGTAACCCCACGCGACCAGCATGCCGCCCGGGCGCAGCACGCGCGCGCATTCGGCGAAGAACGCGGCGTGGTCGAACCAGTGCAGCGCCTGCGCGACGCACACCGCATCCGCGACATGGTCGGGCAGGCTGCAGCGTTCCGCCGGCTCGACCGCGAACACCACGTTGCCCGGTCCCCGCGCCTGCGCGACCTGCGCCGCGCTCGGATCGGTGGCGTGCACGCGCTCGAAGCGCAACGCCAGCCCGCGCGTGGCCTGCCCGCTGCCGCAACCGGCTTCCCATGCAAGGCCGCTGCCCGGTGCGATCGATGCGATCCAGTCGAACAGCGCGTCGGGATAGCCGGGACGCGCGTCGGCATAGGCGTCCGCCACCGCCGAGAAGTGATCCTGGAATGTCGCCCGTGCTTGCGGATTCAGCATCGCGCCACGATACCCGATGCCGACGCGCCGGCGCGGCGCGGGCTCAGTCCGCTTGCGGCCGCTGCGGCCGCAGGCGCAGGCGCAGGTCCTCGCCCACTGCGCGGGTCTCCAGCACCTGCAGGTGCAGGCGCTGCGCCATTTCGCTGAGGCCGAGCCCGGCGAACAGCGGTCGCGCGGTATCGCCGAGCAGCACCGGCGCCATGTACAGCATGAGTTCGTCGACCAGGCCCGCCTTCAGCAGGGCGCCGGCGAGCGTGGCGCCGGCCTCGACCTGCACCTCGTTGATCCCGCGTTGCGCCAGCAGCGCCATCACCGCGTCGAGGTCGAGCATGCCGCCGCGGTTGGGCACCGCCGCGCGTTCGGCGGCGAGCACGCGCGGTGGCTTGATGTCGGGCGCGTGCAGGTAAAGCGTCGGCGCGTCGCCCTCGCGCACCTGGCCGCGGGCAATGGTGGCCAGCCCCGGGTCGAGCACCACGCGCAGCGGCGCGACCACCTCGGACGCATCGGCCAGCCGCACCGTGAGCGAGGGATCGTCGGCCAGCACCGTGCCGGCGCCGGTCAGGATCGCGCCGGCGCGCGCGCGCCAGTGCATCACGTCGGCGCGCGACGCGTCGCCGGTGATCCACTTGGAATCGCCGTTGGCCATCGCCGTGCGGCCGTCGAGGCTGCAGCCGAACTTCACCCGCACCCAAGGCCGCCCGCGCTCGATCCGCGACAGGAAGCCCTCGTTGAGGGCGCGCGCCTGCACCTCCATCAGGCCGGACTCGACTGAGACCCCGGCGGCGCGCAGCTTCTCGAAGCCGGCGCCGTCCACCTGCGGGAACGGATCGCGCATTGCCGCGACCACCCGCGCCACGCCGGCGGCGATCAACGCCTCCGCGCACGGGCCAGTGCGACCGGTATGGGCACAGGGTTCCAGGGTCACGTATGCGGTCGCGCCGCGCGCGCGGTCGCCCGCGGCCTGCAGCGCGAACACCTCGGCATGCGGCCCGCCCTGGCGCTGGTGCCAGCCCTCGCCCACCACTTCGTCGCCTTGCGCGATCACGCAGCCGACCATCGGGTTGGGCTTGGTGGTGTACGCGCCGCGTTCGGCCAGGCGCAGCGCGCGGGCCATCATCGCGTGATCGATGGCCGAGAAGCCGCTGCTCATCCGCGCCAACCGGGCATCAGCGCTTCTTGCCCTTCTCGCCCGGCTTGCCGAATGGCACCACGTCGCCGCCCAGCAGCTGCAGCTGGCCTTCGCCGGGCAGGTCGCGCTCGAGCCGGTCGAGTTCCTCGCGGAAATCGGTGATGTCCTCGAACGAGCGGTAGACCGAGGCGAAGCGCACGAAGCCGACGTGGTCGAGCTTGCGCAGTTCGGCGATCACGAACTCGCCGACGCGGCGCGAGGACACTTCGCGCTCGGTGGTCATGCGCAGCTGGTGCACCACCGCGCGCACCGCCGCCTCGATCTGCTCCTCCGACACCGGGCGCTTGTGCAGCGCGCGATCGAAGCCGTGGCGCAGCTTGCGCGCGTCGAACGGCTCGCGGCGACCGTCGCCCTTGATGATCACCGGCAGCTTGAGCTCGATCGTCTCCAGCGTGCTGAAACGCTCGCCGCAGGCCTCGCACTCGCGGCGGCGGCGGATCGTCGCGCCGTCTTCCGACGCGCGCGAGTCGATGACCTTGGTGTCCTGGTGCTGGCAGAAGGGACAGTGCATGTCAGTCGTACGTGGAGAAGATGATCGTCTGGAATGCTACGCCGCGCACGCCGGCGTCGCCAACCCTCGCCGCCACGTAGCGGTTGTCCGCGACCGTCGCCAGCGCGTAGCGGTTGAAGACTTCACGCGTGGAACACACCGGCTCGCTGGACGCCACGCTTCCATCTGGATTGGTGAAGATGACCACGAGCACCGCCTCCGCGGTGCCCAGGACGAGTTCCGACTTCGGGTAGCGCACGAGCGGGGCCTGGTAGTCGGCCTCCGGCGGCACGTAATCGGGATCGCGGCGGCGGTCCGCCCACGCATCCGCCTTGCCGTAGACAGCCTCCACCGCCATTGCTTCGGTCGAACGATCGGCACACCCGACGCGCTGGACGTACTGCACGCGGGCCTCGGCGCGGCGTTCCGCGTCCACGGACACGCCTCCCCTCGACGCCGTCGCCGTGATCGTCGTGCAGCCCGCGGCCAGCAGCAGCGAAGCGCCGGCCAGCAACCGTATCGGCGCGCGCCGGGGTTCAGCCATACACCGGGAACTGTCGGCACTGCTTGGTCACGTTCTCGCGCACGCCGGCGAGGACAGCCTCGTTCTCCGGCGCGTCGAGCACGTCGCAGATCCAGTGCGCCAGCGCGACGCATTCGGGCTCCCTGTAGCCGCGCGTGGTCACCGCCGGGGTGCCGATGCGCAGGCCGGAGGTGACGAAGGGTTTCTGCGGGTCGTTGGGCACCGCGTTCTTGTTGACGGTGATGTGCGCCTTGCCCAGCGCCTCCTCCGCCGCCTTGCCGGTGATCGGCTTGCCGATCATGTCGACCAGCATCAGGTGGTTCTCGGTGCCGCCGGAGACGATGCGATAGCCGCGCTCGATGATCACCTTCGCCATCGCCTGCGCGTTCTTCACCACCTGCGCCTGGTAAGCCTTGAATTCGGGCTCCAACGCTTCCTTGAAGGCCACCGCCTTGGCCGCGATGACGTGCATCAGCGGCCCGCCCTGGATGCCGGGGAAGACGATGCTCTGCAGCTTCTTGGTGATGTCGTCGAACTTGTCACCGGCGCCCTCGCGGCTGGCGATGATGATGCCGCCGCGCGGTCCGCGCAGGGTCTTGTGCGTGGTCGAGGTCACCACGTGCGCGTGTGGCACCGGCGTGGGATACACGCCGGCAGCGATCAGCCCCGCGACATGCGCCATGTCGACGAACAGGTACGCACCCACCTTGTCGGCGATTGCCCGGAAGCGCGCCCAGTCGATCTTCCGCGAATACGCGCTGAACCCGGCCACGACCATCTTCGGCTTGTGCTCCAGCGCCAGCTTCTCGACCTCGTCGTAGTCGATCAGGCCGTCATCGTTCACGCCGTACTGCACCGCGTTGAACAGCTTGCCCGAGGCATTGACCTTGGCGCCGTGGGTCAGGTGGCCGCCGTGGGCCAGCGACATGCCGAGGATGGTGTCGCCCGGCTGCAGCAGCGCGAAGTACACCGCCTGGTTGGCCTGCGAACCGGAGTGCGGCTGCACGTTGGCATAGTCGGCACCGAACAGTTCCTTCAGCCGGTCGATCGCCAGCTGTTCGGCGATGTCCACGTATTCGCAGCCACCGTAGTAGCGCTTGCCCGGATAGCCTTCGGCGTACTTGTTGGTCAGCTGGCTGCCCTGCGCCTCCATCACCCGGGCGCTGCAGTAGTTTTCCGACGCAATCAGCTCGACATGGTCTTCCTGGCGGCGGTTCTCGGACGCGATCGCCGCGGCCAGTTCGGGGTCGTAACCTTCGATGCGGTCGGCGCGGGGAAACATCGGCACTCCGGGACGGTCAGGGCAGGCCCCGATTGTACCCGGAGAGGCCAATCCACCCGCCCCCGTGGCGGCCGGCGGCCCCGCCACGGCCTCCGGAACGCGGAAGGCGCGCCCCTGGCGCGCCTTCCCGTCCAGCCTGCGTGGCCGGGGATCTCAGCGATGCAGCACGAGGTCGGCGATCAGGCCGCTGGCAATGGCCACCAGCAGGTAGTCGCCGTAGTCGTCGCGCATCCAGTGGTAGCCGCGCGGCGGATGGCGCAGGCCGTAGCCCCGGTAATCCCGGACAACGTAGACCGGCCGCTGGTAGTGGTGGACGTAGCGGCCGCGCGACCACGGCGGCGGCGCGACGTAGTGCCCCCGCGGCGGCGCGTGGTAGACCACCGGCCGCCGCGGGTAGGCGTACGCGACATGGCGGTCGCGACGGTCATGGCGTCGGTCATATCGGCGGTCATGGCGCCGGTCGTCCCGGCGGTCGTAGCCGTAGCGGCGATCGCGGTCCCAGCCGCGGTCGTGGTGCCCGTGCGACGCGTGGCCGCGGCGATGGTCGCGACCGTCATCGCGGGCCACGGCGGGCGCCGCGATTGCCAGTGACGCCAGGGCCAAGGCCAGTGCCGTTCCGAATCCTCTGCGCTGCTGCATGACGCCCTCCCTCGTTCGCCCGGTGGATGTGGCATCGAGCCTACGGCCGCGACGCCGACAGCGCGCTGAACCGGCCGAGCTTCGCCCCGGGTTGCATCGCCGGGGTTCAGACAGCGCTCAGCGGCCGGGCCCGGGGCGGCCACGGTATAATTCGCGCCGTCCCCGCCCAACTCCTGCGTCCGCACGAAACCGTGCGGGCCTGGCAGCGCATCACCCGGAGCCCCCCATGTCGTCGCAGTACATCTACACCATGAACCGCGTGTCCAAGGTGGTGCCGCCCAAGCGGCAGATCATCAAGGACATCTCGCTGTCGTTCTTCCCGGGCGCCAAGATCGGCCTGCTGGGCCTGAACGGCGCCGGCAAGTCGACCGTGCTCAAGATCATGGCCGGCGTCGACCAGGACTTCGAGGGCGAGGCCCGCCCGCAGGCCGGCATCAAGGTCGGCTACCTGCCGCAGGAGCCCCAGCTCGATCCGGACATGACCGTGCGCGAGGCGGTCGAGGAAGGCGTGGGTGAAGTGCTGCAGGCCCAGGCCGCGCTCGACGCGATCTACGCCGCCTACGCCGAGGAAGGCGCCGATTTCGACGCACTGGCGAAGGAGCAGGAACGGCTGGAGGCGATCCTCGCCGCGGGCGACGCGCACACGCTGGAAAACCAGCTGGAAGTCGCCGCCGACGCGCTGCGCCTGCCGCCGTGGGACGCGAAGATCGGCAAGCTGTCGGGCGGCGAGAAGCGCCGCGTCGCGCTGTGCCGCCTGCTGCTGCAGAAGCCGGACATGCTGCTGCTCGACGAACCGACCAACCACCTCGACGCCGAATCGGTGGAGTGGCTGGAGCAGTTCCTCGCGCGCTACACGGGCACCGTGGTGGCCGTCACCCACGACCGCTACTTCCTCGACAACGCCGCCGAGTGGATCCTCGAACTCGACCGCGGCCGCGGCATCCCGTGGAAGGGCAATTACACCGAATGGCTCGTGCAGAAGGACGAACGCCTCAAGCAGGAAGACAACCAGGAAAAGGCGCGCCAGAAGGCGATCCAGAAGGAGCTGGAATGGTCGCGCCAGAACGCCAAGGGCGGCCGCTCCAAGGGCAAGGCACGCCTGGGCCGCCTCGAGGAACTGCAGTCGGTCGACTACCAGAAGCGCAACGAGACGAACGAGATCTTCATCCCGCCGGGCGAGCGCCTGGGCAACGCGGTGATCGAGTTCAAGAACGTCAGCAAGAAGTTCGGCGACCGCCTGCTGATCGACGACCTGTCGATGATCGTGCCGGCCGGCGCGATCGTCGGCATCATCGGCCCCAACGGCGCCGGCAAGTCGACGTTGTTCAAGATGATCACCGGCCAGGAGAAACCAGACTCGGGCCAGATCGTGATCGGCCCGACGGTGAAGCTGGCCTACGTCGACCAGAGCCGCGATGCGCTGGAAGGCGACAAGACCGTGTTCGAGGAAGTCTCGGGCGGGCTCGACATCCTCGACATCAACGGCGTCGAGATCCAGTCGCGCGCCTACATCGGCCGCTTCAACTTCAAGGGCCAGGACCAGCAGAAGCGCGTCGGCTCGCTCTCGGGCGGCGAACGCGGCCGCCTGCACATGGCCAAGACCCTGCTGCAGGGCGGCAACGTGCTGCTGCTCGACGAACCGTCGAACGACCTCGACATCGAGACCCTGCGCGCGCTCGAAGACGCGCTGCTGGAATTCCCCGGCAACACCTTCGTCATCTCGCACGACCGCTGGTTCCTGGACCGCATCGCCACCCACATCCTCGCCTTCGAAGGCGACAGCCACGTGGAGTTCTTCCAGGGCAACTACCGCGAGTACGAGGAAGACAAGCGCCGGCGCATGGGCGACGACGCCGGTCCGAAGCGGCTGCGGTTCAAGGCGTTGAAGTGACGCAGCGGCCCGCGCAAGGCGCGGCTGCCGTTGCGTTATCCCGATCCCGGACGTGATCCGGGGCGCGGGATCTCCCCACGTTGCCCACCTGACCGGCAGGGCCCGCCGCGAGACCCCTGCCAGGAAACGCCCGCCCCACGGCGAGCGTTTCGCCGTGCGACCGCGGCTCAGGCGCGGATGAAGGCCAGCAGGTCGGCGTTGATCACGTCGGCATGCGTGGTCAGCATGCCGTGCGGGAAGCCGGGATAGACCTTGAGCGTGCCGTTGCGGAGCAGCTTGATCGCCTTCATCGCGCTGGCAGCGATCGGTACCACCTGGTCATCCTCGCCGTGCATGACCAGGGTGGGCACGGAGATCGCCTTGAGATCCTCGGTCTGGTCGGTTTCCGAGAACGCCTTGATGCCGTCGTAGTGCGCGGTGATGCCGCCCGCCATGCCCTGCCGCCACCAGTTCTGGATGGCGCCCGGGATGACCTTGGCGCCGGGTCGGTTGAAGCCGAAGAACGGCCCCGTCGGGACATCGAGGTAGAACTGCGAGCGGTTCGCCGCCAGCGCTGCGCGGAAGCCATCGAAGACCTCCAGCGGCAGGCCGTCGGGGTTGGCCGCCGTCTTCAGCATCAGCGGCGGCACCGCGCTCATCAGCACCGCCTTGGCGACCCGGCCCTGCGGCTCGCCGAAGCGCGCGACGTAGCGCGCGACCTGCCCGCCACCAGTGGAATGGCCGATGTGCACCGACTCGCGCAGGTCGAGGTGTTCGGCGACCGCAGACGCATCGGCGGCGTAATGATCCATGTCGTGGCCGCTGTCGACCTGGCTGGAACGTCCATGGCCGCGTCGGTCGAACGCGATCGCACGGAACCCCTGGTTGCGGAAGAACAGCAGCTGGGCGTCCCAGTCGTCCGAACTGAGCGGCCAACCGTGGTGGAAGACGATCGGCTGGGCATCCTTCGGGCCCCAGTCCTTGTAGAAGATCGAGACGCCGTCGGGCGTGGTGACGTAACCGCTGGTCATGCTGGTGGTCCTGTGTGGTGGGGGATTGGAGGAGGACGCCACCGCACCGCCGGCCAGTGAGGCGACGACGGCGCCTCCGGCAGCGGCGAGGGCCTGGCGGCGGGACAGGGGCGGGAGGATCGGATCGGGTGACGGGGCGTGCATCGGCGGATGGCTCCGGAACGTGGCGGGATCGTCGATCCCTGGCGTGATGGGCGTCGCCCGTCTTCCACGACGGACGCGAACACCCTGCGGCACGCGGCATCCGGGGAACGGGAGCGCAACGTGCGATCGGCGGGACCTGTCCGGGTCCGCCTCGGCTACCAACGTCGTGGCACCACGTGGACAGGCCAGGCCTGCGCGTTGCTTCGGATGCCTGTCGCCAATCTTGTGCCCTGACGCGGCCGTCGGCAATTCCCCGCACCGGGGACCCGTGGCGTGTGCGATGCCCCACCCCGCGCTCGGCCGATTCTTGCCATCGTCGCCTGCCCACCCGCCCGCCCAACCATGGGACGAAGCACGGTGTCCGCCAGTCGACATCCCGCCGGTCGAT
>JAIUOJ010000125.1 GCA_020161335.1 Pseudomonadota bacterium
TGCAGGTCGTGCGCCTGCGCAAGGCACGGCGCCTGCCGGGGCATCCTGCCGGCTGAGGCACGTCGAACGGCGAAAGGCGCGGCGCTTCGCGGCCGCGGCGACACGCGTGGAGCGGGCCTGCACGCGCAAAGCCGGTGGACGATGGGGCGCACGGCTTGACCCCATCCGCCTCCGGCACCTTCCCCCGCGAGCGGGGGAAGGGACAGCCGCCGCCCGTGGCGAGCGGCGCACACGAGGAGTCCGCGATGCGGCTGCCTGCGAAGCACCGCTTCGCGCCGTGGCGAACGCCCGCCGCGCTGCGGCGGGCCGGCAATCCGACGTGCACAAAAAAGCCGGCGCATGGCCGGCTTTCATTCTGGACTGGCGCGCCCGGAAGGATTCGAACCTCCGACCCCCAAGTTCGTAGCCTGGTGCTCTATCCAGCTGAGCTACGGGCGCGTGACAGAAGCGGAATTATGCCGGACCCGCGTTTGCCCAGTCAATGCAGCGGGCGCGGAACACGACATGTTTGCAACTGGCGGAGACTGAGGGATTCGAACCCTCGATGGAGCTTTTGACCCCATACTCCCTTAGCAGGGGAGCCCCTTCGGCCTCTCGGGCAAGTCTCCGTGTCCTTGGCAGCACCGGAGCGCTGTTTCGGCAGGCCGCGAAGGATACCGGACTCGCGTCCGGTGCGGCAAATCAATCCTGCCCGGCTTCGGAACCCTGCGGCGCTTCCACGCCTTCGCCGCGACGGATGCGCTGGTAGATCTCCTCGCGATGCACGGCGACGTCCTTCGGCGCGGTGATGCCGATGCGCACCTGGTTGCCTTTGACCCCGAGGACGGTCACGGTCACGGAATCACCGATCATCAGGGTCTCGCCGACCCGACGGGTCAATATCAACATCTGGAACTCTCCGTGGGCCGCGGCCCTTTGGCGAATGGCCCCCGTGCGACAGGGTCGCAGACGTGGCGGCAATTCGAATTCATAAACGTGAAGCATGTGGGCCCCCGGCCATCGGGTCAACCCACCTACGTCATGGTCCACACACCCGGTTTCAGCAGGTCACCCGGCGCTCAGCTTGGTGGAGACCCAGGCCGGGACGTCGGCCAGGGCCGCTCCCAGTTCAGGACCATCCACGCCTCCGCCCTGCGCCATGTCCGGCCGCCCGCCGCCCTTGCCGCCGATCCTGCCGGCGACCTGGGCCACGAGCTCGCCCGCCTTGACGCGTCCATTCGCGGAGCCGCCCACGCCGGCCACCAGTGACGCCTTGCCGTCGCCAACCCCAGCCAGCATGACCACGGCATCGCCGAGTTGTTGCCTCAGACGGTCCATCGCATCACGCAGCGCCTTGGCATCCAGGCCTTCCAGACGCGCCGCCAACACTTTCACGCCCTGCACGTCCACGGCAGCGGCCGCCAGGTCGGCAGTCGCGCCACTGGCAGCCCTGGACTTCAGGGCATCGATCTCCCGTTCCAGCCGCTTCTGGCGGTCGAGCAAGCCTCGCAGCTTGTCGCCGACCTCGACGGTGGTTCCCCCGAGAAGTCCCGAAGCATCCTTCAATCGACGCTCGTCTGCAACCACGGCATCAAGTGCCGCCTGCCCGGTGAGGGCTTCGACGCGGCGCACGCCGGCCGAAACGCCGCCCTCGGCCACCAGCTTGAACAGGCCGATCTCGCCGGTGCGGCCGACATGGGTGCCGCCGCACAGCTCGACGGACTCGCCCATCGCCACCACGCGCACGCGGTCGCCGTACTTCTCGCCGAACAGGGCCATCGCGCCGGCGTCGATCGCCTCCTGCATGCCCATTTCGCGGATCACGACCGGATGGTTGGCGCGCACCTCGGCATTGACGCGGCGTTCGATCTCGACCAGTTCCTCGCCGCTGACCGGCTGGAAGTGGGAGAAGTCGAAGCGCAGGCGATCGGGCGCGACCAGCGAGCCCTTCTGCGCCACATGCGTGCCCAGCAGCCCGCGCAGCGCGCCGTGCAGCAAGTGGGTGGCGCTGTGGTTGAGCACGATGGTGCCGCGGCGCGCGGCATCGACCGAACCCAGCAGGTGGTCGCCGCGCCTGAGCGTGCCCGCCTCGAGCCGCCCGACATGGCCGTGGAACTGTCCGGCCAGCTTCTGCGTGTCGACGACGCGGAAACGCACGCCCTGTTCGTCCAGCTCGCCGGCGTCGCCGACCTGGCCGCCGGATTCGCCGTAGAACGGCGTTCGGTCGAGGATGACGATGGCCTCGTCGCCGGCGTCGATCGCGTCGACCGGGCGCCCGTCCCTGAGCAGCGCCTGCACCACCAGGCCGCCGGCCTGCAGCTGGTCGTAGCCGAGGAACTGCGTCGGCTTCAGTTGCGCGACGAGGTCCGCCGGCAGCTGCACGCCGCCGCCGAACTTGCCCGCGGCGCGCGCGGTTTCGCGCTGCTTCTCCATTGCCGCGTCGAAGCCGGCGGTGTCGACGGTGATGCCGCGTTCGCGCGCGATGTCCTGGGTGAGGTCGAGCGGGAAGCCGTAGGTGTCGTACAGGCGGAAGGCATCGGCGCCGGGGATCGACTTGCCGCCGGACTTCGCGGCGACGTCGTCGAAGATCTTCATGCCGGCATCGAGCGTTTCCGCGAAGCGCTCCTCCTCCGCCAGCAGCGCGCGCTCAGCCGTCGCGGCGTTGTCGCGCAGCACCGGGTAGGCCTCGCCCATCTGCGCGACGAGCGTGCCGACCAGCTTGTGGAAGAACGGCGCGCGCGTGCCCAGCATCCAGCCATGGCGCAGCGCGCGGCGGATGATCCGGCGCAGCACGTAGCCGCGGCCTTCGTTCGACGGCAGCACGCCGTCGACGATCAGGAAGGCGGATGCGCGGATGTGGTCGGCGATCACGCGCAGCGACTTGTTCTCGAGGTCGGCCGTGCCGGTCAGCTCCGCGGCGTGCCGGATCAGCGCCTGGAACAGGTCGATCTCGTAGTTGCTGTGCACGCCCTGCAGGATCGCGGCCAGGCGCTCCAGGCCCATGCCGGTGTCGACGCACGGCGCCGGCAGCGGCACCAGGGTGCCGTCGGGCTGCTTGTCGAACTGCATGAACACGAGGTTCCAGATCTCGATGTAGCGGTCACCGTCTTCGTCGGGCGATCCCGGCGGGCCGCCGAAATAGGTCGGGCCGTGGTCGTAGAAGATCTCGGTGCACGGACCGCAGGGGCCGGTGTCGGCCATCTGCCAGAAATTGTCGGAGGCGTACGGCGCGCCCTTGTTGTCACCGATGCGCACGATGCGTTCGGCGGGAATGCCGATCATGTCGTGCCACAGCGCATAGGCCTCGTCATCGGTGTGGTACACCGTGACCAGCAGGCGATCCCTGGGCAGCTTCCAGGTCTCGGTCAGCAGTTCCCAGGCCCAGGCGATGGCTTCCTTCTTGAAATAGTCGCCGAACGACCAGTTGCCCAGCATCTCGAAGAAGGTGTGGTGGCGCGCGGTGTAGCCGACCGAATCGAGGTCGTTGTGCTTGCCACCGGCGCGCAGGCAGCGCTGGACGTCGGCCGCGCGCGGGTTGGCGCGCTTCTCGGCGCCGAGGAACACGTCCTTGAACTGGACCATGCCCGAGTTGGTGAACAGCAGGGTCGGGTCGTTCGCGGGCACGAGCGGGGCCGAGGGCACGATCTCGTGGCCCTTGCCGCGGAAGAAGTCGAGGAAATCGCTGCGGATCCGCGCAGTCGTGAAGGGGCTTGGCGTGGTCATCTGGAACCGGCTGGGAACTGGCAGGCGGGCCCGTTCCGTCCCGCGACACTCCAGATGAGGCCTACGGCCAGAGCAGACAACCCGGCGAAAGCGCGAGATTAGCAAACCGCCCGGTTCAAGTCGCCCGTTTCCAGTGCGTTTCAGTCGTCCGGGTCGCCGGGGTCGAAGCGGGTGGCGGCGCGGATACTGTCCATGTCGAAGCCCCTGCGGGCCAGCAGGTCGGCCGCCTTGCGCCGCTGGGCGAGGTCGGCAGGGCCGTTTTCGCCGAACCGGCGGCGGACCAGGTCAAGCGCCTGCTCGCGCCAGTCGCCCTCGAAGGTCGCCAGGGCGGCGGCCACCGCGTCCGCGCCGAGTCCATGGGTGCCCAGCTCGGCGCGGATATGCCGGGGGCCGTAGCCAGCGCTGGCCCGGCTGCGGACCAGCGACGCGGCGAACCGCGCATCGTCCTGCCAGCCGGCATCCGCCAGCCGGTCCACCGCGGCCGTTGCCTCGTCCGCCTCCACCCCGCGCGCGGCCAGCTTGCGGGTGAGCTCGCGGCGCGAGTGCTCACGCCGGGTCAGCAGCCCGAGCGCGCGCTGGGTGGGCGTGGGCGCCACCCGCGCGCGCGGGCGGCGACCGGTGGGCGCCTCGTCGCTCACCGGGCGGCCCGCCAGCCTTGGCCACCCACGAGGCGCGTCGTGACCCGTGCGCCGAACCCCGCGACCAAGGGGGTGGCGCGTGTGATGGCGTCCTCCGCCGCCGGGATCGCCAGCGGCGCCTGCTGGCTTTCGGCGCCGTCCCAGGCCTCGCCGATCCAGATCGTGCCCGGATCCGTCGCGTCTTCCGCGACCAGGCCGGCCAGGCAACCCGCGTTCTCAGGCCGGATCGACACCCGCGCATCGCGCCGGCCCGGCACGGCCTTGAAGCTCCTGATCAGGCCCTGCACGGCACCGCCTTCCGTCGGGTTGCCCATCGAGGGCAACGCCGCAGGCGACGGCGCCGACGGCCCCAACAGCCTGCGTCGCGTCACCATGCGTCGATCACTTCGCACCCGGCCGGCGCGGCTTCGGCTTGCCTGTCGCCGCCTTCGCAGCGCTCGCGACCTTTGCCTTCTTCGCAGGCTTCGGCCTGGGCGCCGGCAACGCATCGGCCGTCGCCTGCAGCGCGCGTCGCAGCAGGTCCGTGTCGTCGAGGAACTCGTCGAGCACGTAGTAATCCTTCGCCTCGGGGTAGGGCTTGCCCGCGGTGACGGACGGCAGCACCGCCCTGCCCGCCTCCGTCGGCTTCAGGAACAGGCTGTCATCGCACGCGAACGCCACGACCTTGTCGTCCAGGTACAGCGCGTACTCCCCGAACATCCTCTTGTGCGTCAACCGCGCCCCGAAGCCGGCCTGCTCCAGTACGTATTCGATGAACTCAATGCCGGTCGCCATCACCGCGCCTCCGTGGTCGCGTCCTGTTGCCCGTCCGGCAACGTGTACTCGAACTCGTACGCATGCCGGCCGCCTTCAAGGAGGATCTGGAAATCCCCGCGGATGCCGGCCAGCCCGCCGGTGCCGGAATCCGGCACCACCGCCACCGACAGGCCGGGCTGGCCGCGATCCATCACGCCACGATGGTGCAGCACGAAGGACCCCTGGCGCCCATCGAGCGTGCCGGTGACCTGCTCGATCGCCACGTAGACGGCGGAGCCCGGCACGTCGGTCATTGCCGAGAGCATCTGGCCCTGGGTGGTCGCCACCAGGTCGCCGGTGATCTGCTTGTCGATCGACATGCGCCCGAGCTTCGACGCTGCATCCGCGTTCTCAAGGACCAGCGGTTTCATCACCACCGTGAACTCGCCTTTCGCCATCTTCGACATCCGCGCCTCCTGTGCAACGGCCATCCCGGAAACGAGCCAAAGGGCCCAGGGCAGCACGCCGAGCGACATCACCCGACCGTTGCCGATGCCTTGCGGTTCCATGTTCGTGAGCATCAACCGCGCTCCGGCCTGCATCGGTACCGATTCAATGGCGTCGACACGCGCGGCCATGCGCGTGCCCTCGCCCCAACCCTCTCCCGCAAGCGGGGGAAACGCCCGGTCTCGCCGGGACACCCAACCCGGTGACACGTCTTCGGTGCAACCAACCAGCACCGCTGTCCTCTCCGCGTTCGCCTGCGCTGTCTCGCCCAAGGCGGGCTTGCGCCTCCCCTGCGATCCACTTTCACCGACCCTTCCTGTGTTCATGAGGTTTGAGGAAGGGCGTACTTCCCGGGATCCGCTTGTTGTCCCGTCGACGCCGATCCGGCTTCCCTGTCGATCTGGCAATCGGCTTTGGCTCAGGCCTGATTGTCATGGCTATTCTCCCGGGAAGTGCTGCCCATGCAAAAACAGCCCTCCCCGTTCCCGGGGAGGGCTGCCAGACAATGGCCATCCCTGGCCGCGAAGTCCTTCGCGCCGATCAATCGTCGGCGACCGCATCGTCTTCATCCCGCTTGGCTTCCGCCGGCTGGAACTTCTCGCGCAGCTCCGCCTCCAGCTTCGTCGCCACGTCCGGGTTCTCGCGCAGGTAGTTGCGCGCGTTCTCCTTGCCCTGGCCGATGCGCTCGCTGCCGTAGCTGTACCAGGCACCGGCCTTCTCGACGAGCTTGGCGTCGACGCCCATGTCGATCAGCTCGCCCTCGCGGCTGATGCCCTCGCCGTACAGGATCTCGGTGATCACCTGCTTGAACGGCGGCGCCATCTTGTTCTTGACCACCTTGATGCGGGTCTGGTTGCCGATGATCTCGTCGCCCTTCTTGATCGCGCCGATGCGGCGGATGTCCAGGCGCACGGAGGCATAGAACTTGAGCGCGTTGCCGCCGGTGGTGGTCTCGGGGCTCTGGCCCGGCATCATGATGCCGATCTTCATGCGCAGCTGGTTGATGAAGATCACCATGCAGTTGCTGCGCTTGATGTTGCCGGTCAGCTTGCGCAGCGCCTGGCTCATCAGGCGCGCCTGCAGGCCGGGGAGCTGGTCGCCCATCTCGCCCTCGATCTCGGCGCGCGGGGTGAGCGCGGCCACGGAGTCGATCACCACCACGTCGACGGCGTTGGAGCGCACCAGCATGTCGGCGATCTCCAGCGCCTGCTCGCCGGTGTCGGGCTGCGAGACCAGCAGGTCGTCGAGGTTCACGCCCAGCTTCTGCGCGTAGGTCGGGTCGAGCGCATGCTCGGCATCGATGAACGCGGCGGTGCCGCCGGCCTTCTGGCATTCGGCGATGGTCTGCAGGGTGAGCGTGGTCTTGCCCGAGGATTCCGGACCGTAGATCTCGACCACGCGACCCTTCGGCAGGCCACCGATGCCCAGCGCCATGTCGAGCATCAGCGAACCGGTGCCGATGACCTCGGTCGGCTCGACGCTGCCGTCGCCCATGCGCATCACCGAGCCCTTGCCGAACTGCTTCTCGATCTGGCCCAGGGCGGCGGAAAGCGCGCGCTTCTTGTTCTCGTCCATCGTATTGGTCCTTGTCATGGTGTCTTCGGGTTGAGTGCATCCTTGCAGGCGCCCATCGCAAAAGCTGCGACCCGGACGCCCGGATCGACACTAGCTTCGGCGACGGCGCGGGACAGCCGGGCAATGGCGCCGGCGCCTGTCAGGGAATGCCGCGGCACGGTCAACGGTTCGGCCTCACCAGGCCGCAGTACAGGCCCTCGATGGCGAAGTCCTGGTCGGGCTGGACCTCGATCGGGGCGTAGTCGGGGTTGCGCGGCAGCAGGCGGATGCGGTCCTTGCCGATCTTCAGCAGCTTGACGGTGATGGCGTCGTCCACGCGGGCGACCACGATCTGGCCGCTGCGGGCGTCGGACGTACGGTGCACGCCGATCAGGTCGCCTTCGAAGATGCCCTCGTCGATCATCGAGTCGCCCTTCACCTTCAGCAGGTAGTCGGGCGCGGGCGAGAACAGCGCGCGGTCCATCAGCACCATCTGCTCGCTGCCGATGTCCGCACCAATGGGCAGGCCGGCCGCCACCTGGCCGAGGACCGGCAGGTGCAGCGCGTCGTCGTTGCCGACCGCCAGGTCGAGCGCCTGCTGCGGCCCCGGCACCGGTGCCAGCACGCGGATGCCGCGGGCCCGGCCCGGGACCCGCTCGATCGCGCCGGCGGCCTCCAGGGCCTCGAGGTGGTATTGGGCGGCGCGGACGCTGCTGAAGCCGAAGGCGCGGGCGATCTCGGTCTGCGAGGGCGGCACGCCCTCGGCCTCGATGCGCTCGGCGATCAGCCCGAGGATGGCCTGCTGGGTGTCGGTGAGTTTCATGGTTAGTAGTAATACTACTAACATCCGGCCGATGCAAGCGCCCCTGCCCCACCCGACCGCGCCTCGCGCCCCCAGCCCGGCCCCGGCCAGCGTCCTGCACCGCCGGGGTCGCGCAGGACGCCGCGCACCTCAGTGGATGAGGCCGAGCCCGTCCACCACCGCGTCGTACTGCGGGTACTGGGTCTGGGTCTGCGGAGCGTAGATCCAACTGGACACCTCGTCGGCCGCAGTGTCGACCTCGACGATCCGCACCGGGTTGGACTGCGAATGCATCGACTGCAGGAACGACACGATGCGGTTGCCATGCACGCCGGTATCGGTGCGGTGCGTGGCCTGCCCGGTGTGGCCGCTGAACACGAAGCGCACGTTCGCGTACTGGCTGACGAGCTGGTCGTAGAGGAACTTCGGGCTGTTCGCGCCGTAGCCGCCGTTGCTGGTGGAGATCGTGCCGTCGCCGTTGAGGTACATGTGCGTGACCACGATGACGTTGTGCGACGGGTGCGCCGCGAGCACCGTCTTCGCCCAGTCGACCACCGCGGTGCGCGGCCACAGTTCGAGCGACAGCACCAGCCAGTCGACGCCACCGGCCTCGAACAAGGTGTAGTAGTTGTCGACCTTGCCCGGCTCCATGCGCCCGCTGACGGTGAAGCGGGGGTTGAAGTACTGGTTGAACAGCGGCATCAGGCGGACGTTGGCGGCGGCACTCTCCCCGGGGCACGCGCTGCCGCCGGCGCAGACGGCGCGGGTATCGTGGTTGCCCGGGGTGTAGGCGAACGGGATGCCGGCCTGCTGCAACGGCACGACGCCGGCGACGGCCACCTGGTACTGCGGTTCGTCGCGTTCGCCCCAGTTGGTGACGTCGCCCGAATGCAGCACGAAGCGCAGGTCGAGGGCCGCCTTGTTGTCGGCCAGCCATTGCGCGCGGCCGACGTGGCGCGTCGCGGGCGCGCCGGCGAACACTTCGTTCTGCGTGTCCGGGATCACCGCGAACGAGAACCGGGTGTCGACCTCGGGCGCAGCCCCCGGCCGCGCATGGAACGAGACACCCTCCGACACCCAGCCCGCGGCCACCAGCGCATTGCGCTCGGCATCGCCGAAGGCATGCCGGTGCTTGTTGCCCTTGAGGTAGCGGTACACCGGTTGCAGGCAGGCGACCGGGGTGCGCGAGGCGTAGAAATTCGGCCCCTGGTCGACATAGCCGTAGTTGGCCACCGCCGACGCGATCTCGGCGGGGTTGGCGATCCACACGAAGTCGCCGCTTTGCGCCTTGTACAGCCGGTGCACCGCGGACAGCCCCGGCAGCGGCGTGCGCGTGGCCCGGATCGGCGCGCCGCGATCCTCGGTGAAGCCGTAGCGCGCCCCGGCGTTCTCGGCCTCGCTGAGCCACGTGGTCAGCAGGTTCGCGTTCGAGCCGGGGTTGACGCGATGGTGGACGGGGACATCGAGCAGGTTGCAGTCCACCTGCTGGGCATGCAGCGACGGGGACAGTGCCGCGCCCGCGAGGGCGGCGGCGGCCAGGAGGCAGCGAATGGCGTTCATCGATTCATTCCGTTGAGCGATCCCCCCGGACCCCGCGACCGGAATGCTAGGCGCGCGCGGGCACGCGGCGTCAGCCGGGATCGACCCTAGGTGCGCCACGCCCGCGAGTGTCGCGGCACGGGCGCGTGACG
>JAIUOJ010000126.1 GCA_020161335.1 Pseudomonadota bacterium
CTGTGGGACACCACGGTGAACCCCGACAGCCGCCGCCTGCTGCAGGTGCGGATCGAGGATGTCGTGGCCGCCGACCAGATCTTCAGCACCCTGATGGGCGACGTGGTGGAACCGCGCCGCGAGTTCATCGAGGACAACGCGCTGAAGGTCGCCAACCTCGACGTCTGAGCGCGAAACCTCGCGGCGCCGCAGCATTGCGCGCGCCGGGTTCGCCGGCCGGCCGCGTCGGCCCGTGGTCGTGGCCGCGCCGGCGCGCGGAGCGCTGAACCGGGCATCGACCGGGGTCACGGATTGACGAATTTTTAAGACGAACGTCGCCACACTCCGCCGGAACAGGGAGCTGGCCGCACGTCATGAAGCACATCGTCTTGTCACTGGTCGTCGTCGCCGTGCTTGCGGCCTGCGCCACGACCACCTCCTCCACCGGTCGCCGCCAGTACGTCGGCGCGGTCTCGCAGGACCAGCTCAACCAGCTCGGCGCGCAGGCCTTCACCGAAGCCAAGCAGAAGGGCCCGCTGAGCAACGACGGCAAGCAGATCGCGTACGTGCGCTGCGTGGTCGACGCGCTGGTGCAGCAGCTGCCCGAGTCGCAGCGCGCGATCCGCTGGGAATCGGCGGTGTTCGCCGAGAAGGAGCCCAATGCGTTCGCGCTGCCGGGCGGCAAGGTCGGCGTCAACAGCGGCCTGTTCACCGTCGCCAGGAACCAGGACCAGCTGGCGGCGGTGATCGGCCACGAGATCGGCCACGTCGTCGAACGCCACCACGACGAGCGCATCACCCGGCAGATGGGCGCGGCCGGTGCGGTGCAGCTGCTCGGCGCGCTGGCCGGCAACTACGGCCAGCTGGCCAGCCAGGGTGGCGGCCTGCTGGCGCAGACCGGCTTCCTGTTGCCGGGTTCGCGCGCGCAGGAGTCCGAGGCCGACGTCGTCGGCCAGCGGATGATGGCCCAGGCCGGGTTCGATCCGCGCGCCGCCGTCGGGCTGTGGCAGAACATGATGTCCGCCGGCGGCAACCGCCCGCCGGAGTGGCTGTCGACGCATCCCGATCCGCAGGCGCGCATCGCCGAACTGCAGGCCCGTGCGAACCAGCTGCTGCCGGTCTACGAGCAGGCGCGCGCCGCCGGCCGCCGGCCACAGTGCGGCTGACGACCGCGCGTTCCCGTTTCCGACCCGATCCCCTACCATCCCCGCCCTCATGCCGCCCCGCGCGGCCGACGACACCAGGTGATTCCCATGCGCACACCCCGCCTTCCAACCCGCCTGCTGACCACGGCCATTGCCGCGGGGCTGATGCTGGCGACCACCGCCGCCCTCGCCCAGACCGCGAGCTCGCGAGCGGAGGAGCGGCGCGCGGCGCGCGCCAGCAAGGGCGGCGCCGCCAAGGCCGAAGTGCGCTATCCGGAGGCGACGCGCCAGGAGCCGGCGGCGAAGCCCTCCTCGAAGATGACCTCGAAGCTGCAGGCCCTGTTCAAGGCCTACGAGGACGAAGACCTCGCCAAGGCGCGTCCGCTCGCCGAGGAGATCATGGCCAGCGCCGACGCCAATGACTACGACAAGGCGATGGCGGCGCGCCTCGTCGGCTCGATGCTGCTCTCCGGCGAGGACCAGGCCGAGGCAATGGGCTACCTGCAGCGCGCGCTCGAGTTCAACGGCCTGAACAACAACGACCACTACGAGGTGATGTTCATCGTCGCCCAGCTGCAGATGCAGGACGAGAAGTACGCCGAGGCGCTGGCCACGCTCGACCGCCTGCTGGCCGAGACCAAGTCGCAGGACCCCAACCAGCTCGTGCTCAAGGGCAACCTGCTGCTGCGGCTGGAGCGCTACCCGGAGGCGATCGCGGTGCTCAAGCCGCTGGTCGACGCCACCCCCGACCCCAACCCGCAATGGCTGCAGCTGCTGATGGCCGCCTATGCCGAGTCCGGCCAGGCGGCCGAAGCGACGCGGCTCGCCGAACAGGTCGCGGCCAAGACCCCGGGCGACAAGCGCTCGCAGCTCAACCTCGCCGCCACCTACCTGCAGGCCGAGCAGTACGACAAGGCCGCCGCGGTGTACGAGAAACTGCGCGCCGCCGGTGAACTGACCGAGGACCGCGACTACCGCAACCTGATGTCGTTGTACTTCAACAGCGACGACGGCTATCCCAAGGCGATCGCCGTGATCCAGGAAGGCCTGCAGAAGGGCATCCTCAAGCCCGACCAGAAGGTGTACGTGGCGCTGGCGCAGGCGTACTACTTCTCCGACCCGCCGCAGGTCGAGCCGGCGATTGAGGCCTACCGCAAGGCCGCGCCCCTCGACGAGCGCGGCGAGACCTACCTGAACCTAGCCAAGGTGCTGGCCAACGAAGGCCGTCTGCCGGAGGCCAAGCAGGCGGCGCAACAAGCGCTGGACAAGGGCGTCCGCACGCCGGAGGATGCAAGACGGATCCTGGCCAGGACCAACTAGCGGCACGCGCGCATCGACCCGGACCGGGTTGGTCACGCGCCGGAGGATTGGTATAAGCTTGGAAGTTCCCGTCGCCGAAACGGCGGCGGCACGACACGACCCCGGACGCGGCTGTCCGGCCAGACTTGAGTTCAACGCATGACCGAACGCTTGCCGACGACCGACAGGAAAGAAGACGAAGGTCTGGACTGGGCGCGAATCGCCGGATTCACCCTGGTGGTGGCCATCCACGCGGGCGCGCTGCTGTTGCTGCTCGCGCCGGCGACGCCGCCCCAGGCCGAACAGGAAGATGACGCCGCCACCCGCGTGGTGATCATCGAACCGCCGCCGCCGCCGCCGCCCCCGCCGCCGCCGCCGCCGGAGCCGCCGAAGCCGACCCCGATCAAGGAACTCGTCCCGCCGCAGCCGACCCCGCTGCCGCCGCCGCCGGAAGAACCGCCGGTGGTGTTCGACGATCCCTCGCCGGTCGACACCCCGGCCCCGCCGCCGTCGCCGCCCGCACCGCCGCGTTCCACGCCCGACATCGGCGCCTCGGTCGACATCTCGTCGAAGAACATGAACCCGCCGCAGTACCCGCCGGCCGCGCTGCGCGCGGGCGTCGAGGGCACGGTGATCCTGATCGTCGACGTCGACGCCAACGGCAACGTCACCAACGTGGCGGTCGAGCGTTCCAGCCGCAACCGCGACCTCGACCGGGCCGCGATGCAGGCCGCGCGTCGCTGGCGCTTCAACCCCTCGGTGGTCAACGGCCAGCCGGCCGCCGGCCGCGTCCGCGTCCCGGTCGACTTCAACCTCGGCGGCTGATCCCGCCGCGGCCGCGCCGCAATACAGGCTTCACCCGTTCCACCCGTTCCAATCCAAACTCAACAACATCTAGAAGGTAAGCGTCATGCTGCAGGAAACCACCGCTGCCCCAGCCGCCGGAGCCGGCAACGCCCAGGCACTGACCCAGATGGGCTTCGCGAACCTGATTGAACACATGACTGTGGTCAACTGGATCGTGTTCATCGTGCTGATCCTGATGTCCGTGCTGTCGGTCTACTGGATCATCTACAACTTCATCAAGCATGCCCGCCTCAAGGGCAGTTCGGACCGCGTCGTCGCCACGTTCTGGGAAACCCCGAACGCGCAGGACGCGATCCGCTTCATGGAAGAGCAGCGCTCCGGCGAGCCCTTCTCGAAGGTCGCGCTCGATGCCGCCCAGGCCGCCGCGCACCACCAGCGCCACGATGGTTCGCGCCTCGCCGAGTCGATGAGCCGCTCGGAGTTCGTCGACCGCGCGCTGCGCCAGGCCGTGACCCGCGAATCGATGAAGCTCGAGGACGGCCTGACCGTGCTCGCCACCGTCGGTGCCACCGCGCCGTTCGTCGGCCTGCTGGGTACGGTGTGGGGCATCTACAACGCCCTGATCCGCATCGGTGCCACCGGCCAGGCCGACATCGGCGCGGTCGCCGGCCCCGTGGGCGAGGCGCTGATCATGACCGCGATCGGCCTCGGCGTCGCGATCCCGGCGGTGCTCGGCTACAACTTCTTCGTGCGCCTCAACCGCGGCGTCAACGCCAAGCTCGACACCTTCGCCCACGACCTGCACGACTTCTTCGCGACCGGCGCCCGCGTCGGCGAAGCGGGCCGCTGAGCGTTCGTGACCGAAGACTGACGGAGACACGACATGGCCTTCAGCTCAGGTGGTGACGGCGGGCACGACAAGGTCAATGCGACCATCAACATCGTGCCGCTGGTCGACGTGATGCTGGTGCTGCTGATCATCTTCATGGTCACGGCGCCGCTGATGGCGCACAAGGTCAAGGTCGAGCTGCCACAGGCGAACCTCGACCAGCGTCCGGACACGGCGCCGCCGGTGGCGCCGCTCACGGTCGCGATCACGTCCAACGGCAACCTCTACCTCAACGACCAGCCGATCACGATGGACCTGCTGGACAGCACGTTGGCGGTGTCAGCGCAGCAGACGCCGCAGCCGGCGGTCAACGTGCGTGGCGATGCCACCACGCCGTACCGGACGGTGTCGGAGGTGGTCAACCTCGCGCAGGCCAAGGGCATGCGCAAGGTGGGCTTCGTGTCGGCGCGCGAAAAGAACTGACCGGGAGAACGCAAGATGGCCTTTTCATCCGGTGGTGGCGATGGCGCGCCGATGGCCGACATCAACATCATCCCGCTGTGCGACATCATGCTGGTGCTGCTGATCATCTTCATGGTCACCGCGCCGCAGGTGTCGTATCCGATCGACATCGACCTGCCGCAGCGTTCGCTCAACCCGCCGCCGCAGACGGTCGAGCCGCCGGAGCCGATCAAGCTCAACATCGACGCCTCGGGCACGGTCTACTGGAACAACAGCCCGACCCCGGTGTCGGCGCTGCGCCAGATGATGGACGCCGAGGTCCAGCGCGATCCGAACAACCAGCCCACGCTGGAGATCGACATGAGCGGGGACGCCGAGTACGGGATCCTGGCCAAGGTGCTCGCCGCGGCCAAGAACGCCCAGATGAACAAGATCGGTTTCGTCAAGCACTAACCGCAAGACCGCCCGGCGCCGCCTGCAGCGCGCCGGCCGCTTACCGCAGCAAGACTTTCGACGCCGCCCGCAAGGGCGGCGTTTTTTATGCGTGTCCGGCGCCCGGCGCACCCGCTCGACCGGGGCAGGGGGTGACGCAGCGCGGCACATTGCGAAGGACGACACGGCCGGTGGCGCGCCGCGCGCCGCCGATCGCGGACGGATACGGCGCCGTACGTCGGCCGCCGCGGGTTGGCACGGAACCTGCGAACCTGTGAACCAACGCACACCGCTCCCGCGCAACAGGACTCGTTCCATGGCCAGCATCCCGCTCCTCACCGTCGAAGACCTCGATACCCTCGGCCGGACCGTCAATGTCCCCGGGCGGCTGGTGCGGTCGTGGTCGCAGCTGACCCGCGTGGTGCGCGAGCGCCTGATGTCCGATCGCCAGCAGCGTCGCGGCGTGCCGCGCAGCCGCCTGTACCGCGACGAGAGCCACTACCTGGTGCTGACGGTCGCGGTGACCGGCACGCTGGAGATCGCGTTCGGCCGCCTGACCCAGAGCGACGAGCGCCTGTGCCTGGGCCGACTGGTCGCGCGCTGGGACGAACTCGGGCTGACCGGCCCCTACGAGATCCACCTGCGCGAGCGCGAGCACACGCTCAACACCTTCGCCGCCGTGCTCGAGCACTACCTGGCCCTGCCGGAACCGTCCTGACGCCGCCGCGCGGGGCGCTTGCCGCAGGTCGTCGATCGGCGTAGCGTCGGGGCGACTCCACCGGCGCAAGGGGGCGTGTCATGGCATTCGGCAACCGCGGAGGCCACGGCGAAGCGCCGATGGCCGAGATCAACATCATTCCCCTGTGCGACGTGCTGCTGGTGCTGCTGATCATCTTCATGGTCACCGCACCCGCGCTGTCGCACCAGATCGACCTGACCCTGCCGCAGCCGGCGCCGCCGCCGATCGAGCGCCTGACGCCTCCCGATCCGATCCGCCTGCGCATCGACGCCGCCGGCGACGCCTTCTGGAACGGGCAGGCGGCCTCGCGCGACACGCTGGCCGCGCTGATGCGCGAGCAGGCGCAGGCGACGCCGGCCCACCAGCCGGTGCTGGAGATCGATGCCAGCGGCGACTGCGACTACCAGGCCGTGGCCAAGGTGCTGGCGCTCGCGAAGAACGCCGGCCTGGCCAACATCGGCTTCGTGCGCCGATAGCGGTCCGGGCGCGACCGGGCCCGGACGCGCCGAAACACCCGCGTCCGTCACGCGCGCGGTCGTGTGAACGCGAGGCGATGCCGCGCGGGCTACACTGCCACGCGCCGCGGCGGATGGCGGCGGGCAAGGACGACACGGACGACACGGACGAGGGCCAGGGACATGGCGGACGGCACCATCGCGAACATCCCGCTGTTGACGGGAGACGAACTGGACGCCATCCGCGCCGTGGCCGACGGCCCCGGGCGGCTGGCGCGTTCGTGGACGCTGCTGACCCGGCTGGTCCGCAAGCGGCTCGCGCCGGAAGCCACGCCCGCGCCGATCCAGCGCGTTTACCGCGACCGCACGCATTTCCTCGGCCTGCAGCTGGGCCGCGACCAGGCCCTGCACATCGAGTTCGGCCCGCTGCGCCCGAGTGGCGCCCCGGTGCCGGTCGGGCGTCTCTCCGCGCACTGGGACGGCCTCGGCCTGACTGGGCCCTACCGCATCCTCCTGCGCGAACGCGAGGAGACGATCAACACCTTCTGCGCCGTGCTCGAACCCTACCTGCACCTGCCGGCCTGGCCGGCGGATGCGGCGTCCCCGGCAGGCTCGCCGGCCCGCGCACGCGCGGGCGGCCTCAGCGGCCACGCGGCCTGAACCGACGCCCGCGCCGGTCCGGGGGCGGGCGCAGGGGCCGCGCCGGTGGCATGCTTCTTGCAAACCGTGTCCTCCATCACGTTGCGCGCCCCGGCGGCGCAGAGGACACGCGATGCTGACCCACATCACCGAGCCCACCGCCTCGGAACTGAGCGCGATCGACCGCGACGCCAACGGCCCGGGCCGGCTCGCCAGGTCCTGGACCCAGATGACGCGCCTGGTGCGCGAGCGCCTGCTCGATCCGGCCGCGCCGCGCCAGGTGCGGGCCCGGGCCCGGATCTATCGCGACGGGCACCACTTCCTGGGCCTGGCGATCAGCGCCCACGGCGACCTGTCGATCGAATTCGGCGCACTCGATCGCGCCGGCCAGCGGGTCACGACCGGGCGCCTGCACGCGCGCTGGGACGCGCTTGGCCTCACCGGCCCGTATCGCATCGCGGTGCGCGGCCGCGAGCACACGCTCAACACCTTCTGCGTGGTGCTCGAACGCTACCTCGCGCTGCCGGAACTGGCCTGAGCGGTCAGCTCGCCGCGCCGGCGCGTTCGCCCCGGCACAGCGCCAGGTAGCGCAGCACCGTCTCCGCCAGTCCGGCGTACAGCGCCTCGCCGACGAGGGCGTGGCCGATCGACACTTCGCGCACGTCCGGCACCGCGTCGAGGAAGGCGCCGAGGTTCGCCTGGCTGAGGTCGTGCCCGGCGTTCACGCCCAGGCCCGCGGCCTGCGCGGCGCGTGCGGTGGCGACGAAGGCGGGCAGGGCGCGCGCGGCCTCGCCCGCGGCGAATGCCTCGGCATAGGGGCCGGTGTAGAGCTCGATGCGATCGGCGCCGATGCGCGCGGCCGCGGCGACGTCCGCGCCGGCGTCGGCGAACAGGCTGACCCGGCAGCCGAGCGCCTTCAGCGCCGCCACCAGCGGCTGCAGCGCCTCGGCATCGCGCGCGAAATCGAACCCGTGGTCGGACGTGAGCTGCGCATCGCCGTCCGGCACCAGGGTCGCCTGCGCCGGGCGCGCCAGTTCGCACAGGCGCAGGAAGCCGGCATAGCCCGCGCGCGGCGGCGCGAACGGATTGCCTTCGAGGTTGAACTCGACGCCGCGCGCGCGGGTGAGCGCGGCCAGCGCCAGCACGTCGTCGTGGCGCGTGTGCCGCGCATCGGGGCGCGGGTGCACGGTGATGCCGTCGGCGCCGGCGTCGAGGCAGGCGTGCGCGGCGCGCAGCAGGTCCGGATCGGTGCCGCCGCGCGAGTTGCGCAGCACCGCGATCTTGTTGAGGTTGACGCTCAGCTGCGTCGCCGCGGCCCTCATGCCGGCCCGCCGCGGCTCACGGCGCGCGCGCGTCTTCGCCGGTCGCGGATTGCGCGCGCTTGGCCTCGGCCAGTTCGCGCAGGCGGCGCAGCTCCTGCGGGTCGAGCATCATGCTGTCGTCGCGCGACTGGTTGCCCACGCGCTGCGCGAGCAGGCCCAGCACCCAGATGCCGATCAGCCCCAGCGCGGCCAGCAGGCAGATCACCACCACCACCATCGACGAGGCCATGAACGCGATCGCCAGCGCCGCGATCGCCAGCAACAGGAACAACCAGGGCATGGACAGGCTCCGCGGCGTGGAATGCGGCCAAGTCTACCCGCTGGCGGCGGCCGCGCCGGGCGCCGTTCGACCGCCGCCGCGCGCCGCCGGTCGCGCCGCTCACAGCAGCGGCGACAGCAGCCGCGCCAGCGCCTCGGGCAGGCGCGCGCCCAGCAGCGAACGCCGCCGGCCCTGGCGCACCCGCGGCGCGCTCGCCAGCTCGCCCTCGATCAGGCGCGCCAGCTGGCCGGCGATGGTCGCGTCCTCGAACAGCACCGAGACCTCGAAGTTGAGCCGGAAGCTGCGATGGTCGAAGTTGGCGCTGCCCACCAGCACCGCGTGGTCGTCGACCAGCAGCGACTTGGTATGCAGCAGGCGCGGGCCGTATTCGTAGACCTTGACCCCGGCCACCAGCAGCGGCCCGAAATAGGACCGCGCGGCCAGCGTGACCAGGAGCGAATCGCTCATGCGCGGCACCAGCAGGCGCACGTCGAGGCCGGCCAGCGCGGCCGAGGTCAGCGCCATCATCGCCGCCTCGCCGGGCACGAAGTAGGGTGTGGTCATCCACACCCGCTGCCTGGCCGCATGGATCGCGCCGACATGGACGCGATGGATCGCCTCCCACGGCGAGTCCGGGCCCGAGGGGATCACCTGGGCGCGGATCGCGCCGGCCGGTTGTTCCGGCGTCTGCCGCGCCACGTCGCCGATGAAGTCGCGGCGCCCGGTCGCATAGGCCCAGTCCTCGACGAACACCAGCTGCAGTTCGCGCACCACCTCGCCCTCCAGGCGCAGGTGCAGGTCGCGGTAGGCGTGCTCGCTGACGCGTTCGTTCTGGTCGTCGGTGACGTTCATGCCGCCGGTGTAGCCGACGCGACCGTCGATCACCACGATCTTGCGATGCGTGCGCAGGTTGGTCCACGGCCGCTGCCAGATGCGGCCGAAGCGGGTCGGATGGAACCAGGCCACCTCGCCGCCGGCGGCCAGCAGCGGCGCGAACAGGCGATGCGCCTTGGCCGCGCCCAGCGCGTCCAGCAGCAGGC
>JAIUOJ010000127.1 GCA_020161335.1 Pseudomonadota bacterium
ACCTTCCCGCCGGCGCCTGCCGCGCGGGTTCTCGTGGGCATGTGCCGCGCTGCTGGCGTGCTACCTGCTGTACCTCGCCGCGGCCAATGCCTTCATCCACTCGCGTTACGCGCACGAGCTGGTCAACCGCAAGCCGGAAAAGTTCCAGATGGACTGGAAGGGTGGCCATTCGTGGTGGCCGGGGCGTGTGGCGTTGCGCGAGGTGCGGATGCAGGGCCACGTGCGGCGCACGCAGTGGTCGGTGAACGCCGACGCGGCGCGCGGCCGGATCGCGCTGTGGCCGCTGCTGCGCAAGGAGATCCGGGTGCCCTGGGTGGAGGCCGATACGGTGACCGGGTCGGTCGCGCGCGCCGACAGCGACCTGCCGCCACCCGAACACCGTCCCGGCGGCTGGACGCTGCGCATGGACCGCATCGCCAGCGACAGCATCCAGGGTGGCGAGGTGTTCGGCTGGACCATCGCCGGCCAGGGTGCCGCCGAGGTCGGCTTCAGCAAGCAGTTCCGCGGCGGGCCGGCGGAACTGTTCCCGTCGACCGCGCATTTCGTCGACACCACGGCCTCGCTCGACGGCGAGGCCTGGCTGCGCGAAGCGCGCATCGACGCGACGTTCGCGCTGGCCTCGCACCTGTCGTCGGAGTATCCGGGGCTGGCGAAGCTGAAAGTGTTCAGCGCGGCGCTGGACGTCGACGGCAGGACGGTCGAGCTGCGCTCGTTGCTCGACAAGGACGGGCGTTACCGGTTCGAGGCGGTGCCCGGCGACGGGCGGGTCACCGGCAAGCTGGCGTTCGCCGACGGCGAGCTGGCGCAGGGCGGGCAACTGCGCGTGCAGACCCCGCTGCTTTCGGTCGATCCCGCGGGGACCGAAGACACCAATGCGCTGGCCCTGTCGCTGGACGTGGGCGATGACCTCAGGCTGCGCGCGCAGGTGCCGGAACGACCCAACCACATGTCCTTCGACGTCGACGTGCAGCTGCCCGGGCGCGCGCTGCCGCTGCAGGACTGGCGCCAGCGGCTGATGCAGGCCACCGGGACCGCGCGCGGCCTCTGGCATGTCCCGTCGATCGGGGCGCTGGTCCGGCTGTTCACGCAGGCGGACTGGCTGGCGCTGGAAGGCAGCGGCACGGTGCAGGCGGACCTGAAGCTGGCGGACGGACGGCTGGTGGACGGCAGCCGGCTGCAGGTGCGCGACGTCGAGGCGCATGCCGACGTGCTCGGCAACCGCTTCAGCGGACGTGCGCAGGCCGATGCGGTGATCGAGGCGGGCGCGGACGGCCAGGCGCTTTCGCGCGTCAACGTGGCGATGCAGCGTTTCGGCGTGGCCCCGGGCAGCGCGCCATCAAAGCCCTACGTCGAAGGCAACGACCTGCGCGTCGACCTGGTTTCCGACGCGCGCCTCGACCGCATGCGCGAATCGTCGCAGGCGCGGATCCGCTTCAACGGTGCGCGCATTCCCGACCTCGCCCGGTTCAATCCCTACCTGCCCAACGACAAGCTGCGCTTCGCCGGCGGCAGCGGCACGCTGACCGGCGACCTGCGCGTGGATGGCGCGGGCGAAGTCGGCGAGGGCACCCTGCGCGTCGATGGCCGCCAGGCCCGGCTCGCGGTGGCGGGCATCGAGCTGCGCGGCGACGTGGCCATCGATGGCCGGCTGCGCCGCGGCAACCTCGAGCACGGCAACTTCGACCTGGGGGGCACCCGCGTCTCGCTGCGCAACGTTGCCTTCACCGAGCGTGGCGGCGTGTCGCGGTCCGGCTGGTGGGCGACGCTCGACCTCGCCGGCGGCCATGTCGCGTGGAAGCAGCCGCCTTCGGCGGGCGGCCGCCTGCACGCGACGATGAAGGACATCGGCTTCCTGCTGGCCATCTTCGCCGACCGCACCGAGTTCCCCGAGTGGGTCGGCAAGGTCGTCGACGTCGGCCAGGCCACGGTCGACGGCCGCTGGCAGTGGCGCGGCAACACCCTCGTGCTCGACCGCGTGCAAGCCGCCAACGACCGATTCAAGGTCGACGCGCGCCTGCGCCTGAGCGGCAACGACCGCAGCGGCGACCTGTACGCGGCCTGGGGCAAGCTGGGCGTCGGCGTCGAGCTCAGGGGCGAGCAGCGCAAGCTGCACCTGCGCAACGCGCGCGAGTGGTACGACAGCCGCCCGAACCTGCTGCGCTGAGCCGGCGCGCGGCCGGTGGCCGGGGTCGCGCGTCAAGCGCCGTCGCGCGAGAATCCGCGCATGGCCGACGTCCCCGCCCCGTGGTGGCTGTACCTGCTCGAATGCGGCGACGGCACCTGGTACGCCGGGATCGCCCTCGACCCCGAGGCGCGCCTGCGGCTGCACGCCGCGGGCGCAGGCGCCCGCTACACGCGCGGGCGCGGACCGCTGCGGCTGCTCGCGCGCCGTTCCTTCCCCGATCGCGCCGCCGCGTCGCGCGCCGAATCGCAGCTCAAGCGCCTGCCGAAGGCGCGCAAGCTCGCGTTCTTCGAGGGGGCCGGCTGAGGCGCGACGCAACCGCTCCATAATGCGTGCCCGGTCCCCGTCCCGCCTGCGCCTCGATGCCCCAGTCCGCCGCCCCCGTCCCCCGCGCCACCATCGCGCTCGCCGCCGGCGGCACCGGGGGGCACCTGTTCCCCGCCGAGGCCCTGGCACGCGAACTGATGGCGCGCGGGCATGAGGTGGTGATCCACACCGAACGGCGCGGCGCCCAGTACGACAAGGCGCTGGCCGGCATCCCGCACGTGGTGTTGCCGGCCAGTTCGCTCGAAGGCGGCCTCGTGGCGAAGGCGAAGGCGGCGCTGGTGATCCTGCGTGGTGTGCTGGCTTCGCGCGCCGACCTCAAGCGGCGCAAGGTGGCGCTGGTGGTCGGCTTCGGCGGCTATCCGAGCTTCGCGCCGGCGCTGGTCGCGAAGTCGCTGGGCCTGCCCCTGCTGCTGCACGAGCAGGCGACGCGCCTGAGCAAGGCCAACCGGCAGTTGCTGCGCTTCGCCGACGCGCTGGCCATCTCGTTCCCGTCGGTGGCGGGCGCCGACGGATTCGATGCCGCCCGGATCGTCGAGACCGGCAACCCGGTACGGCAGTCGATCCTCGATGCGCGCGGTGACTACCCGCCGCTCGGCGACGGCTTGCCGCTGCGCCTGCTGGTGGTCGGCGGCAGCCAGAGCGCGGCGGTGTTCGGTCGCGTGGTGCCGCCGGCGCTGCTGGCGTTGCCGGAAGGCCTGCGACGGCGCCTGCAGGTGTCGCTGCAGTACAAGGGCGAGGACGCCGACGCCATCGCCGGGCAACTGCGCGCCGCCGGCCTCGATGCCGAGGTGCGCCCGTTCTTCGACGACATGGGCGAACGCCTGCGCGCGGCGCACCTCGTCGTCACCCGCGCCGGCGCGACCACCGCCGCCGACCTGCTCACCATCGGCCGGCCGGCGGTGTTCGTGCCGCTGCCGCATGGCGGCGCGCGCGAGGAGCAGCGGCGCAACGCCGAAACGCTGGCGCAGGCCGGCGTGGGCTGGCACGTACCGGAAGCCGAGCTCACGCCGGAGACGCTGTCGGCGGTGCTGCACGAGGCCTTCGCATCGCCCACGCGCCTGCCCGACGCGGCGCGTGCCGCCGCCGCGCTGGGGCGCCCGGACGCCGCCCGCCGCCTGGCTGACGCGGTCGAGCGGCTGTTGCCGGTCGCCGGGCCCCGCCGCTGAGCACCGGCCGGGCTTCCGTTTTCGCATGCGGCCGGGGATCATCGACCGACCTGGCGACGGCGGACCGGATACGTGGCGAACTCGAGCGATAGCGATGTCCTGATCATCGGCGGCGGCCACAACGGCCTCGTCTGCGCCGCCTACCTCGCCGCAACCGGGCTGAAGGTGACGGTGCTCGAACGCCGCGGCGTGGTCGGCGGCGCCGCGGTCACCGAGGAGTTCCATCCGGGCTTCCGCAACTCGGTCGCCAGCTACACCGTCAGCCTGCTCAACCCGAAAGTGATCCGCGAGCTGCGCCTGGCCGAGCACGGCCTGCGCGTGGTCGAGCGGCCGTACGCGAATTTCCTGCCATTGCCGGATGGCCGCGCGTTCCGCCTCGGCGGCGAACACACCGCGGCGTCGCTGCAGCAGTGGTCGCCACGCGACCTCGCGCGCCTGGGCGAGTACAACGCCATGCTCGACCGCGTGGTGGTCGTGCTGCGCGAACTGATGCAGCGCACGCCGCCGAACGTGTCGGACCGGTTCGTGCTCGCCGATTGGCTCGGCTCGGTGTCGGTCGGCAGGCAGCTGAAGCAGCTCGACATGCGCGGCCGCCGCGACCTGCTCGACCTGTTCACCAAGTCCGCGGGCGAACTGCTGGACCAGTGGTTCGAGTCGGAACCCTTGAAGGCGGTGCTGGGCTGGGACTCGGTGGTCGGCAACTTCGCCAGCCCCTACACGCCGGGCAGCGCCTACGTGCTGCTGCACCACGTGTTCGGCGAGGTCAACGGCAAGACCGGCGTGTGGGGCCATGCGATCGGCGGCATGGGCGCGATCACCCAGGCGATCGCGAAGGAATGCGCGGTGCGCGGCGTGCAGGTGCACAGCGGTGCGGCGGTGGAACGCGTGCTGGTGCAGGGCGGGCGCGCGGTCGGCGTGGCGCTGGCCGACGGCCGCGAGCTGCGCGCGAAGACCGTGGTGTCGAACCTCAACCCGAAGCTGCTGTACACCAGGCTGGTGCCGCGCGAGCACCTCGACGACGACACCGCGCAGCGCATCGAGCGCTACCGCTGCGGTTCGGGCACGTTCCGCATGAACGTGGCGCTGTCGGAACTGCCCGACTTCACCGCCGCGCCCGGCACGCAACTGCAGCCGCACCACCAGAGCGGGATCCTGGTCGGCCCGTCGCTGCAGTATTTCGAGGCCGCCTACTTCGACGCGAAATCGAAGGCGCACAACCCGGGCTGGGCGCGGGCGCCGATCGTGGAGGTGGTGATCTCGTCGACGCTCGACGACACCCTGGCGCCGCCCGGCCAGCATGTGGCCAGCCTGTTCTGCCAGCACGTGCACCCGCAGGTGGACGGCGGCTGGGACGCGCACCGCGACACCGTGGCGAAGCTGATGATCGACACGGTCGATGCCTATGCGCCGAACTTCGCGCGCAGCGTGCTCGGCTACCGCGCGCTGTCGCCGCTCGACCTCGAACGCGAGTTCGGGCTGGTCGGCGGCGACATCTTCCACGGCTCGCTCGGCCTCGACCAGATGTTCAGCGCGCGGCCGCTGCTGGGGCAGGGCAACTACCGCGGCGCGCTGCCCGGCCTGTACCTGTGCGGCTCGGGCACCCATCCCGGTGGCGGCGTCACCGGCCTGCCGGGCCGCAATGCGGCGCGCGAGATCCTGCGCGACCTGCGCCGTGGGCCCCGCCCGGACTGAGCGTCCCGCGGCCCCGTTGGTGCCCGCGGCTTAGTGAACCCGGCGGTATCGTTTTGCGCTGCAGCGTGCATCCCGGGTAACGAATCGTTCACGATGCCCCCGCACCCGACGTGGGGGAGGGAGCAAAGCCCGCTGGCAGGCAACTGCAAGCGGGCTTTTTTGTGGCCTGCCCCCAGGGACCGTCCCTGCGCACCGTCGCCGGTCGAACGCGGGGCGGATGCCACAATCACGCCATGGAACCGGCCCTGTCCCTCGATCTCGACGCCCTCGCCCAGCGCGCGCTGGCGCGTTTCCCGGAGGCCACCCGTGACGTTGCCGGGCTGGCCGAGCGCCTGGGCAAGGTGGCGGTCGCCAGCGATTTCGCGATCGACATGCTGGTGCGGCAGCCGGACCTGCTGGCGCAGCTGGCCGGCGACGACGGCGCCGCCCCGATCGCGCCGCCGGTGCTTGCCGCCGACGAACGCCACGACTGGCCGCGGTTGCTGCGCCAGTTCCGGCAGGCCGGTTCGACCCGACTGCTCTGGCGCGACGTGCTCGGCCTCGACGACGTCGACGCCACCCTGGCCGGCACCACGCGGCTTGCGGAGCAGTGCCTGCAGCTCGCGCTCGACGCGCTGGAGGCCGAGTTCGCGCAACGCCACGGGGTGGTCCACGACGGCGACGGCCACCCCGTGCGCCTGGTCGTGTTCGGCATGGGCAAGCTCGGCGGCGGCGAGCTCAACTTCAGTTCCGACATCGACCTCGTCTACAGCTACGAAAGCGCCGGCGAGAGCGATGGCGCTCGCGCCCTGGCCGCCGAGGACTACTTCGCGCGGCTCGGCCAGCAGCTGGCGAAGCTGCTGGACGAGGTCACCGCCGACGGCTTCAGCCACCGCGTCGACCTGCGCCTGCGTCCGTTCGGCAATGCCGGTCGCATCGCGCTGAGCTTCGCCGCGATGGAGCAGTACTTCCAGCGCGAAGGCCGCGACTGGGAGCGCTACGCCTGGCAGAAGGCGCGACCGGTGGCCGGCGACCTCGCCGCCGGCGGGCGCTTCCTGCAGGCGCTGCGGCCATTCGTCTACCGGCGGTACCTCGACTTCGGCGCGCTCGACGGCCTGCGCGAGATGAAGGCGATGATCGCGGCCGAAGTGGCGCGCAAAGAACTGGCCGACGACATCAAGCGCGGGCCGGGCGGCATCCGCGAGATCGAGTTCCTCGCGCAGGCGCTGCAGCTGATACGCGGCGGACGCGAGCCGGCCCTGCGCGAGCCGCGCCTGCTGCCGGCGCTGCGCGCGCTGTGCGTGTCCGGCCAGATCGGCGCGGACACCGAGGCTGCGCTGGTCGAGGACTACCGCTTCCTGCGCCGGCTGGAGAACCGCCTGCAGATGCTGCGCGATGCGCAGACGCACGTGTTGCCGGCGAGCCCCTTCGACCGTGCGCGCATCGCGATGGCGCTCGGTCATGCCGACTGGGAGGCGCTGTCGGTCGAGCTGGCGCGGCACCGGGCACGGGTGTCGCGCGAGTTCGACGCCCTGCTGTCGCAACGCGAGCGGCAGCCGGCGGTGGCCGACGACATCGCCGCCTACTGGCGCGCCCTGCCCGGCGGTGGCGATGCAGGATCACTGGCGCAGGCCGGCTTCGCCGATGCCGCCAACGTCGATGCCGCGCTCCGCGACTTCGCGCGCTCGCCGAGCGTGCGCGACCTGTCAGACGCCACCCGCGCGCGGCTCGACCGGGTGATGCCGGTGCTGGTCCAGGCCAGTGCGCCGTCGTTGCAGCCGCTGCAGGCGGTGCGCCGGCTGCTGGCGCTGCTGCACAACATCCTGCGCCGGAGCAGCTACCTCGCGCTGCTGGACGAACATCCGCCCGCCCTGGCGCGCCTGGTCGACGTGGTCACGCGCAGCGCCCTGCTCGCCGAGCGGCTGGCCGCGCATCCGCTGCTGCTGGACGAACTGCTGGATGCGCGCGCGGAAGGTCCGCTGCCGCAGCGCGCGCTGTTCGCGGAGGCCTGTCGCCCGGCGCTGGCGCTGGAGACCGAGGGCGCGCTGTACCAGCTCAACGAGATCCGCCAGCAGCTCAGTTTCCGCGTCGCGCTGGCGACGCTCGACCGCCGCCAGCCGGCCCGGGACAGCACGCGCCAGCTGGCGTGGCTGGCCGATGCCGTGGTCGACGCGGTGCTGGCGCTGGCGCGGCGCGAGCTGGAAGGCGCGCACGGCACCATCGCGGGCGCGGCGTTCGCGGTGCTCGGCTACGGCAGCCTCGGCGGCGAGGAGCTGGGCTTCGGGTCCGATCTCGACCTGGTGTTCCTGTACGACGCGCCTGCCGAAGCGCTGTCGGACGGCGCGCGTCCGCTGGACGCATCGCGCTGGTTCGCGCGGCTGGCGCAGAAGATCGTGGCCCTGCTCGGCGCCGTGACCGGCGGTGGCCGCCTGTACGACATCGACGTGCGCCTGCGCCCGGATGGCGGCAAGGGGCTGCTGGTATCGACACTGGCCAGCTACGGCGACTACCAGCGCGAACGCGCCTGGACCTGGGAGCACCAGGCGCTGGTGCGCGCGCGGTTCATCGCCGGCGATGCGCCGCTGCAGGCCGCGTTCGACGACATCCGCGCGCAGACGCTGGGCCGCGCGCGCGATGCCGATGCGCTGCGCGCCGACGTCGTGGCGATGCGCCAGCGGATGCGCGACGAACTCGACCGCAGCAGCGATGCGCTGTTCGACCTCAAGCAGGGCGATGGCGGCCTGGTCGACCTCGAGTTCCTGCTGCAGTACCTCGTCCTGCGCGACGCGTCGCGGCATCCCGCGCTGCTGGTGCCGCGCGCGACCCCGTTGCTGGTCGAGGCGCTGGCCGAGGCCGCGGTGCTCGATGCCGTCACCGCCACCGCGCTGCGCGACGCGCACGCGCACCTGCTGGCGGTGGGGCTGGATTGCACGCTCGACCGGCGTCCGCGCATCGTGCCCGCGGACGCGGCGCTGGAGGCCGCGCGCGAGGCCATCCGCGACGCCTGGCGCGGGCACGGCCTGCGCGGGTAGGATCGCCGCGCCGGTCGGATGGGGGCGTGGCTGCGGGGTATAGTGCGCGGCGTCTGCATGCACACGGGCGGGAACATGACGCAAGGCGAGGCGAGCCTGCTGGACGCGATCGAGCGCGAGACCGGGGCCAATCCCGGCTGGAGCGTGCTGTGGCTGCACGGGCTGGGCGCCGACGGCAGCGACTTCGTGCCGATCCTGCCCGAGCTGGTGCGCGGCGACTGGCCGGCGGTCCGCTTCGTGTTCCCGCATGCGCCGGTGCGCGCGGTGACCATCAACAACGGCATGCGCATGCGCGCCTGGTACGACATCCGCGACGTCGACCTCGCCAACCGCGCCGACGAACAGGGCGTGCTGGAATCGGTGGCGCAGGTGACCGCGCTGATCGATCGCGAAATCGCGCGCGGCGTGCCGGCATCGCGGATCTTCCTCGCCGGCTTCTCGCAGGGCGGCGCGATCACGCTCGCCGCCGGGCTGCGCCGCAGCGAGCCGCTCGCCGGCCTCGTCGGGTTGTCGACCTACCTGCCCGCGGCGGCAACGGCCCGCGCCGCACTCGCCGCGGGCGCCGCCACGCAGCCGCTGTTCATGGCCCACGGCACCCAGGACCCGGTGGTGCCGTACGCGGCCGGCGAACACAGTGCCGCCGTGATGCGCGAACTCGGCTTCCGCGTCGACTTCCACCGCTACCCGATGCCGCACTCGGTCTGCGTCGAGGAAATCCGCGACCTGGGCGACTGGATGTCGCGCCGCTTCGCCGCGGGCTGAGCGATGGTTGCCGAGCAGGCCAAGGACCCCTGGCTGCCGGATCTCTGCCGCCTGCCGCGGTTGGCGACGATGCTGGGCCTGGCCGAACTGGCCGTGGTCGTGGTGGCGCTGGTGCCCGACGGCGCGCGCCACTGGGACCTGGGCGGGTTCCTGTCGGCCAGCGGCTATGCGCTGTGGCTGGCGCTGGCG
>JAIUOJ010000128.1 GCA_020161335.1 Pseudomonadota bacterium
CGCCGGCGAGATGTGGCGCGCCGGCTACGACATGACCCCGGCCGAACTGGCGGCCGAGACCGATCGCCTGTGGGGCCAGGTCAAGCCGCTGTACGAACAGTTGCACTGCTACGCACGGACCCGCCTGGAGTCGCAGTACCCGGGCAAGGCCTCGCTCGAGGGCGGCCTGCTGCCGGCACACCTGATGGGCAACATGTGGCAGCAGGACTGGGGCAACCTGTGGGACATCCTGGCGCCGTACAGCGAGCAGCAGGCCGGCGACCTCGACATTTCCGGCGCGCTGGAGCGCAAGTACCAGGCCACGCTCAACGAACGGCTGGCGCGCGAGAACGCGCTGATCGACACCGACCGCCGGGTCGAGGTGGCGCGCGACGCGCAGTTGGAGAGCGCGAAGCAGATGACGCGCCAGGCCGAGGAGTTCTACACCTCGCTGGGCATGCCCAAGCTGCCCGAGGGCTACTGGCAGAAGACCCAGTTCATCAAGCCGCGCGACCGCGACGTGGTCTGCCACGCCAGCGCCTGGGACATGAACATGGGCGGCGCCGACGGCAAGTCGCCGGACGTGCGCACCAAGATGTGCATCAAGCCCAACGAGGAAGACTTCACCACGATCTACCACGAGCTGGGGCACGTCTATTACTACCTCGCCTACAACAAGCAGCAGCCGCTGTTCCAGAACGGCGCGCACGACGGCTTCCACGAGGCGATCGGCGACACCATCGTGCTGGCGATGACGCCGCAGTACCTGCAGTCGATCGGCCTGGTCGGCAGCCAGCAACCCAGCCGCGAAGCGGTGATCAACAACCAGATGCGCATGGCGCTGGCCAAGGTGTCGTTCCTGCCGTTCGGCCTGATGATCGACCGCTGGCGCTGGGGCGTGTTCGACGGCTCCATCACGCCCGACAACTACAACAAAGCGTGGTGGGACCTGAAGGCGCGTTACCAGGGCGTCGCGCCGGCCACCGCACGCGGCGAGGAGTTCTTCGACGCCGGTGCCAAGTACCACGTGCCCGGCAACACGCCATACACGCGCTACTTCCTCTCGCACGTGCTGCAGTTCCAGTTCTACAAGGCACTGTGCGATGCGGCCGGCTACCAGGGCCCGCTGTACGAATGCAGCTTCGCCGGCAACAAGGCCGCAGGCGAGAAGTTCTGGGCGATGCTGTCCAAGGGCAACAGCCAGCCGTGGCAGCAGACCATGAAGGAGCTCACCGGGGGCGAACAGATGGACGCCTCGGCGGTGCTCGAGTACTTCGCGCCGCTGCAGGACTGGCTGAAGCAGCAGAACGAGGGCAAGACCTGCGGCTGGCAGGTGCCGGCGGCGGCCACCGTGCAGCCGGCGAAGCCGGCCGCGGACGCAGCCAAGGACGCGGCCAAGGGTTGAGCGCCGCGTCGCGGGTGGAATCCGCCGGCCGGGCGGATTCCTTCCGGCGCGCTCGCGGTAGGATGGCGGCAGCCGGCCACCGCCAGGCACGCGCGGCCGGCGATCCGCGCCGGAACGCAGGGAAGGACACGAGATGACACGCCACCCACCGATGCTCCCCGCCGCCCTGCTGGCCTGCCTGCTGTGTGCCCCGGCCTTCGTGCTGGCTGCCGGCCCGACGCAGCGAGTTGCCCTGGATCGCACCGATGCCGAGGCCAGCCGCACCGCACCGGCCGTCAAGGTGGCCTGGCGCGCGCGGGATGCCTCGTCCACCCGGCCCGCGGCACGCCTGCGCTACGGCGAGCTGTCGGCGCGGCGCGTCGCGGACCTGGACGATGCCAACAAGGCGGGGGCCGGCGGACATCCCGGGCCGCTCCAGATCGGCATCGGGCGCACGGCGGCACGCGAACAGGCCGGCGGGGCTTCGCGCCCCGTCCTGCACTGGACGGCAGCGCCCGGCGGCGGCCAGGTCGCGACCTTCGAAGTCACCTCGCCGGTGGCGATGGGCCTGCGCGTCGGACTGAAGTTCGACGGCCTGCCCGCCGGGGCCGAAATGCGCCTGCGCGGCTCGGAACGGCCGCTGGGCGACATCCTGCTGGTGACGGCCGGCGAGATCGCGGCGTCGACCGTCAATGGCCTCTACTGGACACCGCCCACCGATGGCGAAACCCAGACGATCGAACTCTACCTGCCGGCTGGCGCCCCGACGCGCGGCGTCCGCGTGGCGGTGCCGGAACTCTCGCACCTGCTGACCAACAGCCGGCGCGACTTCAAGATCCTCGAGAAGATTGGCGAATCAGGCTCGTGCAACATCGACACCGCCTGCCGGGTGGGCACGCTGGGCAGTGAGTTCGTCGCGGCCAAGAACGCAGTCGCGCACATGACGTTCAACCTGTTCAACAGCAACGGCACCGTGTTCGGCAGCTACATCTGCACCGGCACCCTGCTCAACGACAATGACCCGGCGACGCAGGTGCCGCTGTTCTGGTCCGCCAACCACTGCTTCGCCGGTGGCGGCAGCGGTGTGCCGGTGCAGGACCGGCAGAAGGTCGCGGCCACGCTGAGCACGCATTGGAACTACGAAGCCACCGCCTGCAACAGCGGCGTGTCCACGCCAAGGACCACGCTGTCGGGCGGCGGTGACGTGCTGTTCTTCGACCCCAACACCGATGCGATGCTGCTGCGCCTGCGCAGCCCGGCGCCGGCCATCGCGACATTCGCCGGCTGGGATGCCACGGTCATGGCACCCAACAGCGACGTGGTCGCCATCCACCATCCGAGGGGCGACGCCAAGAAGGTGTCGTTCGGCCGCCAGATTCCCGCCGCCAGCGACAGCGTCAACCATGGCGTCGGCTGGCTGAGCGGCACGACCGAAGGCGGCAGCAGCGGTTCCGGCCTGTTCACCGTGGGTGTCGACGGCCGCTACCGCCTGCGCGGCGGCCTGTACGGCGGCGATGCCGCGTGCTCGAACAGCGGCGACCTCGGCAACGCCGGCAACCGCGACTGGTACTCACGCCTGGACGTGGTGTTCCCGCAGGTCCGCCAGTACCTGATGCCGCTGGTCCGGCGCAACGGCGCGCAACCCCTGGCGCCGCGCTGATCTTCGCTGCCATGCGCTGACAGGAGGGAGTCGATGTCACGTCGTGACCTCATCATCGCCGCCTCCACGTGGCTGGCCCTCGGGTTCGCCGGCCTCGCACACGGTCAACGGCTGCCGCGCGACGCGACGGGGGCCAGGCCGGAGGCGGTTCCGGCCACGCACGATGCGCTCCACCACCTGTCATCCGCCCGCCAGGAAGACCCGTTCGCCAAGGTCTTCCTCGTCACCTCGCGCAGACTGTACGAAGGGGGCGTCAAGACGCACGCCAGGCCGCTTGCGCAGCGACGTGACAGCCTCGGCAACGACCTGGTGATCGCCGAAGCACGGGCGTGGCAATTGCCGGAGATCAGCCACGGCATCCACGAACGCGAACGGCGCTGCGGCGGCTTCTTCGCCTTCGCCAGCCGCGCCGAGGCCGAGGCCTTCCTGAGCCACGAGCAATCCGCCAAGGCGATGCGCACGAAGGCCGCCGCCGACTACGGCATCGACAATGCGGCGACGGTCGCGCCGTGGCTGCCGCTGGTGCAGGAAGCCAACATCCGCGGCACCATCCAGCACCTGTCGACGGCCTGGCCGAACCGCTATTACGCCAGCACGCACGGCAACAGCGCGGCGCTGTGGATCCGCGACACGTGGCTGGCGCTGGGCAACGGCCGGCCGGACGTCAGTGCCGAACTGTTCACCGCCTGCGGCAATTGCGGCGGACAGCCGTCGGTGATCCTGACCGTGCGCGGCAACGAACTGCCGAACGAGATCGTCGTCGTCGGTGGCCACCTCGATTCGATCTCCAACAGCGGCAACGGCAACGCCATGAACGCGCCGGGCGCCGACGACGATGCATCCGGCATCGCCACGATCACCGAGATCGTCCGCATCGCGCTCGCTAGCGGCTGGAAGCCCAGGCGCACGGTGAAGTTCATGGGCTACGCCGCCGAGGAAGTCGGCCTGCGCGGCTCGAACGCGATCGCGCAGTCGTTCCGCAGCCAGGGCCTGCAGGTGGTCGGCGTGCTGCAACTGGACATGACCGGCCAGTACGCGATGCGGCTGATGACCGACAACTCAAGCCCCGTCCTGCAGAACTTCGTCACGCGACTGTTCGACACGTATCTCGCCCCGCTCGGCCTGACGCGCGGCACCGACACCTGCGGCTATGCCTGTTCCGACCACGCCTCCTGGACCGCCGCCGGCTTCCCCGCCGCGATGATGGCCGAACCGACGTTCTTCAACCGCCTGCACACCACGACAGACACCCTGGCCTACATGGGCAACAGCGCCGTCGTGAGCACGAATTTCGCCAAGCTCGGCCTCGCCTTCGTCGGCGAACTGGGCAAGACGCACACTCTCTTGCGACGAAATGGCTCGCAGCCGTTGCCCACGCCGCTGGCCGCCACGCCATCTGCCTCGCCTGCGGCAGCCCCGTCGACGCGGACTACCGTGCGGCCTGCCGTAAACAGCACGCCTGCCCGGTCAGGCGCGCGGACCCGCGCACAAGATCCAACGCGCGCTCGACACGTGCCGTAGAGCCGAACTCCTCGCGCATTCGCTAGATCTGCCCGGTCGGCTCCATCGCATCCGGCACCGTCGGTGCCTGTGGTGGCGTGCGGCCGCGCCGGTTCTCCCAGCGCCAGATCAGCCAGCCGGTGGCGACGAACGCCGCCGCGGCGAGCGCGAGGTGGCGCGCGTCGTGGCTGAGCAGCGGCGACAGCACGCCGGCGATGACCGCGTTGACCACCAGTGCCGTGAACGCCTGCGAGGACGAGGCCGAGCCGCGCTGGCGCGGATACATGTCGAGGATCGCCAGCGTGACGATCGGGAACACCAGCGCCACGCCGAAGGCGTTGAGCACCATCGGCATCACCGCCCAGGGCAGCGTCGGGTGCGGGAACAGCTGCGTGTACGCGACGTTGGCCAGCACCGCCACGCCGCTGCAGGCGAAGCCGATGTTGGCCAGGTGCGTGCCGCGGATGCGCCCGGCGGTGCGCCCGGACGTCCACGCGCCGAGCATCATCCCGCTGATCATGGGGATGAAGAACCAGCCGAACTGGCGCTCGTCCAGCTTGAGCAGGTCGAGCACGAACGCCGGCGCCGAGGCGATGTACAGGAACAGCGCACCGAAGTTGAAGGCCGCCGCCGCGGCCAGCCGCTGGAAGCGCGGGTTGAGGAAGATCCACGCGTAGTCGCGCAGCAGTCGCCTGGGCGCGGGCTTCAGCCGGGCGTCGCGTGGCAGGGTTTCCGGCAACCAGCGCCAGGTGGCCAGCAGCAACAGCGCCGAGAACCCGACCAGGAACCAGAAGATCAGCGGCCAGCGACCCCAGCCGAGCAGCCAGCCACCGATCACCGGCGCGATCGCGGGCGCGGCGCCGAAGATCATCGACACCTGGCTCATCAACCGCTGCGCGTCGTCGCCGTGAAGTACGTCGCGGATCACCGCGCGGCCGACGATCAGCCCGACGCCCGCCGACAAGCCCTGCAGCGCGCGGAACGCCAGCAGCATCGGCAGGCTGGTCGCCAGCGCGCAGCCCACCGAGGCCAGCGCGAACACCACCAGCCCGGCCAGGATCACGCGCTTGCGGCCGAGGATGTCCGACAGCGGTCCGTGCACCAGGCTCATCAGCGCGTAGGCGACGAGGTACACACTGATCGTCTGCTGCATCGCCAGCTTGTCCGCGCCGAACTCGGCGCCGATCGCGGGGAACGCCGGGAAGATGGTGTCGATCGAGAACGGACCAAACATCGCCAGGCCCGCGAGCAGCAGCGCCAGGCGGCGCAGGTTCATCCTCGTCGTCGCGCTGCTCATTGCGTTGCCGCGCCGTCTGCCCGTGGCCCGGAGGCGGCGCGGTCCTGGCGATGACGCAGCGGCCGGATGCCGCCGATGGCTTCGATCGGGATCACTTCCGCGCGGCCCGCACCGGCATCCCACAGGAACACGAAGGCGCTGCTGGTCCCGAGCATGCGCCAGTCACCGGCCAGCGGCTGGCGGTCGTTGCCGATGGTGACCTCCACCACGTTGCCGCCACCGGCGCGGATCACTTCGGCCTGGCCACCGCTGTACGAGGAGAAGACGAACCCCATCACCAGGACGGAGGTGACCACCGCCGTCGTCTCCGGCTGCAGGCCGCCGTAGATCCACCAGTCCGTGCGACGCGGGAACAGGAATCGTCCCCACCAGTGGCGTTCGATCCTCGCCGCGCGCTCGGGATTGCGTTCGCGCCAGTGCGTCGGCCACAACGAGACGGCGGCGGCGAGCAGGACCCACGTCAGCAGCAGCAGGTACACCGGCCGCCGCAGCCCGGAGACGAAGTAGTCACCGCTCTGCATGTACTCCAGCACAGGAATGTCGAAACGGCGATAGAACCAGTAGCCGTCCCACAGGCCGATCACGGACACGAACAGGTAGCTGAGGGTGACCAGCAGCATCGGCTCGCGCCGGCAGACGTCCCAAAGCCGCCGGACCGCCGAACGGGGCTCGCCGCGGACCGGTGCGGGCGCGACGGCCGGTCCGTCGCCGGCCGGTTCCGCGGGGTCGGGGCTTGCTGGGATCACGGTGGACCTCGTGTCGTCGACCCGTTCAGGGTACCAACTTCCACGACGCCGGCCGCCGCGCGGACGTGACCGGCCGCCGGCGCGGGCCTTGGCGCCGGGCTATAATCCGCGGGCAATCCCGGTGGGAGAAGCGCGGCCCGCGGGCCGTCGCTGCCGAAGGCGCAAACGCCCGTAATCGCTCAGGCCCGATACCACCGCAGCGGCAAAAACTCTGGAGAGACCGACCGGCATCGCCGGAACCGGCGCCGAAGGGGCACGAAGCACGCGACGAAGTCCACCTCGCCGCGCCCGGCTTCCAAACTCTCAGGCAAAAGGACAGAGGGGCGCTCCGCCGATACCGGCGTGCTTCCGCGTGTCGTCCCCGCCCCGGCGGGGATCCAGCGTCTTCCCGCGGGGGCAACGCCCGCGGACATGGATTCCCGCCAGCGCGGGAATGACCGCGGGAAAGCGTCGGCGACCACCGCCCCTGCCGGATGCCCACCATGTCCCAGCCCAGCCTGCGCGAACGCCCGCTCTCCGCACTCGAGCACCACGACGCCTTCGTCGAGCGCCACATCGGCCCCAACGATGCCGAGATCGCGCAGATGCTGCGCACGGTCGGCCGCGACTCGCTCGATGCGCTGACCGACGCCATCGTCCCGGCCAGCATCAAGCCCACCGGCGCGCTGCAGTTGCCCGGCAGCCTGACCGAGGTCGAGGCGCTGGCCAGGATCCGCGCCATCGCGTCGAACAACCAGGTGTTCCGCAGCTTCATCGGCCAGGGCTACTACGGCACGCACACGCCGAACGTCATCCTGCGCAACATCCTCGAGAACCCCGCGTGGTACACGGCCTACACGCCGTACCAGGCCGAGATCTCGCAGGGCCGCATGGAGGCGCTGGTCAACTTCCAGCAGATGTGCGCCGACCTCACCGGCATGGACATCGCCAACGCCTCGCTGCTGGACGAAGCCACCGCCGCCGCCGAGGCGATGACGCTGGCCAAGCGCTCGGCCAAGTCGAAGTCGGGCACCTTCCTCGTCGCCGGCGACACGCATCCGCAGACGCTCGAAGTGCTGCAGACCCGCGCCGAGCCGCTGGGGCTGACGGTCGAGATCGCGCGCTCCACCGACGCCTTCCACGAAAAGCTCGCCGCCGGCGACTACTTCGGCGTGCTGGTGCAGTACCCGGCCTCCAGCGGCTGGATCGCCGACTGGGGCAAGGACGCGGACGCGATCCATGCGCACAACGCGCTGTTCGTGGTCGCCACCGACCTGCTCGCGCTCACCCTGCTCAAGTCGCCCGGCGAAATGGGCGCCGACATCGTGGTCGGCAACTCGCAGCGTTTCGGCGTGCCGTTCGGCTTCGGCGGCCCGCACGCCGCGTTCATGGCCTGCCGCGATGCCTACAAGCGCTCGATGCCCGGACGCCTGATCGGCGTCTCGATCGATGCCGAGGGCAAGCCCGCCTACCGCCTCACCCTGCAGACGCGCGAACAGCACATCCGCCGCGAGAAGGCCACCTCCAACATCTGCACCGCGCAGGTGCTGCTGGCGGTGATGGCCTCGATGTACGCCGTCTACCACGGCCCGGAGGGCCTGACCCGCATCGCCGCCCGCGTGGCACGCCTGGCCGCGATCCTCGCCGCCGGCCTGCGCCAGATCGGCTACGCCACCGTGCACGACACCGCCTTCGACACGCTGTGCATCGACGCGGGCGACAAGGCCGCGCGCATCCTTGACCGCGCCAACGCGGCGCGCGTCAACCTGCGCGTGCGCGACAACGGCTCGCTGTGCATTTCGCTGGACGAGACCACCACGCGCGAGGACATCGCCACGCTGTGGTCGATCTTCGCCGACGACGGCGCCACCCTGCCCTCGGTGGAGGCGCTCGATGCCGACGCGCCGTCGCTGATCCCGGCGGGACTTGCGCGCACAAGCGCGTTCCTGACCCACCCGGTGTTCAACACCCACCACAGCGAGCACGAGATGCTGCGCTACATGCGCTCGCTGTCGGACAAGGACCTGGCGATGGATCGCACCATGATCCCGCTGGGGTCGTGCACCATGAAGCTCAACGCCACCGCCGAGATGATCCCGGTGACGTGGCCGGAGTTCGCCAACCTGCATCCGCTGGCGCCGGCGGCGCAGACGCGCGGCTACCAGGAACTCATCGACGGGCTCGAGGCGATGCTGGTCGACATCACCGGCTACGACGCGGTTAGCTTCCAGCCCAACTCCGGCGCGCAGGGCGAGTATGCCGGCCTGCTGGCGATCCGCGCCTACCACCGGTCGCGCGGCGAAGGCCACCGCGACATCTGCCTGATCCCGGAGTCCGCGCACGGCACCAACCCGGCCAGCGCGCAGATGTGTGGCATGAAGGTGGTGGTGACCAAGTGCGACGCGAACGGCAACGTCGACGTCGCCGACATCCGCGCGCAGGCGGAGAAGCATTCGGCCAACCTCGCGGCGATCATGATGACCTACCCGTCCACGCATGGCGTGTTCGAGGAGGACGTGGTCGAGATCTGCGAAATCGTGCACGCGCACGGCGGCCAGGTGTATACCGACGGCGCCAACCTCAACGCACTGGTCGGGCTTGCCAAGCCCGGCAAGTGGGGCTCGGACGTCTCCCA
>JAIUOJ010000129.1 GCA_020161335.1 Pseudomonadota bacterium
CAGCGGCTGGCGACGCGCGCCCATGCGTGGCGGCTGCTGCCGCTGCTGCAGGCGGCGCGGCGCCTGCTGCGGCGCGACCTGCGGGTGCTGGCTTACCACCGCGTGCGCGAGTTCGACGACGACTTCCGCTTCGACCCGATGCTGGTCAGCGCCACGCCCGCCGATTTCCGCGCGCAGATGCGCCACGTCCGCGACCGCTACCACCCCGTGGCCTGCCGCGACGTGGTCGCCTCGCTCGATGGCGGCCCCGCCCTGCCCCGCGACGCGGTGCTGGTGACCTTCGACGACGGCTACGACGACAACCATCGCGTTGCCTTCCCGATCCTGCGCGAACTCGGCGTGCCGGCCACGTTCTTCGTTGCCACCGGCCACATCGACGGCGGCGAACCCTATGCCTACGACTGGCTGGCGCACCTGCTGCTGACCACGTCCGCCACGCGCCTGCGGATGCCCGCCGCCGGCGTCGACCTGCCGCTGCCGGCGTCGCTGGACGCGCGCCGGGCGCTGGTCGGCGACGTGCTGGACCGGCTGAAGTACCTCGACGACGCCGGCCAGCAGGCCGCCATCGTCGCGCTGGAGCGCGACTGGGCGATGCCGCGCGCCGCGGGCCACGCGGACTGCCGGCCGATGGGCTGGGACCAGCTGCGCGAGATGCAGGCCGCGGGCATGGAGATCGCCGGCCACGGCGTGCACCACCGCATGCTGGCCAAGCTGCCCGACGACGCGCTGGTCGCGGAAGTGGCGCAGTGCCAGGCACGGCTGAGCGCCGAACTCGGCGCGCCCGCGGTCGCGCTGTCGTATCCGGTCGGCGGCCCCGACGCCTACGACGAACGCGTGGTGCGCGCGGCACGCGACAGCGGTTTCCGGATCGGCTTCTCCTACGTGAGCGGCACCAACCCGTGGCCGCCGGCGGACCGCTTCCGCCTGCTGCGCAGCGCGGTGGAGCGCTCGGTCGACCGGCCCTGGTTCGAAGGCATCCTGGCGCTGCCCGAGGTGTTCTCGCATCCCAGCGCGATCCGGGTGTACCCGGCATGATCTGGTTCCTGCTGGTGTGGCTGGCGCTGGTCCTCATCCGGCCGCAGGAATGGCCGCAGTACGCCGACCTGGGCATCCCGATCCTGCCGATCACCATGGCGGCCACCCTGGTCGCCTGGGCGCTCGGGCGCGATCGCCACCCGTTCAACCAGCCGACATACCTGCTGTTCCCGGTGTTCATCGTGATCGGCTGCTTCACCATGGTGGTGAGCGGCTGGGCCGGTGGTGCGGTGGATCGCTTCCTCAACTTCCTGCCATCGCTGATCGCGATGGTGCTGGTGGCGCAGGCCAGCCAGTCGCCCAGGAACCTCACCCGCATCATGTGGGTGGTCTGCCTGGCGGCGCTGGTGCTGACCGTCCACGGCATCGAGCAGGTGCACATGGGCGCCGGCTGGACCGGCATGCCCACCGTGCAGGACGGGCGCATCCAGTACGTGGGCATCTTCAGCGACCCCAACGACATGGCGATGCTGCTGGTGATCGGCCTGCCGATGGCGATGCTGCTGTCCGGCCGCGGCGGCTGGCTGGGCCTGCGCCGGTTGTTCTGGTGGGCGCTCGGGCTGGCCCTGGTGTACGGCGTGTACCTCACCGACTCGCGCGGCGCGTTCCTGGCGGTGATGGCGATGGGTGGGGTGTGGATCTGGCTCAAGCGCGGCGTGCTGGTCGCGGGCATCCTCGGCACCGCGGGCATGGCGGTGCTGATGATGCTGCCCACCCGCATGCAGGAACTCGATGCCGGTGAATCGTCGGCCTATGGCCGCATCGAGACCTGGTACGACGGCATCCAGATGTTCATCGAGCATCCGCTGTTCGGCGTCGGCGTCGGCAACTTCACCGAGCACAGCTGGCTCACCGCGCACAATTCGTTCGTGCTGGTGCTGGCCGAGACCGGCATCTTCGGCTACACCGTGTGGCTTGCGATGGTGGTGTACTGCTTCCTGATGCCGATCATGCTGCTGCGCCTGCCGGCCGACCTCGGCAACGAGGAATACCAGCCACTGTGGACCCAGGAGCGCCGGGTGGCGATGACGCTGCTGATCGCGCAGGTCGGCTTCTACGCCTGCGCCTTCTTCCTCAGCCGCAGCTACGTGATCCTGCTGTACATCCTGCTGGGCATGGTCACCGGCTGGTACGCCGGCGCCAGCCAGCGCTGGGCCGGCCTGCCCGCGTTCCGGGTGCAGAGCGACTGGTTCAAGTGGTGCGTGGTCTCGGTGCTGAGCATCATCGGCCTGTGGCTGGTGATCAAGGTCCTGTTCGTCCTGGCGGGTTCATGAGCACGCGCAACACGGTCATCCGCAACACCCTGTTTTCCTCGGTGGGCATCTACACCGAGTACTTCCTGGGAATGCTGACCTCGATCATCATCGCCCGGCACCTGGGCCCGGCGCATTTCGGCGCCTACAGCCTGGTGGTGTGGCTGGTGGCCACCGGCGTGGCGATCACCAACTCGGGCGTCGCCAGCGCCGTGATCAAGTTCGTCGCGGAGCTGCGCGGCGCGGGACGCGAACCACGCATCCGTTCGCTGCTGGCCTGGGCCTGGAAGGTGCAGGCGGGCTTCCTCGCCGTGGTGCTGGTGGCCGGCACCGCCCTGTTCCTGTTCCAGGGCGACCGCATCATGCCGGACTTCAACCACGGCATCCTGCTGGCGATCCTGCTGTCGACCACGGTGCTGCGCTCGCTGTACATGCTCAACATCGGGATCGCGAAAGGCTACGAGAACTTCCGCTCGACCGCGGTGGTCGCGGTCATCGCCTCGCCGATCAACCTGGTGCTGATCCTCGCGGCATGGTGGCTGGACGGGTCGATGGAATGGTTCCTCGGCGTGTACACGATCTCCAGCCTGGTGTTCTGGTGGATCTCGCGCCGCCAGGTGGCGCGTTTGCTGCCGCCGCGCGAGCCGCGCGAACCGCTGGACGAGGCCATGCGCCGGCGCCTGCGCAGCTACACCACGCTGGTCGCGGTGACGGTCGCGGTGACCTTCGTCACCGCCAGCGAGGTCGAGGTGCTGTTCCTGTCGATGTTCGACAGCGCCGCGTCGGCCGGCCAGTTCAAGGTGGCCTTCCAGCTCGCCAGCGGTGCGGCGCTGCTGGTGCCTGGCGTGTTCGGCGCGCTGCTGCTGCCGATGATGGCCAATGCGCTGAGCCAGGGGCGCGAGGTCGCCAGCCGCCGGCTCAGCATGTCCACCAGCTACCTCGCCGCGCTGGCCGCGCCGCTGGTGGCCTTCGGCATCGTGTTCGCGCAGCCGATCATCGGCCTGCTCTACGGCGCGGCGTACGCGCCGGCGGCGCTGGCCTTCGCGTTCTGCCTGGCGGCGCTGTCGCTGTCCACCCTGTCGCAAGGCGCGTCGAGCTACCTGCTCGGCGCCGACCGCCAGCGCGCGCTGATGGTGATCGTGCTGGTCTGCGCGGTGGTCAAGCTGGGGCTGGACGTGGTCCTGATCCGCGCCTATGGCCTCCGCGGCGCGGTGGCGGCCTTCACCACCACCAGTTCGCTGTCGGCGCTGGCGGTGATCGTGCTTGCGCTGCGCTACAGCGGCGCGCGCCTGCAGTGGTCGCGGCTGGCGCGGATCGCCATCGCCGCCGCCGTCGCCGCGGCCGGCGCGTGGCTGGTCCGGCATGGCCAGTTCCCGCCCCTGCCGACGTTGATGCTCGGGGGGCCGGTCCTGGCCGTCCTGTACGGGTTCGCCACGCTGGCGCTGGGCTGCTGGAGCATGTCCGACATCGATCATTTCCGATCGCTGCACGCGCGCTTCGGCCGTGGCCGGCTGCGCGTGGTCGGTCGCGTCCTCGACTGGGCCGCGCGGCGCGCGGAGGCCATGGCATGAGCCTGTACGAGCACGCCTTCCGTCGCGTGCTGTACCCCGCGTACGAGGCCTCGCGCGGACGCGGCACGCTGCGCCACCTGCGCGAGTACGAAGCCAACCAGTGGCTGGCGCCGGAACAGCTGGCGCAGCTGCAGTGGGACAAGCTGGTGGCGCTGGTCGCGCACTGCTGGGCACAGGTGCCGTTCTATCGCGCGCGCTGGGAAGCGGTAGGCTTCGAACCGGGCGACCTGCGCTCGCTCGACGATTACGCGCGCCTGCCGGTCTTGACCAAGGCCGACATCCGCGCGCATTTCGACGACCTCAAGGCACGCTCCCAAAGCGAAGCCCTGCTGTACAAGGCCACCGGCGGCTCCACCGGCGAACCGCTGCGCTTCGGCTACACGCGCGAGAGCAATGACCGCCGCGCCGCGGTGATGTGGCGCGGCTACGGCTGGACCGGCGCCACGCTGGGCCGGCGCGCGCTGTTCCTGTGGGGCGGCGCGGTCGGCGCACCCGGGCGCGTCGCGCAGCTGAAGGACCGGATGTACCACGCCGCGTTCCATCGCCGCATGCTCAACAGCTTCCTGATGCGCGACGACAACATGGCCGCGTACGCCGACGCCATCGCCGCCTGGCGCCCGGAAGTGATCGTCGGCTACGTCGATCCGCTGGTGCGCCTGTCGAAGTGGCTGGCCGGGCGCGGCCGCACGATCCCCGGCGTGTCCTCGGTGCTGGGCGCGGCCGAAGCGCTGCACGACTTCCAGCGCCCGATCATCGAGGCGGCGTTTCCCGGGGCGAAGGCCTACAATACCTACGGCTGCCGCGAGTTCATGCTGATCGCCTGCGAAGACCAGGATCGCGACGGCCTGCTGGTCAATGCCGACCATCTGGTCGTCGAGCTGGTCGAGGCGACGAAGGGGCCCGATGGCACGGAGACCGGCGAACTGGCCATCACCGACCTGCACAACTGGGGCATGCCTTTCATCCGCTACGTCAACGGCGACGTCGCCAGCCGCCGGCATCCCTGGCATGCCGCGGGCGCGCGCGGCCTGCCGCGCCTGCAGCGGATCGAGGGCCGCCGCCTCGATGCCATCCGCACCCCGGATGGCCGCGTGCTGCCCGGCGAGTTCTTCCCGCACATGCTCAAGGACGTCGCCGGCGTGCGCCGCTTCCAGGTGGTGCAGGACACCCTCGACCGCTTCACCCTCAAGGTGGTTCCCGGCCCCGAGTTCGGCGACGCGCAGGAAGCGTATGTGCACCGCGAAGTCGCCAAGGTGCTGGGCAGCGACGCCAGCCTCGTGCTGGAACGGGTGGACGACATCCCGCTCACCCACAGCGGCAAGTTCCGCGTGACCGTGTCGAGGCTGCCGTGAGGATCAGCCACGTCGTCGAGAACCTCAACCGCGGCGGCCTGGAACGGGTGGTCATCGACCTGGCCAAGGCGCAGGCCGCGGCCGGCCACGACTGCCAGGTGGTCTGCCTGTTCGAGCCGGGCGCGCTGGCCGGCGAACTGGCGGCATCGAACGTGCCGGTGGTCGCCTGCGGCAAGCGCCCGGGCGCCGATCTGCGCGCGATCCGGCGCATGCGCCGCGCGCTGTCCGCGCAGCGCACCGAAGTCCTGCACAGCCACAACGGCATCGGCCATTACTACGCGATGGTCGCCGCGCTGGGCCTGGGCATCGACCGGGTGGTGAACACCCGCCACGGCATGGGCGACGTCAATCCTTCCAGCCGACGCGAATGGCTGTTCCGCCAGTCGATGCGCCTGACCGATGTCGCGGTGGCGGTGTCCGAAGCCGCCGGCGAGCGCCTCGCCGGGACCGGCGTGGTGGCCAGGAAGAAACTGCGCGTGGTGCCCAACGGCATCCATGCCGGGCCGTTCCGGCCGCGCGACGATGACGCCCGCCGCCAGCTGGTGCTGTCGCTCGGCCTGCCGCCGGAGACGCGCGTGGTCGGCTTCGTCGGCCGCCTCAACTGGGCCAAGGATCTCGAGACGATGGTCGCGGCCTTCGCCCGCGTGCGCGCCCGCCACGACGATGTCGCCCTCGTGCTGGCCGGCGAAGGCGGCGAGCGTGGCGCGGTCGAGGCGGCCGTCGCGCGCGAGGGCCTGCGCGACCGCGTGTTCCTGCTCGGCGACCGCAGCGACGTGCCCGGCCTGCTGCCGGCCTTCAGCCTGTTCGCGATGTCGTCGATCTCCGAGGGCTATTCGATCGCGCTGCTCGAGGCCTGCGCCAGCGGATTGCCGATCGTGGCCACGCGCGTCGGCGGCAACGCCGAGATCGTCGCCGACGGCGTCAACGGCCTGGTCGTGCCGGCGCGCGACCCGGCCGCGCTCGCGGCGGCGCTCGACGCGCTGCTGTCCGATGCCGCGCGCGCCGAGGCGATGGGCCGGGCCGGCCGCGACTGGCTGCTGGGCAACGCCACGTTCGAGGTCATGCTGGGCCGCTACATGGACGTGTACGCGAACGGCCGCGCCTGAGATGAAGGTCCTGGCGCTGACCAACCTCTTCCCGAGCGCGTGGGACCCCCTGCGTGCCAGCTTCAACCGCCAGCAGTTCGATCGCCTGGCCGCCCACCACGATCTGGAAGTGCTGGTCGCGGTCGACTTCCGTGAACGCCGCGGCGGGCCGCGCGGCGAGCCGCCGGCGCTTTCACATGCGCGCGCCACCGACTTCACCTTCTGGTATCCGCCGCGGATCGGGCGCAGCCTGCACGGCCTGGCCTGGTACGCGTCGCTGATGGCCCGGCACGGGTCGCGGCTGCGACGCGAGCGCCCGGACGTGCTGCTGGCCAGCTGGGGCTACCCCGATGCGGTGGGCGTGTCGCTGCTCGCGCGCCGGCTTGGCCTGCCCTACGTGGTCAAGGTGCACGGCAGCGACCTCAACGTGCAGGCCGACTTCCGCCTGCGCCGGCCGCAGATCGCCGCCGCCCTGCGCGGCGCGCGCGCGGTGGTGGCGGTCAGCGCGGCGTTGGCCGACAAGGCGCGGGCGCTGGGCGTGGACGACGCGCGGGTGCACGTGCTCTACAACGGCGTCGACGGCGAACGCTTCCACCCCGGCGACCGCGCCGCCGCCCGCCGCGCGCTGGACCTGCCGCAGGACGTGCCACTGGTGCTGTACGTGGGCAACCTCAAGGCCAGCAAGGGCTGCGTCGACCTGCTCGAGGCATTCCCGGCGGTGCTGGCGCGGCATCCGCAGGCACGGCTGGCCTTCGTCGGCAGCGGCGCCGCCGGCCCGGTGCTGCGCCAGCGCGCGCAGGCGCTCGGCATCGACAACTGCCTGCTGCTGGCGGGCGCGCGGCCGCACCACGAGCTCGGGACCTGGATGCAGGCGGCCAGCCTGCTGTGCCTGCCCAGCCACAACGAGGGCGTGCCGAACGTGGTGCTGGAGGCCATGGCCTGCGGCCTGCCGGTGGTCGCCACCCGCGTCGGCGGCATCCCCGAGGTGCTGCCAGCGCAGGCCGGCCTGCTGGTGCCCCCGCACGACCACGCGGCCCTGTCGAAGGCGCTGGACGAGGCGCTGCGCGCGGACTGGTCGCCGGCCGCGATCACGGCGCATGCCGCACGCTTCGACTGGCAGGATAATATCGCGCGCCTGGACCGGATCCTCCGCGACGCCGCCGGGCCCGTCGAACCGGTGAACGCCTGAGTCCATGCAGCCCAGATCCCGCAAAACCCGCCTGCTGAGGCTGCTGCCTTCGCGCCTGGTGACCACGCGCGTGCGCTCGCGCGAGAAGGTGCTGTTCCTGACCTTCGACGACGGCCCCGACCCCGAGCACACGCCGCCGGTCCTCGACCTGCTCAAGGCGCACGACGCCACCGCCACGTTCTTCCTGATCGGCAACCGCATCGACGCCTACCCCGCGGTGGTGCGCCGGATCGTCGCCGAGGGCCATGCACTGGGCAACCACTCGTGGAGCCACCCGTTCATGAGCACCCTGCCGATCGAGGGACAGATGGACGAGATCGCACGCACCGACGCCAGCCTCTCCGCCTACGACGGCCAGGCCACGCATCCGTTCCGCCCGCCCTGCGGCGTGCTGCCGCGCAACCTGCTGGCGCGCTTCGCGCGCACCGGCCGCACCGTCGCGTTCTGGTCCTACGACAGCCACGACTACGAACGGCTGCCGGCCGCCACCCTGATCGAGCAGGTGCGCGCGAACCCGCCGCGCAGCGGCGACGTGCTGCTGATGCACGACGACAACGCCGATACCGTGGAACTGCTGGCCGGCCTGCTGCCGCAATGGCGCGCACAGGGCTTTGCGGTGCGCGCGATGCCGGCGGGGCGCGGATGAGGATCCTCTACCACCACCGCACCCGCGGCCGGAATGTCGAGGGCGTGCACATCCGCGGCATCGTCGGCGCCCTGCGCGAGCTGGGCCACGAGGTGCGGGTGGTGTCGTTCCCGGGCGCGGATCCCGAGGTCGAGCCGCGCACCGCCGAAGGCGCCGGCGGCGCGGGCGATCGCCGCGGCTGGCTGGCGCGGCTGGTCACGCGCCTGCCGGGGGTGGCCTTCGAGCTGGCCGAGATCGGCTACAACCTCGTCACCTGGTGGCGCATGCGCGGCGAGCTGCGCACCTTCCGGCCGGATTTCATCTACGAACGCTATTCGCTGTTCCTGTTCATGACCGTGCACATGGCGCGCCGCCGCGGCATCCCGGTGATCCTGGAGATGAACGACTCGGCGGTGGTCGAGCGCGTGCGCCCGCTGCACCTGCGCGCGCTTGCGCGGCGCATCGAGCGCTGGTGCCTCACCCGCGCCGACGGCCTGGTCTTCATCTCGACGCGGTTCCGCGACATGCTGGCCGCGCACTACGGCGACCTGCCGCCGACGGTGGTGTCGCCCAACGCCGTCGACGCGCGCTTCGATCCCGCCGCGTTCGACCGCGAGGCCCTGCGTCGCAGGCACGGCCTCGAGGGACGCGTGGTGTGCGGCCACATCGGTGCCTTCGCCCACTGGCATGGCCTGCCCGGGTTCGTTCACGCGGTGCTTGACCGGCTCGGCGATACTCCTGCGTTAACCCTGTTGCTGGTCGGAGATGGCTCCGACCTGCCCGCCATCCGGCGGGAGGTCGAAGCGCGGGGCCTTGGCGACCGTATCCGACTGCCCGGCCGCGTCCCCCACCACACGATTCCGGAGTGGATCGCCTGCATGGACTATGCCTTCCTGCCCGACTCCAACGAGTACGGTTCGCCGATGAAGCTGTTCGAACTGATGGCGATGGGCGTGGCGGTGGTGGCCCCTGACTACGACCCGGT
>JAIUOJ010000130.1 GCA_020161335.1 Pseudomonadota bacterium
GGCTTCTTCCTGATCCTCGCCGACCGCACCAGCGGCCACGAAAGCTATGGCGCGGGACGCTATCTCTACACCGATGCGCCGGACGCGCAGGGGCGGGTGGTGGTCGATTTCAACCGCGCGTTCAATCCGCCATGTGCGTTCACCGATTTCGCCACCTGCCCGCTGCCACCGCCGGAGAACCGCCTCGACCTGGCGGTCACGGCCGGCGAGAAGAAGTACGCCAAGCCCAAGCCGGCCGCCTGATTGGCGGCCCGTCCTGCCTCGCCCCACACCACGCAAGGGAATCGCATGCCGACCATCCACCTGAAGACCTCCGCCGCCCTCAAGTTCCTCTGGTTGCCGGCCCTGTTGCTGGCGCATGCGGGGGGGATCTTCGCGCAGGACGCGCGCCCCGCGAGGGAGGCTGCGAAGGCACCGCCGGTGCCGCTGCTGTGGAAGGTGTCGGATGCGGACAGCTCGCTCTACCTGCTCGGTTCGTTCCACCTGCTCAAGCCGGATGACTATCCGCTGTCGCGCGACGTGGACATGGCCTTCGCCGATGCCGAGGCGCTGGTGTTCGAGATCCCGCCGGAAGAGCTCGGCTCACCGGCGCTGGCGATGCAGATGGGCCAGGCCGCGCTGCGTACCGATGGCACGGCGCTCAACAGCGAACTGCCCGCGGCGACGGTGTCGCAACTGGACGCGTGGACGAGCGCCAACGCGGCCGAACTGCAGAAGCTGCAGCTGGCGCCGCAGACCTTGCAGCTGTTCGAGCCCTGGTTCGTCGGCCTGATGGTCTCGATCGTGGAAATGACCGGGTACGGGCTCGACCCGTCGCTGGGGCTGGACGCGCATCTCGCCCAGAAGGCCGCGCAGGCCGGCAAGCCCGTGTCCGGCCTGGAAACCGGTGCGCAGCAGATCGCCTTCCTCGACGGCATGGACAAGGCGGAGCAGCTGCAGTTCCTGGAAGAGGCGCTGAAATCCTCGGCCGAAGGACGCGACGCGATCGAGAAGCTGCACACCGCGTGGCGCAACGGCGACGCCGACCTGCTGTGGAACGAGATGGCGGTCGAGATGAAGGCGCAGTTCCCCAAGCTCTACCACCGCATCAACGTCGAGCGCAACGATGCCTGGGTGCGCGCGCTGTCCGAGCGGCTCGATGCGTCCACCCGCGACGACACCCTGGTCGTGGTGGGCGCCCTGCACCTGCTCGGCGAGGATGGCGTGGTCGAGAAGCTGCGCGCGAAGGGCTACGAGGTCGAACGCATCTGCTCGGCGTGCGCGGTGGCGAAGTGATGGCGCTGTCGTAACGGAGCGAAGAAGCGGGCCTTGGCCCGCTTCTTGCCGTTTCAGGCCGGGAGCAGTTCGATGCAATCCACCGGGCAGGCGGGGATGCAGAGTTCGCAACCGGTGCACAGCGGCGCGATGACGGCGTGCATCAGTTTCGGGGCACCGACGATGGCGTCGACCGGGCAGGCCTGGATGCACTTGGTGCAGCCGATGCAGTCGGCGTCGACGATCGCCACGACCTGCGCCGGCAGGTGTGCGCCGCGGCGACGGTCGTAGGGACGGGCAGGGACACCCAGGACGCGTGCAAGCGCGCGGGCGCCGGCATCGCCGCCGGGCGGGCAGTGGTCGACGCCGGCGTCGCCACGTGCCATCGCTTCGGCATAAGGGCGGCAGCCGTCGTAGCCGCACTGGCCGCACTGGGTCTGCGGCAGCAGGCGGTCGAGGCGTTCGACGAGTCCGTCCGGGGCGCGGGTGGCGTGCATGCCTGGCGGGCGCCGGTGGATTCCGATTGCGTGGGCGGCGTGGCCGGTGCGCTTCAGCGGACCGGCATGCCGGGTTCGGCGCCAGCATCCGCATCGAGCAGCGCCAACGCGCCGCCATCGAAGCCGGCCGACAGGATCATGCCTTCGCTGATCCCGAAGCGCATCTTGCGCGGCGCGAGGTTGGCGATGAAGACGACGTTGCGTCCGACCAGCTTGTCCGGCTCGCCGTAGCTGGCGCGGATGCCCGAGAAAATCTGGCGTTTGCCGAGATCGCCCGCATCGAGTTCGAAGCGCAGCAGCTTGTCCGAGCCGTCCACGAATTCGCAGGCCAGCACCTTGCCGATGCGCAGGTCGAGCTTGGCGAAGTCGTCGATGCCGATGAGTGCCTGGCCGGGCGGTGCGGCCTCGGCGATGCTGGCAGGCGTGGCCGCGCTCGCCATCGTCTTTGCGGGTGGGGTGTCCGGCTTCGCGCCGAGGGTGTCCTTGGAGGCTTCGGTCATGGCGTCGATCAGCTTGGGGTCGATGCGGGTGAACAGCGGCGCGTAGGCGGCGAGCGTGCGGCCGTCGAGGTCGACCGGCTTGCCCGGGGCGAGTACCACGCCGTCCCCGAGATAGCGCTCGACCTTGCCGACGATGCCCGGCAGGATCGGCTTGAGCATGCCGGCGATGTCGGCGAAGGCCTGCAGCGACGTCGCCAGTACCAGGTGCAGGTCGGCACGGCGCGCGGGATCCTTTGCCAGTGCCCAGGGCGCGGTCTGCGCGATGTATTCGTTGACGCCGTCGGCGGCGGCCATCGCGTTGCGCGCGACGAGGGCGAAGTTGCCATCCTCGTAGGCTTGCGGCGCCAGCAGGCTGGCATTGCGCACGCTTGCGCGCAGGGCGCGCGCCTGTGCATCCCAGCCTTCCGACAGTCCGTCCGGCGTGGACGCGGGCAGGGCGTTGCCGAAATGCGTCTCCAGCAGCTTCGCGCAGCGGCTGGCGATGTTGACGAACTTGCCGACGAGATCGCTGTTCACGCGGGCAACGAAATCCGACAGGTTGAGGTCGAGGTCGTCCACGCCGCCCGACGACTTGGTGGCGAAGTAGTAGCGCAGCGCCTCCGGATCCAGCCCGCTGTCGAGATAGGTTCGCGCCATCACGAAAGTGCCGCGCGACTTCGACATCTTGTCGCCGTTGACCATCAGGTAGCCGTTGACGTGCAGTCGCTCGGGCAGGCGCAGGCCATTGCCGCTGAGCACGGCGGGCCAGAACAGGCCGTGGAAGTTGACGATGTCCTTGCCGATGAAATGATGCAGCTCGGCCTGGTCGCCGGGCGCGAGCAGCCGCTCGAACTGCGCCTCGTCGAAGCCCGGCTTGCGGCCGCTGCGCGCGAGCGCGAGCAGGCTGGAGAAGTAGCCGATCGGCGCGTCCAGCCAGACATAGAAATACTTGCCCGGCTGGCCCGGGATCTCGAAGCCGAAGTAGGGCGCGTCGCGCGAGATGTCCCAATCGCGCAGTCCGCCCTCGGCGTCGATCCATTCGCGCAGCTTGGCCTTGACGCCGGGGATCGCCACGTCGCCGTCCAGCCACTCGCGCAGCACGCCGCTGAAGTCGCCGGCCTTGAAGAAGAAGTGCTCGGACGCACGCAGCTCGGGCGTCGCGCCGGACACCACCGAGCGCGGGTTCTTCAGTTCGGTCGGCGCATAGGTTGCGCCGCAGACCTCGCAGTTGTCGCCGTACTGGTCGGGAGAGCCGCAGTTGGGGCACTCGCCCTTGACGTAGCGGTCGGGCAGGAACATCGACTTCACCGGATCGAACAATTGCTCGATCGAGCGACGGGCGATGTGCCCGCCGGCGTCCAGCGCAGCGTAGAAGCGTTCGGTGAGTTCGCGGTTCTCCGCCGAATGGGTCGAGTGGTACCAGTCGAAATCCACGCGGAAGTCGCCGAAATCGCGCTCCTGGCTGGCCTGCGTGACCCGGATGAAATCCTCCGGCGCCACGCCGGCCTTCTCGGCCGCCAGCATGATCGGCGTGCCGTGGGTGTCGTTGGCGCAGACGAAATGCACGGTGCCGCCGGCCATGCGCCGCGCCCGCACCCAGATGTCGGCCTGGATGTAGCCGACGAGATGGCCGATGTGCAGGTGGCCGTTGCCGTAGGGCAGGGCACTGGTGACGAGGGCGGTGCGTGGCATGGACAAGGCGGCAACGGCAGGGCGCGCGATTATCGCACGCGGGCGCAGGCAGCCCTCCGGAGCAGGGACCCCGTGGCGCGTGGCCGCGGGCGGCTGCGGAATCCCAGGGCCTGTTAACCCTCTGGCATACGTCGCATGGCGTTCCGATGGCGGTCAGGGGGTGTTGCGTGGCGCAGCGCCTGACTGGCCGTCAGGTCAAGCCGCGCGGCGCCGCCTGGCGGCCATCGGGACGCGGCCCGGAGGGCCCGCCACGCGGACGCGCCGCGGCGTCATTGCTCCGTTGCGTATCCGCATACGCGCCGTCGCGCGTCCTCGCCGCGCACGTGCGCGCTGCGGGTGCGACATCGGCCATGAGGGTTAACAGGCCCTAGTGGTTCGCCAGCAGGCGCTTCGCGGCGGCGCGCGCCTCGCGCGTGACCTCCACGCCGCCAAGCATGCGCGCAAGCTCCTCCTCGCGCTGCCTGGCGCCCAGGCGCTCGACCGCGCTGTGGGTCATGCCGTCGAGATCGGCCTTGCTCACGCGATAGTGGGCATGGCCCTGCGCCGCGACCTGGGGCAGGTGGGTCACGCACAGCACCTGGCGACTGGCGCCGAGCGCACGCAACTTCTGGCCGACGATCTCGGCAATCGCGCCGCCGATGCCCGAATCCACCTCGTCGAAGACCATGGTCGGCACGGCATCGGAGCCGAGCGCGGCGACCTCGATCGCCAGCGAGATCCGCGACAGTTCGCCACCGGAGGCCACGCGCCGCAGCGGACGCGGCGGCTGGCCGGCATTGGCCGACACCAGGAACTCGACGCGCTCGCCGCCCTGCGGATCGGGACGCCCGCCCGGCACGGGTTCCAGGGCGACCTCGAAGCGGCCGCCGCCCATGCCCAGTTCCGAGATCAGCGCGGTGGTCGCTGCGGACAGGCGTGCAGCGCTGGCCGCGCGCGCCGCGCCGAGCGCATCCGCGGCCTGGCGCCAGGCGGTGGCTGCGGCCGCGATCTCGCCGTCAAGCGCCTGCAGGCGGCTGCCGGCGTCGCGCAACGTCTCCAGTTCGGCGTCGAAGGCGTCGCGACGGGCCGCGAGCTCCTCGGGGGTGACGCGATGCTTGCGCGCCAGTTCGTGCAGGCGCGCCAGCCGCGCGTCGAGGGCCTCGAACTGCGCCGGATCGACGTCGAGGTCGTCGCGCACGCGCTGCAGCAGCAGGCTGGCTTCGTCGAGCTGGATCGCGGCCGCATCGAGCATCGCGTCGACCTCGTCCAGCCGCGGCTCGTGGGCACGCTCGCGCGACAGGCCGCCGCGCAGTTGCTGCAGGCGGCGCGTGAGCGAGGGGCCATCGTCGCCGGCGAGTCCGGCCAGGGCGTCCTCGCAGGCGGTCACCAGGCCCGAGGCATGCGCCTGGCGACGGTGCGCAGCCACCAGCGCGGCGATCGCGTCGCCGCCCAGCTCCTCGCGTCCGAGTTCGGCCAGCTGGTGGCCGAGCCAGTCGATGCGCTCGGAGACGTCGCCGGTCTTCGACAGCGCATCGCGCTCGCGCAGCAGCGCCGTCCACCCGGCCGCCGTCGCCTGCACCGCCGCCAGCGCGGCCTCGTGGCCACCGAAGGCGTCCAGCAGCGCCAGCTGGCTGGCCTTTTCCAGCAGCGCCTGGTGTTCGTGCTGGCCATGGATCTCCACCAGTTGCCCGGCCAGCTCCGAGAGCTGCGCCAGCGTCGCCGGCCGGCCGTTGATCCACGCCCGCGAACCGCCGTCCGCGCGCAGGGTGCGGCGCAGGGTGCAGGCCTCGCCGTCGTCGAACTCCTCGGCGGCCAGCCAGGCGCGGGCACCCGGGGCGTCGGTGGTGTCGAACTCGGCGTGCAGTTCGGCGCGATCGGCGCCATGGCGGACCATGCCCGCGTCCGCGCGCAGGCCCGACAGGAAGCCCAGCGCATCGACCAGCAACGACTTGCCGGCGCCGGTTTCGCCGGAGATCACGGTCATGCCCGCGCCGAATTCCAGCTCGCTGGCGGCGACGACGGCGAAATCGCGGAGGGTCAGGCGCTTGAGCATGGCTGCGCATTGTAGTGCGCGCGTTCTCAGCCGCCGAGACCGCCCGTGCCTGCGCCGGGCGGCCGGGCGCGCCGATGCTTGCGGTGCGCCGACGATCGGCGATCTAATCGCGGCGATGGCCGCACCCCCGCCCGGCAGCAACCTCGACCCCCGCGCACGGCAGCTGCTGCGCACCCTGATCGCGCGCCACATCCGCGACGGCGAGCCGGTGGGCTCGCAGACCCTGGCCCGGCACGCCGGCCTCGACGTCAGCGCGGCCACGATCCGCAACATCCTGTCCGACCTCGAGGAAGTCGGGCTGCTCTCTGCACCGCACACCTCGGCCGGGCGCGTGCCCACCGCCCAGGGCTACCGGGTGTTCGTGGATTCGCTGCTGCAGGTGCAGCCGCTGGCGGGCGGCGAGCTGGCCCGCCTGCGCGGCGAGCTGGCCGGCAGCGGCGGCGGCACCCAGTCGCTGCTGGGCAGCGCCTCGGAGCTGGTCTCGGCGATGACCCATTTCGTCGGCGTGGTGTCGGTGCCCAAGCGCGAGCAGTTCGCGTTCCGGCACATCGACTTCGTGCCGCTGGACGGCCAGCGGGTGATGGCGATCCTGGTGTTCGCCGACCATGACGTGCAGAACCGCATCATCCAGACCCGCCGGCCGTACGAGGCGTCCGAGCTGGAACGGGTGGCGAACTACCTGAACACCCATTTCGCCGGCCGGCCGGTGGCCGAGATCCGGCAGACCCTGCTGCACGAACTGAACGCGGCCCGGTCGGAGATGGAAGCCTTGCTCTCGCACACCGTCGAGCTGGCCGAGCAGGCGCTGGCCCCGGCCGACAGCGACGACATGCTGGTGGCGGGCCAGACCCGCCTGATCGGGGTCCAGGACCTGTCCGACCTCGATCGCCTGCGCGACCTGTTCGAGGCCTTCGCCCGCAAGCGCGAGATCCTGCAGCTGCTCGAACGCACCGTGCACGCGCCGGGCGTGCGCATCTTCATCGGCGAGGAAACCGGGCTGGCGCCGCTGGAGGGGGTATCGCTGGTGACCGCTCCCTACGCGGCGGGCGGCAAGGTACTGGGCGTGCTGGGCGTGATCGGGCCCACCCGGATGGCCTACGACCGGGTCATCCCGGTGGTCCAGGCCACCGCCGAGGCGCTGGGGGCCGCCTTGAAACCGGACGCCGCGGCCCCATAGCTGCCCGGTCGGCGGCGTGACGACCGCCTTTCCGAAGCCCAGGACATGACCACGGACCCCATGCAGGATGCCGCCTCCGCGGCCGAAGACAACGCTTCCCCCGAAGACCGGATCCAGGTGCTCGAAGCCGAGCTCGAGCAGTTGCGCGCGCAGGTGCTGCTCGACCGCGCCGACATCGAGAACCAGCGCAAGCGCCTCGAGCGCGACGTGCGCAACGCCTGCCGCTTCGCCAACAAGCAGCTGCTGGGCGACCTGCTGCCCGTCTTCGACAGCCTCGAGGCCGGCCTGGCCAACGCCCCCGCCGAGGACCCGCTGCGCGACGGCGTGGTGCTGACCCTGCGCGAACTCACCCGCGTCTGCGAGAACAACGGCCTGGTCGAGGTGGCGCCGGTGGCCGGCGACGCCTTCGACCCGGAGCGGCACCAGGCGATGAGCGCGGTCCAGACCGACGCGGTGCCGCCGGGCACCGTGTTCCAGACGTTCCAGAAGGGCTACGTGCTCAACGACCAGCTGCTGCGCCCGGCGCTGGTGGCGGTGGCCAAGCACGACTGAAGTTCAGCGCCTTGCTCTTGAAGGCGGGGGCATCAGCCCCAGATACGCACCATCGGCGGCCGTGCCGCCCCACAACACCGGGATTCAGAGGGAATCACAATGGCAAAGATCATCGGCATCGACCTCGGCACGACCAACTCGTGCGTGGCAATCATGGACGGCGGCAAGGCGAAGGTCATCGAGAACAGCGAGGGCGACCGCACCACGCCGTCGATCGTGGCCTACACCAAGGACGGCGAGGTGCTGGTTGGCGCCAGCGCCAAGCGCCAGGCCGTCACCAACCCCAAGAACACCTTCTTCGCGGTCAAGCGCCTGATCGGCCGCAAGTTCACCGACGCCGAGGTCAAGAAGGACCTCGACCTCGTGCCCTACGCCATCATCAGCCATGACAACGGCGATGCTTGGGTGGAGACCAGCGACGGCAGGAAGCTCTCGCCGCAGGAAGTGTCCGCGCGCATCCTCGAGAAGATGAAGAAGACCGCCGAGGACTACCTGGGCGAGAAGGTCACCGAAGCGGTGATCACGGTGCCGGCCTACTTCAACGACTCGCAGCGCCAGGCGACCAAGGACGCCGGCCGCATCGCCGGCCTCGACGTCAAGCGCATCATCAACGAGCCGACCGCGGCCGCCCTGGCCTACGGCCTCGACAAGGCCGGCGGCGACCGCAAGATCGCGGTCTACGACCTCGGCGGCGGCACCTTCGACGTGTCGATCATCGAGATTGCCGAAGTCGACGGCGAGAAGCAGTTCGAGGTGCTGGCCACCAACGGCGACACCTTCCTCGGCGGCGAGGACTTTGACAAGCGCGTCATCGACTACCTCGTCGAGGAGTTCCAGAAGGACACCGGCATCGACCTGCGCAAGGACCCGCTGGCCCTGCAGCGCCTGAAGGACGCGGCCGAGCGCGCCAAGATCGAGCTGTCCAGCGCGCAGCAGACCGAGGTCAACCTGCCGTACGTGACGGCCGATGCCTCCGGTCCGAAGCACCTCAACATCAAGCTCACCCGCGCCAAGCTCGAAGCCCTGGTCGAAGACCTGGTCAAGAAGACCATCGAACCCTGCCGCGTCGCGCTCAACGATGCCGGCCTGCGCGCCAGCGACATCGCCGAGGTCATCCTCGTCGGCGGCCAGACGCGCATGCCCAAGGTGCAGGCGGCGGTGACCGAGTTCTTCGGCAAGGAGCCCAAGAAGGACGTCAACCCCGATGAGGCGGTGGCGATCGGTGCGGCGGTGCAGGGCGGCGTG
>JAIUOJ010000131.1 GCA_020161335.1 Pseudomonadota bacterium
CGATGGTGGGTGACGGTGTCAATGACGCTCCGGCGCTGCTCACGTCCGACGTCGGCATCGCCATCGGCACAGGGACGGACGTCGCGGTCGAGGCCGGCGACGTCGTACTCGTCCGCAGCGACCCGCGCGACGTGCCAGCGATCATCGAATTGAGCAAGGCCACCTATCGCAAGATGATCCAGAACCTGTGGTGGGCCGCCGGCTACAACATCGTCGCCATCCCTCTCGCCGCTGGCGTTCTCGCCGCATGGGGGATCCTGCTGCAACCTGCGCTTGGGGCAGTGCTCATGTCGCTGAGCACCGTCGTTGTGGCAATCAATGCGCAGTTGTTGCGCCGGGCGGTGCGGTCCCCATGAACATGATTCGGGGACACCTGTGACCACGCGCCGGCTTCTTGCACTCAACGTTGGCTCGTCCACCCTCAAGGGCGCGTCCTATCTGTTCAACACTGAGGGACACGGCGCGCAGTCTCGTCTGCTCGAGCGCTCCCGGGCCGAAATTCCAGTCGGCGTGGATGCGCAGGAGCGCCTTGCCACCCTGCTCGAGGCATTGTCGGAGCCGTGGCCCAGCCCCGACGTGGTGGTGCACCGAATCGTACATGGCGGTGACCTGCACGACGCCCGCGAGCTCGACGAAACCGTGCTCGCGAAACTGGATGCATTGGTGCCGTTCGCACCCTTGCACCAGCCGGTAGCCCTCGCTTTCGCGCGTGCCGCGCGCATGCGTTGGCCGCACGCGCGCCAAGGCGTGGCCTTCGACACCGACTTCCACGCGTCGCTCGCGCCCTGGAGCCGGCGCTTGCCTGTCCCTGAAGCATGGGATGCGCTGGGCATCCGCCGCTACGGTTTCCATGGACTCGCCTTTGCCTCCGCGCTCCGCATAGTGGCCAGCCACGACGCTGGAATCCTGAAGGGCCGCGCTGTCTTCGCGCATCTGGGGGGTGGCTGCAGCGTCTGCGCCGTCGAGGGCGGCCGCAGCCGCGACACCACCATGGCGCTCACTCCGCTGGGTGGAATCCCGAGCCCTACCCGCTCCGGAGATCTCGATCCCGGCGCGTTGCTGTATCTGCTGAGGCATGAACGCCTGGATGCGCAGGCGCTTGAAAACGGCCTGTACCGCAGTGCAGGCCTTGCCGGAATCGCCGGCCATGGCGACATGCGCGTGTTGCTGACGGATCCCGGCCCGCAGGCCCAGCTTGCCGTGGAGCTCTTTGCAGTCCGGATTGCGCAGTCCATCGCGGCCATGGCCACGGCAATTGGCGGTCTCGACCATGTCGTCTTTTCCGGCGGCATCGGCCATCGCGCGCCGGTTTTGCGGGCTCGCATCGTCGCGCGACTGGCCTGGCTCGGCCTGGCGCTGGCACCTGACGTCAACGATGCTGGAGCCACGCGGATCGACCGCGGGGGCGGGCCGAGCATATGGAACGTCGCGATCGATGAGGAGCGCGAACTGGCTGAATCGGCACTCGCCTGGCTGTAGCCACGACACGCCCCAAGGGTCGGCTCCGGTGGGGAATCACTCCTCGATCCGTGACGACGTGAGCACCGCTGCGAATCCACCACCGGGGGTGCGCATGTTCGTGGTCTGGCCCTGGTACAGCCTGGCCGCGAACAACAGGACACCCGCCTCGGACGCGAAGCAGCGCACATCCGCCTTGAGGGACTGGCCCCCATGCACGATCCGCATGCTCGGTGGCGCGAAGGCCTGTGCGATGTAGGTCGCCGACGCCATAGACGCCCAAGTCCGCCGGGTCAACTTGTCGCCCCGATAACTCCCACGGCTGCCAAACCCTGCTGCAGGCTTGAAGAAATATCCGTTGCGCACTGCCCACAACGCATCCCGGTTCGCGGGCACGAGTTCGACCGTGGGCGGGATCACCTGGCCCAGCAGTGCCGTCGAACCCGCATCGACCCCGAACCCGCCGAGCAGAGCCGGGTCCCCGAGCACCGCAAGGTTGCGCTTGTCGGCAAACAGCGCGTGTGCTCGGGGATGCGGCATCAGCGCGACGTCCCCTGCCAGGTAAGCCTCACGAATGTCTGCATGCGAGGCATCCTCGAGCGCGAAATCGGTCAACCGGTTGTAGACAGTGTCGATTCGACCGTGGGCATCCTCAAGCCCGTCCGAACCAAACGACAAATCCTCGGGAGCGCTGATCACGCAGTCCACGCCATGGTCCCGAAACGCGTTCGCGTACAGCTCAAACTCGGGGTAAAGGAACTGCGCTCGCGGAGTGCTGTCCACGATGGCCAGGCGCGACGGCGTGCGCCCGGATTGCTGCCGAGCATCCTCCATCCAGGCCGTGACGGCCGCATCACGCGCTTGGGCCGCGTTGGTCCAGGTGGCCCATGCTGGCGGCGCGCAAGACCGCACGGCATCGAGCAACAAGGCATTGAGGAGCAGACCGCCTGGATTGGTGTTGACCTCGATCAGCCGCGGCCCATAGACCGTCAGGTGAAAGTCCAGACCCAGGACGCCCCCCGCCGAACCCGGATCATGGGTTGCAATGTCAGGGGCCCATTGCAGGACCCGTTGGCTATATCCCGGGTTTCCTGCGACGTCGAAGACCGCCGCCGCGACTCGTCCCATGGCCTCCAACGCGGGCCGATCAACGAACAAGGCATAGGGTGAAAATAAGTGCGCGTGTACGGCGGGATCAGTCGTGAACTCCGGAAAGGCACCCCGGATCGACTCGTGCAGACGGAGGATGTCGACCACTTCGCATGCACACCGCTGGTTGAGCGGCGCGCTTTCCAGGGTGGCACAGTCGATCTCGCAGCCTGTCTGTCCAACTATTATCGGAGTCCGCGGTTCAACCACAACAGGGATTGTTCTGTTGGATCGGTGGACATGGCACTGTTCCGAACGAGCAGAACACACAGCAGTCGCCTTGATGCGGACGCAAAACCGCTCCACAGCCCGTGCACTCATAGAAGAATTGACACGCTGTGATGGGCATTGTCTCGGTCGCCCGATGGCCGCACTCCGGGCAGGTCAAGATGCTTTCCAGCTTGACGTCACTCACCGCCAGTCCGCACCTTGGCCGGGAAGCCTGCTTCCGTGACTGCACGCGCGATTCCGGCTGCATCCGTCTGGCTCGATTCGAACGTCACCGTGACTGTTTCAGCCCGGGTGTCCACCTTCACATCGGCCACGCCCGGCACCTTCTCCAGCGCCTTCCTGATGGTGATGCCGCAGGCGGGACAGGTCATGTTCTCAGCATCGAGCATCACTACGGTTGCGGGCGTCGCAAGAGCGGCACCGACCGACAGAGCAGCCACCAGGGCCAGTATCCACTTGTGCATCGCGCCTCCTACAGAATCCAGACGATGTAATAGGGAAACAGCAGCAACAGGACGATGAGGGCTGTCGCCAACCAGAGCCAACGTCGCCTGCGTCGCAGAGCGTCCGGGGCGATGCAACTGCCATCCACACCGCACCGTGCCGCCGGTCGATACAGCATCCAAAACGCCACGGCCAAGGACAGTACGGCGGCGGCGCTGAACCAGGGCCTCAAGGGATCGAGAGCTGTCAGGGTGCCGATCCAGGCGCCACTGATGCCCAGCAGGACCAGCACCAGCGGCACGACGCAGCAGACCGATGCGCCAATGGCGGCGATGCTCGCGCCAACGATGGCTGGAACAGACGATTTGGCCGGGGTTGTTTGCATCAGAGCATACTAGCCTCTGTACCTAGGTACGGAGTCAAGCCGTGCGTCCGAACACGTTTACGATCAGCCGGCTGGCGGCGGCGGCCGATGTGCACGTCGAAACCGTGCGCTACTACCAGCGACGTAGGCTGCTGCGTCAACCCGAGCGACCCATAGGAGGCGTGCGTCGTTACGACGAAAACGATGTCAATCGGCTTCAGTTCATCCGGCGCGCTCAGATGATGGGATTCAGCCTCGACGAGATCGCTGGCCTGCTAGAGATCACAGGCGAACGTTCTTGCGAGCAGACCCGTCAGCTGACCGAGCGAAAGCTCGTCGATGTCCGTCTACGAATCCGCGAGCTGCGACAGCTGGAGAGGGATCTCGAACAGAAGATAGCGCGGTGCGCCCAAGTGCCGGCGGGAGAGTGCTGCCCAACCCTCGATTTTCTGGAGCGGCCAAGAAAGCCAGCTGCGACAGGCAGTTAGCTCACTTTCGGCCCGTTTTTACACGAATCCCTGCCGACCCTCTCATGGCTTGAACCGGCGGTCGAGCTCCGCCTGGGCAAAATACGCTGACGCCTTGCGCAGGATCTCGTTGGCCTGGCGCAGCTCGCGTACTTCCCGCTCCAACGCCTTTATCCGCGCCTGCTCGTCGGTAGTCGGCCCGCTGCGCAAGCCGCGGTCACGCTCGGCCTGACGGACCCAGCGACGCAGCGACTCGGGCGTGCACCCTACCTTGCCTGCGATCGAGACAATCGCCGCCCACTGCGATCCGTGCTCGCCCTGATGCTCCAGCACCATCCGTACCGCGGGGTTCTACCCCGAAATCACGGACGGTTGTAAAAGAGCTGACAGCTTCCGGTCTTTCCTGGCCACCCTGCGCCGCATCCTCGGGTTGTGGAACCGCTCGATGTATTCGAACACATCAGCCCTGGCGGCATCGGGTGTCGGATACGTCATGCGGTGGACCCGCTCGCGCTTGAGCAGGCCGAAGAAGCCTTCGCACGCCGCGTTGTCACCGCAATGGCCCACCGCGCTCATCGAGCACACCAGTTCGTTGGCCGCCAGGTAACGCTGGTAGTCGCCGCTCCGGAACTGGCTGCCGCGATCGGAATGCAGGATCACCGGGTCGCTGCCCTGACGCTGCCAGACCGCCATCTGCACGGCCCGGATCACCATCTGCCGATCCTGCCGATGGTGCATCGACCAGCCCACCACGCGCTGGTCGAACAGGTCCAGCACGATGCACAGGCACAGCTTGCCCTGCCGGTCTTGAGTTCGGTGATGTCGGTGACCCACTTGGTCTCCGGCTCCAGCGCAGTGAAGTCCCGTTCGAGCAGGTTGCGCACGCCCGGCGGCGTCAGCGCGGGCCGGCCACGCTGCCCACGCCGCTTCGGCCGCGGCCAGCCCTGCAGGCCATCTTCAGCCATCAGGCGCGCCACCCGGTTCAGGCTGACGGGTTCGCCGGCATCGGCCAGATCTTCCTGCATCCGACCGGCGCCCAGCGTGCCCCGGCTGTCTTCATGCAGCTCACGGATGCGGTCGAGCAAGCGCTCGTTGTCGAGCTGGCGGGTGCTTGGCAGGCGCTTGCTCCAGTCGTAGTAACCACTGGCCGAGACCCGCAGGCAGCGGCACATCAGCCGAACCGGGAACTCATCGCGGCAACGTTCGATCGCCTGATACCTCAGGACGATCCCTTGGCAAAGAACGTCGCCGCTTCTCTTAAAAAATCCCGCTCCTTCTTCACCCGGGCCAGCTCGCGCTTCAGGCGGGCGAGTTCCTCATCCCGGGGCGTGCCGGTGCCGCCGAAGGCCACCTTGCCTTGGCTCTGGGCCTCTCGCTTCCAGCGGGTCAGCAGCGTGTCCCGGATCCCCAGCTCCCGTGCCACCTGAGCGCAGCTGACGCCAGGCTGGCTCGCCTGCTCAAGCGCGCCACGCTTGAACTCTGCACTGAACTTCCTTCGCTTCGACATGAACACTCCTCATGGCCTCGATCGGCCTTCTCGTAAGTGTCCGTAAAAACGGGGGTGAACCCTCGGTGGCCATGTGAGCCGCGTCGGACAGCAGCGCCAAGCTGTTGGTGACGAGGCCACCCACCACCTCGGCGACCAGGAAGGCGGCGGTGAGTCCGAAGGCCCACCACAACGGTTCCTCATGCTGGACTTCGCCCAGCCCGTGATCGTGTCCTGCACCCATGTCTTGTGCTCCTAAGTGGCCGCAGCCTGCATGAAGTTTCGATCAAGCGTTCGCAGCCCGCGGTGAACCCTCCGCCTGCCGATGCAGCCAGCGATACAACGCCGGCAGCACGAGCAGCGTCAGCAATGTCGAGGACACGATGCCGCCGATCACGACCGTCGCCAGCGGGCGCTGCACTTCCGAACCTGCGCCTACGTTGAGCGCCATCGGCAGGAAACCGAGCGAGGCCACCAGCGCCGTCATCAGCACCGGGCGCAAGCGACCCAGCGCCCCATCCACGATCGCATTGTCGAGAAAATCGCCTTGCTCACGGAGCTTTCGGATGAACGCGATCATCACCAGGCCGTTCAGCACGGCAACGCCCGACAACGCGATGAAGCCGACGCCAGCGGAGATCGACAGCGGAATGCCGCGCAATGCCAGTGCGATTACGCCGCCGGTCAACGCCAGCGGCACGCCACTGAACACGATGGCCGCATCCTTCGCCGAACCGAAGGCCATGAACAACAGGCCGAAGATGATCACCAGCGTCACCGGGACCACGATCGCCAGGCGCCGGCTCGCGGAGATCAGTTGCTCGAACGTGCCGCCGTATTCGATCCAGTAGCCAGTGGGTACCCGGACCTTCGCTTCGATCGCCGATTGCAGTTCGTTGACGAAGCCGCCGAGGTCGCGGTCGCGCACATTGGCCGTGACGACCACGCGGCGCTTGCCGTTCTCGCGGTTGATCTGGTTGGGGCCAAGCGTGGACTCGATGCGCGCCACTTCCCGCAACGGCACCGTGCGTGGCGCACCGCCCACCCAGCTTGCCGGCCGGCTCGATTCGTCGGCCTCGCCGTTGCTGCCCAGCGGGATCGGCAGATCGGCGAGTGCGGCCGGGTCCTGGCGCACACCTTCGGGCAGGCGTACGACCAGATCGAAGCGCCGATCGCCGTCGAACAACTGGCCGGCCACCTCGCCGCCTACGGCCGTGGCCACCGTGTCCTGCACGTCGCCTGGGTTGAGCCCGTAACGCACGAGCGCCTGGCGATCCGGCACCACGGTCAGCAGCGGCAAGCCGGCGACTTGTTCGGTCTTGACGTCGGCCGCACCGGGCACGGCCGCCATCACTCGCTGCACCTGCGCCGCCGTGCGGACCAGCTGGTCGAGGTCGTCGCCATAGATCTTGACCGCCACGTCCGCACGCACGCCGGAAATCAGCTCGTTGGTGCGCATCTGGATGGGCTGGGTCAGCTCGTAGTTGTTGCCGGGCAGCCTGGTGATCGCCGCTTCCATCTCCTCCAGCAACTCGTCCTTCGGCTTGCGTGGGTCGGGCCAGTCCTCACGCGGCTTGAGCATCACGAAGGTGTCTGAAATCGACGGCGGCATGGGGTCGCTGGCCACTTCGGCAGTGCCGATCTTGGCGAACACGCGTTCCACTTCCGGGAAGCCTGCCAGCGTCTTCTCCAGTGTTTCCTGCATGGCTATCGACTGGGTCAGGCTGGTGCCGGGAATGCGCAGCGCCTGCACCGTGATGTCGCCTTCGTCCAGGTTCGGAATGAACTCGGTGCCCAGACGGGTAGCAAGCAAGCTGCACAGCACTACCAAGGCGGCAGCGCCAGTTAGCACCCAGCCCCGACGCTTCAACGACCAGGCCAGCATCGGTGCATAGCGGCGTTTGGTCCATGCCATCAGACGGTTTTCCTTCTCCTCGACGCGGCCGCCCAGGAAGGTGGCGACGGCCGCCGGCACGAAGGTGAGCGAGAGCAGCATCGCACCGGTCAGCGCAAGCACCACGGTGATCGCCATCGGGTGGAACATCTTTCCTTCGATGCCGCTCAGCGCAAAGATGGGCAGGTACACGGCGGTGATGATGCCGACGCCGAACAGGCTGGGACGGATGACTTCGGCCGTCGCGACCGCGGTCAGGTCGAAGCGTTCCTCCCGCGTCATGGTGCGGCCGAGGGCGTGCTGCGCCTCGCCGAAGCGGCGCAGGCAGTTCTCGATGATGATCACGGCGCCGTCGACGATGAGTCCGAAATCGAGCGCGCCCAGGCTCATCAGGTTGCCCGACACGCCGCCGCGCACCATGCCGATAACGGTGAACAGCATCGCCAGCGGAATCACCGCCGCCGTGACCAATGAAGCGCGGACGTTCCCCAGCAGCAGGAACAGCACGACGACGACGAGGATCGCGCCCTCGATGAGGTTCTTGGCGACGGTGTGGATCGTGCGGTCGACCAGTGCGGTGCGGTCGTAGACTGGACGGGCCGTGACGCCCTCAGGCAGGCTCGCGTTTGCCGTTTCGAGCTTCGCCGCGGAGGCCTGCGATACCTCCCGGCTGTTGGCGCCCACCAGCATCACAACGGTGCCGATGACCACCTCGCGGCCGTTCTGTGTCGCGGCACCCGTACGCAGTTCCGGTCCTTCGCCCACGAGCGCCACGTCGCGTACCCGGATCGGCACGCCTTCGCGCCGGTCCAGCACGATCTCACGGATGGCATCGAGATCGGCAACCTGGCCCGGTACGCGAACGAGGAACTGCTGGCCGTTGCGCTCGATGTAGCCGGCGCCGACGTTCTGGTTGTTGGCCGCGATCGCCGTGACCACGTCATGCAGGGTGAAGCCCAGCGCCACCAGTTTGGCCGGATCCGGCGTGATGTGGATCTGCCGTTCGAAGCCACCGATGGTGTTGACCTCGGTAACGCCCGGCGTATTGCGCATCTGCGGACGCACCACCCAATCCTGCAGGGTGCGCAGGTCGGTGGCCGTATACGGTGTGCCGTCCCGCTTGCGCGCCGTCGGATCGGCGTCGACGGTGTACATGAAGATCTCGCCCATGCCGGTGGCGATGGGCCCCATGTCCGGGTCCAATCCTTCCGGCAGCTGCGACTTCACCTGCTGCAGGCGTTCGGATACCTGTTGGCGGGCGAAGTAGATGTCGGTGCCGTCCTCGAAGATGACGGTCACCTGCGACAGGCCATAGCGGGACAGCGATCGGGTGTAGTCCAGGCGCGGCAGGCCGGCCAGCGCCGTCTCGATGGGGAAAGTGACGCGCTGCTCGGCCTCCAGCGGCGAGTAGCCCGGCGTCTCGGTATTGA
>JAIUOJ010000132.1 GCA_020161335.1 Pseudomonadota bacterium
TGGCTGTCGACTTCTTCACCAAGGGCAGGGCGGACTGGAAGTCCTACGTCGACGACATCAACGCGCAGTTCATGCGGCTGATCATCCGGCAGCAGATGGCCAAGCTCGCCGAGAGGTTCCTGCCAGGGCTGATGGGGGAAGATCAGTCATCGTCCACATCGTCTGCCTCAGCGCTTTCCAGTGCCGCGGGTCAGTTGGCAGCGAGTGCAGCACCGCTCTACGGTGCGGCGGCGGCAATCACTGCATCTGCGGCTGCGTTGGCGTCTGCAGCGATGATGGCATCCGCTGCGAACATGGCAAGTTCATCGGGTGGCGGCGGAGGCTGGGCGAGCATGTTCAGCAGCCTTGGAAGCCTCGGCTACAAGGACGGCGGCTACACCGGCCACGGCGCGGTCAAGCAACCCGCGGGCGTCGTCCACAAGGGCGAGGTGGTCTGGTCGCAGGTGGACGTATCGCGCGCCGGTGGTGTCGCGGTTGTGGAAGCGATGCGTCGAGGCCTGCGCGGCTACGACTCAGGTGGTGCGGTGGGCAGCAGGCTTATCGCACTTGGTCGCCGCCCTGAGGACAGCGAGGCGCCAGGTCGCCGAATGATGCTCCCGCGTGGCGGCGGACGCTTCGAACAGAACGTCACCTTCAACGTCCAAGGCACCGTCGATCAACGTACCGCTTCCCAGATCGCTCGCGAATTCGGCCGGAAGATCCAAGAGGCGATGCGACGTGGCTAACCACGCCCAGTACCTACTATTACAACTTACCGTCCCAGAGCGGGGTTTGGGACGGTAATACGGTACTGGGTTGGGGGCCCTGCAGGAGGTCACGACCTAGTTACCTGCGCAATGATCGCGCATCATGCTTCCCTCACTAATGTCGAAGGGGAGCACTATGGCTTGTGATTGGATCGGATGGTGCGTGCTTAAACCTGCCGAACAAGCGGCATGGGTACAAGCCATTGGATCCTTGGTGGCAATCGGCGTCGCCGCCTACATTCCCATACGCATTGCTCGAACCGAGAATGATCGCATCCGAAATGAACGGGAATACAAAGCGAGGGCTCTGGCCTTCGTTCTGAAACCGTTGCTCACGTCCATGAAGCAAGGCCTCTCCACTACCCGACATCGCTGGAACGAGGATCCTTTTCGCCTAGATGAGCAAGAAGCAATCCAGCTGGACACACCCAGCGCTCTGAGCGAACGACTTCTTGACCTTGATGTTCTTGGCCAATCCGGCACTCTGATTCAGAAGGCTATCGTTACTTTCTACGATCTCAAGATTGGAATTAACTCTCAGCTCACGCATTGGCGCTACGGAGGAGTTTGGGTCGATTACGAGAGCGGCGAGGAATTCGACCTTCCGGAAACCGACGTTGAAAGCCTCTTCTCCGAAGCGAGCCAAGCAATTAGCGAAGCGATCGACTCTCTTGACGCCAGACTTGAGTAGCGCGCCTCTATCCATACGACTCGGCCGGCGGACAGCTTATCGCTTGAAATCCTACGGCCTAGCGCTCTTCCGAAGATCCATAGAAGGATCCGGCAAACCCAGCCGTGTCATCAATCTTTAGAGCAGCCTTCGAGTTGTAGCTCTGACCTTCCATCCCCTCGTACTCGATCCGTAGTTGAATGATCGCTCCTGGTTTCCAAAACGGGGAGACCTTGCTGGTATGCCCGAATGAATTGGACACGGTTTCGCCATTCAAGAGAATCGGAACCACAGCCCGAGGCTCGAAGCATCTCATCACCAATTCGAACTCGTTTTCAAAGTCAGAGGTCTTTCGAGCCTCCATCGCCAAGGCGCGCTCAAGCTCCGTTCGCGTTGCAAGTAGACGAACATTTCTCGCTGGCCGTGCCCCACTGTTCACCATCTCAATGTTGTACACGATCCCAACGTTTCCTCCTTTATGCGTTCTTATGCGAACGGAAACAACGGGCCGATTCGACTCTCGCCAAAGCCAGATCGATATCAACAAGGAGATCAGGCTGACAATCAGCGCAGAGGTTGAGAAGAACACTTCCATGCCCTACTCCGAATAAAGATCAGACGACCACTTCCGATGCACACAAAAGAAACCCCGCCGGAGCGGGGCTTTAACTATCTCGCACGTGCGATCAGCGCGCCTTCTTTGTGACCTTGACTGTGGGCGACCCTTCTTTGACCTTCACCACCACGCTTCTCTCTTTTGGGCTACTCACTCGAACACTTGGCCCGGTCGCAGTAGAACCATGTCGATCACGCACAGCATAACGTTCACTCTGATCGCCGGTGAGCGACCGGCCATTGGAGTCGGGGTATGGATAGTTATGCATCGGTCTGATATCCGGTATGGGCATGGGTCAATGCCGGCTCATTCAGCATAGCAAACGGCGTGTTACGCCGGAGTAGGCCAATTCTGGTCCGGCCACCCACAACAGGTATGCCTTGGACAAACTTCTGCATGCCTGATTCAGTATTAACAAGTGCTGAGACTAGCTCGACAGCTGTCTGAACAGGCATGTTTCCCCAATCAATCGGCGCAATGGCGCTGGACCAAGGAGGCGCTGCGGGCAACGTCTCATTGAGCTCGAGCTCTAAATCTGCAATGCCGGCGGCAGCTATTGCTTCAGTGAATGATTTCAAAAGGCTTTCACGTTGCGCTCGCAGCGCATCCACGATACCGCGGTTGACCTGATCTTGAAGGTTGGGATCAACCCCCATTAGAAGCCTAGCGGCGAAATTGCTTTGCCCGTCCCACGCAGCACCAGTGAATGGTTCATGTGCCAGCTGGTCTTTGCTCTGATTCTCTTCGACACTAATTCGGAAAATCTTAAACCGCGCATCCTCGCCACAATAGCCAGCCACAAGGAAATGAAGTGCTGCTTGCGATGGATGAGTGTAGCCAAGCCTGACGTATTCATTTTCCCAAAGCACGCGAACGTGTGCCAAGAAATGAGCAGCCGCTTCTTCAACGGTGCCAAACCTCACTTTGTCTCGCATCAACGCCAAGCGATACCTGTTCGCATGCTCCGCAATGGTGACGCCATCTATCGTTGCCATGCCGCTAGTAACCGCTGCGACAGAGCAGTCACATTGACCGTTAGCGTCCTCATACAGAACAAACATCTTTCGAACGCCGCCCATCACGGAAGTGGCCGTGTAAGCCAGCTGATCTTGCCGTAGCGCCACAACCAGGTTGCCATCCGCGTCACGTATCTGATTACCGTTAGCGTCGAGAGCAAAGGCGGAATTTTCGCGAAACGGAAAGATGGCTCGCTCAACTACGCTCGATAAGGAATCGCACCCAAGCACGATCGCGTCATAGGTCGCGATGGCGACATTGATCGTCAATTGAGCCCCCACTCTCCCCTTATCAGCCGAGCCTAACGACCAATCGAACCTGACTGCAATAGCCACAGTTCAAGGGTTTGACCGCTAGACCTAAGCCAAACTGCCGGACTACTGCCGGACTAATGAAAAACCGCCTTTCGGCGGTTTCGTCATAACCACTTGATTTACATGGTGGCCGGGGAGGGAATCGAACCCCCGACACGGGGATTTTCAATCCCCTGCTCTACCAACTGAGCTACCCGGCCGGACGCTGCGGCGCAGGGCCGTGCGAGCCCGCCATGATACGGGGGGCCGCCGCGGCGGGCAACCCGGAGGGTGCCCCCCTCGCGGGAAGACGCTCCGCGGGACGCCGTTCGGCTCAGCGCGTGGCGCGCGCCTTGCGGGCCGGGGCCTTGCGCGGCTGGCGACGGGCCGGGGCTTTCTTCGCGGCCGGGCGGCGGGCGGTGCGCGGGGCGCGCTTCGCCGCGGGGCGGACGATGCCGATGCCGACGAACAGCGGCGAGAAGCGGGCTTCGACGGCCTCGCCCAGTTCGCCCAGCGCGGGCTCGATCTTCTCGCGCAGGGTCAGCAGGCTGCCGCGGACGACGGCGCCGGTGTCGGCGGCGAGGGTCGTGGCGCGGGTGCGCAGGTCGTTCGCGGCGGTCAGTGCGGTGCAGGCGGCATTGCCGGCTTCGCGGCGCGCGACGGCCGCCAGGCCCAGGCCGGCCAGCCACAGGTGGCGCGGGGCGATCGGTTCGGAGGCGGGGGTGGTCTTGCGGGTGGCCATGGTGCAACTCCATGCGGCCGGCACGATGCCGGACTTCGACCCGCCTACCCTGCCGCGATCGCGTCGAGCATTCACACTACCGCGCGCCGGCGGTGCGGCGGCCGTTCCGATCCGCGACGGCTCGCTGAACCCGTACCCCGCGCGACGCGGGCCCGCGCAGGGAGGGGGTTCCGTACGTCGTAGTATCCTGCGCCGGACCTGGACGGAGTGGACGCGACATGAGATCCGGATGGCGTGTGGTGGCGGGATGGTCGATGGTCGTGCTGCTGGCGTTGCTGGCGGCGTGCAGCAGCGGTCCGCCGCGCCGGGTGTCGGAGCCGGCGGCCAGCATCCAGCAGCTCACGGTGCAGGCCGACGGCCGCTGGTCGATCGAACTGCGCCTGCAGAACTACAGCAGCATCCCGATGCGCTTCGAGAACGCGTCGTTCGCGTTCAACGTGGGCGGCGAGGACGCCGGCACGCTGGCCGCGCAGCCGGGCCTGACCATCGGCCCGGAATCGGCCGACGTGATCACCGTGGCCTTCGATCCGTCCGCGAACGCGCGCCTGCTGCTGGCCGGCATGCTCGCCGACGGGCGCGGCATCGGCTATCGCCTCGACGGCACGGTCTCGGCGGCGCCGGCCGACCGCGGCAAGGCGCGCGACTACAAGACCAAGCGCGACAGCCAGCTGAGCCCGGTGCCGGGCCTGCCCGGCGTGCTGCGCTGATCCCCTTTTCCTTTCCGCGGGACTGCCCTCGATGAGCCACTACGCCGCGCCGCTGCGCGACATCCGCTATGCGCTGTACGACGTACTCGGCGTGGAAGACGCCTTCCGCCACCTCAAGTTCGAGGACGCCGGCCGCGACACCATCGACGCCGTACTCGACGAGGCCGCGCGCTTCTGCAACACCGTGCTGGCGCCGCTCAACCAGGTGGGCGATCAGCACGGCGTGGCCTATGACCAGGCCAGCGGCGACGTCACCACCGCGCCCGGCTTCAAGGAAGCCTATGTGCAGTTCTCCGAAGGCGGCTGGGGCGGGCTGGTGGCGCCGGCCGAGTTCGGCGGCCTCGGCCTGCCGCACGTGCTGGGCATGCCGCTGGAGGAGATGATCGACGCGGCCAACCTGGCCTGGGGCAACTTCCCGCTGCTGTCGCACGGCGCGGCGAACGCGCTGCGCCTGCATGGCGAGGACTGGCAGCGCGAGGTGTTCCTCACGAAGCTGGTGTCGGGCGAATGGACCGGCACCATGTGCCTCACCGAACCGCACTGCGGCACCGACCTCGGCCTGCTCAAGACCAGGGCCGAGCCGAACGCCGACGGCACGTATTCGATCACCGGCACCAAGATCTTCATCACCGCCGGCGAGCACGACCTGACGCCGAACATCGTGCACCTCGTGCTGGCGCGCCTGCCGGATGCGCCGGCCGGCAGCAAGGGCATCTCGCTGTTCCTGGTGCCGAAATTCAAGGTGGCACGCGACGGCAGCGTGGGCGAACGCAACGCGCTGCGCTGCGGCGCGGTCGAACACAAGATGGGCATCCACGGTTCTGCGACGTGCGTGATGAACTTCGACGGCGCGCAGGGCTACCTCATCGGGCAACCGCACAAGGGCCTGATGGCGATGTTTACGATGATGAACACCGCGCGCCTCGGCGTGGGCCTGCAGGGCCTGGGGCTGGCTGATCGCGCGTTCCAGAACGCGCTGCGCTACTCGCGCGAGCGGCTGCAGTCGCGCGCGCTGTCGGGCGCGAAGTTCCCGGACAAGCCGGCCGACCCGATCATCGTGCAGCCCGACGTGCGGCGCATGCTGCTCACCTGCAAGGCGCTGACCGAAGGCGGCCGCGTGCTGGCCTACCACGCCGGCCTGCAGGTGGACGTCGCCGACCACGGCGCGACCGAAGAAGAACGCAAGGCCGGCGACGACCTGCTCGGCTTCCTCACCCCGATCGTCAAGGCCTGCCTCACCGAATGGGGCGTGGAGTGCGCCTACCACGCGCAGCAATGCTTCGGTGGCCACGGCTACATCGCCGAACACGGAATGGAGCAGCTCGCGCGCGACGCACGCATCACCACGCTGTACGAAGGCACCACCGGCATCCAGGCGCTGGACCTGATGGGCCGCAAGATCATGCAGCTGCAGGGCGCGGGGCTGAAGGCGTTCCTCGGCCTGGTGCATGGGTTCTGCGAGGCGCAATCGGGCAACGAGGCGTTGGCGGAATTCGTGGCGCCGCTGCGCGAGAAGGCCGCGGAATGGCAGGCGCTCACGCTGGAGATCGGCAAGCGCGCGATGTCCGACCCGGAAGAGATCGGCGCGGCGGCGTACGACTACCTGTTCTACTCGGGCTACGTGGCGCTGGCCTACTGGTGGGCGCGCAGCGTGGCCGCGGCGGATGGCTCGTCGCAGCCGCAGGCGTTCAAGGATGCCAAGCGCGAGACGGCGCGCTTCTACTTCGCCCGCATCCTGCCGCGCACGCTCGCCCACAAGGCGGCGATCGGCAGCGGCGCGGCGCCGCTGCTGTCGCTGGACGAGGCCGCGTTCGACGCCTGACTTGCCCGGGCGGGCGACGGGCGCCTCACCCGTCGCCACGCGCGGCTACGGCATGGCGCCATTGCATCCGTCCCGGGCCGCCGGGTTGCACTGTTGCGCAAGCGTCATCGAATCGGGGTATGCTCGACTCCCGATGGAGCCTGACACAGCGCAGCTTCGCGTGGTCCGGACCGGAGTCCAGGAGGCTCCGGGCGGGAGCGGTTCCCCTGCCGCAACGTCGTCCGCCGCACTGGCCGCCGGCGCCCCCATCCCCGATACCCTGCCCGTCCGCCTCGATTCGGTGCGGCTGCTGTCGCTCGACGCCCACGGCCGCGCGCTGAACTGGATCAGCTGGCAGGACGCCGCGTGCCTGTATGCGCGCGAAGCCGTGGCGTGGACGCTGGGCACGCCCTGCCTGAGCGTGCACGGCGGCACCAGCCGCATGACCGGCCTGCAGAGCGTGCTGGACCTGCATCCGATCATCGCCGCACGCGGCCACGTGCGTCCGCAGGCGCTCGACCCCACGCCGGCGCTGACCAACGCCGCGCTGTTTGCGCGCGACCAGCACCTGTGCATGTACTGCGGCCGCAGCTATGCGCGGCAACTGCTGACCCGCGACCACGTGGTGCCGCTGTCGCGCGGCGGGCGCGACACCTGGGAGAACGTGGTCTGCGCCTGCTTCCACTGCAACTCGCGCAAGGGCGGACGCACGCCGCAGCAGGCCTCGATGCCGCTGCTGGCCGTGCCGTACCGGCCGAGCTGGATCGAGCACCTGATCCTGTCGAACCGCAACATCCTGGCGGACCAGATGGCATTCCTCAGAAGCCATCTCCCCAAGCGCAACCCGCGTTCGGCCTAGCGGCTTTCCGCTTCCCGCGCGCGCGGCGCGTCGGTCCGGTCGCGGCCGGTTGCCGGCGGGCGGGTACATGCCAATGCGGTGCCCGCCATGGCCCACCTGCCCCTTTGGTCACGCGCCGCGGCGCGCATCGCTGGTTTACACTGCGGCGGACGCCCTAGCGAACGCCCGCGATGTCACTGACCATCGGCCTGGCCGGGATGGACCCTGCGACCGAAACCGCGCTCAAGTCTGCGTTTGCCGAAGCCAACGAGCGCTTGTCGAGCCATTGGCGTTTGTTGCCGGAAGCCGAGGCGACCCTCGTCGTGGTCGACATGGACAGCATGTACGGGCCGATGAGCTGGCTGCGCCTGCATGCCTCAGGCAAGCGCGTCGTCGGCCTGACTTCGGCGGCGCGCACGCAAACCGACTACCGCCTCGGCCGGCCCTTCAGCGCGGACAGCCTGGGCGAACTGCTGCGCGAGATCGCGCAGGAATCCGGCATCGCGCTTGCGCAGAAGGACCAGGCCGTCGCTGCGGCACCTGCGGCAGCGGAGGACGTCGCTCCCGCCCCGTCCACGCCCGCGCAGCAGGAGGAAGCGCCCGCCGCGGGCACCGATACCTCCGTAACGCCACCCGAAGCCGTCGCCGCCACGCCGCCGCCCAAGACCGCACCGGACACGGAAGCGGAACCCGCAACGGCCGCCGCCCCCGCGCCCCCGTCCGCCCCGGAGCCGACACCGGAACCGGTCGTGGCTCCCGTGCCGGTGGCCGCCGCGCCGTCCACGCACCGCCTGTTCGACTGGTTGGTCGAACCCGGCCGCCTGCAGGGCCGCCACCGCTACCGCTTGCCCAGCGGGCCGACCCTCCTGATCGACACGGTGGAGCGCACCTACCACGGCCCGGCGGCGCTCAAGCCGCTGGCGCAGTACTTCGAGGGCGACGTCGCCGCGGACGCCTTCGAGGCGCTCGACGACGCCACCTGGGCGCGCGAAACCGCCGCCACCAGCCCCGCGCAGCCGCTGGCGCGCCTGGTCTGGTTCGGCGGCCTGCTGTCCGGCGCCGGCCAGCTGCTGCCGGGCGCAGACCCCGCCGGCCGGTACCGCCTCACCCGCTGGCCGCAGACCGAACGCGAGTTCCCGCGCCACTTCCGCATCGCCACCGCGATGATGAAGGGCCCGGCGACGCTGGCCGAAGTGGCCGCCGCCAGCGACATCCCGCTGGCCGAGGTGGTGGACTTCCTCAATGCCAGCCTCGCCACCGGCTATGCCGAGGCGGTGCCCGAGCCCCCGCCCGAGCCGACCGAACCGGCCAAGCCGACCGGCCTGCTGGGCCGCCTGCGCCGGCGCTGAGCCCGCCTGCGGCCGGGGCGTGAACGCGCCCGCGGCGGCGCAGGATTTACAATGCGCGCATGATCGACTCCTCGCGCTATCC
>JAIUOJ010000133.1 GCA_020161335.1 Pseudomonadota bacterium
GATCGGCAGGATCAGGATGTAGACCTCCGGGTGGCCCCAGATCCAGATCAGGTTGACGTACAGCATGGCGTTGCCGCCGAGGTCGTTGCTGAAGAAATTCATCCCCAGGTAGCGGTCGAGCGCCATCAGGGCCAGCACCGCGGTCAGCACCGGGAACGACACCACGATCAGCACGTTGGTGCACAGCGCGGTCCAGGTGAAGACCGGCATCTTCATCATGGCCATGCCCGGCGCGCGCATCTTGATGATGGTCACCACCAGGTTCACGCCCGACAGCAAGGTCCCCACGCCGGCGATCTGCAGCGCCCAGATGTAGTAGTCCAGCCCGACCCCGGGGTCCTGGTTGCCCAGGTTGGACAGCGCCAGCCAACCGGAGGTGGAGAACTCGCCGAAGAACAGCGACAGCATCACCAGCATCGCGCCGGCGGTGGTCATCCAGAAGCTGAAGTTGTTGAGGAACGGGAAGGCGACGTCGCGCGCGCCGATCTGCAGCGGCACCACGTAGTTCATCAGCCCCGTCACGAACGGCATCGCGACGAAGAAGATCATGATCACGCCGTGCGCGGTGAAGATCTGGTCGTAGTGGTGTGGCGGCAGGTAGCCGAGGTTGTCGCCGAAGGCGATCGCCTGCTGCAGGCGCATCATGATCGCGTCGGAGAAGCCGCGCAGCAGCATCACCAGGCCCAGCACCATGTACATGATGCCGATCTTCTTGTGGTCGATGCTGGTGAACCAGTCGCGCCAGAGCGTGCCCCACAACCTGTACCTGGTGACCAGCGCGAGCACCACCAGCCCGCCGAGGCAGGTGCCGGCGAAGGTCACGGCGAGGATCGGGTCGTGCAGCATCGGGACCGCGTCCCAGGCCATGCGGCCGGTCAGCGGGGAATGCGCCACGGTGGAGGGGTCGAGGGACATCGCGGGGTTCCGGGGAAGCGTTGCAAAGGCGGCGCGGGCGCGTCAGGGCGCCTGCAGGCCGCCGACGATCGAGGGCGCCGGCAGCGGTGACGCGGCCGAGGCGAACGGGCCCGGCGCGGTCGGCACGGTGCACACGCCGGCGCGGACGAAGGGGCCGGCGGCGAGGTTGCCGCGGCGCGGCCGCGCCAGCGCGTCGATCGCGTCCAGGCCCAGGCCGCCCATCGCGTCATAGGCCATCATCTGGTCCATGCACAGCCGGTCGGTGTCGACGCAGCGGTTGACCACGGCCTCGAACAGGCCGCGGTCGACCTGCGCGAAGAAGCGCGCCGGGCCGCGCTTGCCCGGCACTTCCAGCGCCAGGTACTCGGCGCGGGTGAGCGCCTCGCCACTGTCGCGCGCGGCCGCGATCCATTCCGAGAAGCCCTGTTCCGACAGCCCGCGGAAGCGGAAGCGCATCTGCGAGAAGCCCGCGCCGCTGTAGTGGGAGGAAAAGCCCTCGTAGTCGCCCTCGGCGTTCATCACCGCGTTGAGCTGGGTCTGCATCGACGGCATGGTGTAGATCATCCCCGCCAGCGCGGGCACGTAGAACGCATTCATCGTTCTCGACGACGTGAGGTGGAAGCGCACCGGCCGGTCGACCGGCACCGCCATCTCGTTGAGCGACGCCACGCCCTGCCCGGGATAGATGAAGAGCCACTTCCAGTCCAGCGCGACGACCTGCACCTCCAGCGGTTCGACGCCGGCCGGCACCGGCTTGCCCGGCGCGATCCGCGCGAGCGGCCGGTACGGGTCGAGCAGGTGGGTGGCGATCCACGTCACCGCGCCGAGCGCGATCACGATCAGCAGCGGCACGCCCCAGATCGCCAGTTCGAGCTGGGTGGAATGGTCCCAGTCCGGCTTGTAGGTGGCGCGCGTGTTGGAGGCGCGGTAGCGCCACGCGAAGAAGAAGGTCAGGAACAGCACCGGCACGATCACCAGCAGCATCAGCAGCGTGGCGACCACGATCAGCCGGCCCTGCTGGGCGGCGACGTCGCCCGGCGGCGACAGCACCACGGTATTGCAGCCCGCCAGCAGGAGGGCGGCAAGGGCGGCGGCGATGGTCCGGACGGGGCGTCTTGACGCAGGCATGGCAGGACGACGTTTGGCGTTGATCGCGATCAATGTAAGGAGGGCGCGAAGCCTCCACCATTGGGCGTTTTGTCCTATCGCGCCGCGCCCGCGTCCCTGCGAAGCTATGCCCGCAGCCCGCACGCCCTGTCCCGCCGCCGGACGACCGCACGCCGATGTCCACCCTCGCCAGCACCACCACCGACCACGACCATGGCGTGAAGGCCACCAGCGAGATCGCCCCCGGCGAGATCGCGGTGGGCGTGGTGGTGGGCCGCGCCTCGGAATATTTCGACTTCTTCGTCTACGGCATCGCCTCGGCGCTGGTGTTCCCGCGCGTGTTCTTCCCGTTCCTGGACCGCGTCGAGGGCACGCTGGCGGCGTTCGCGGTGTTCGCGCTGGCGTTCGTGGCGCGGCCGCTGGGCACGGTGCTGTTCATGTGGATCCAGTCGCGCTGGGGGCTGGCGACGAAGCTGACCGCGGCGCTGTTCCTGCTCGGCACCGCCACCGCGGGCATCGCGTTCGTGCCCGGCTACGAAACGCTGGGCGTGGTGTCGATCGGGCTGCTGGCGGGCTTCCGCCTGCTGCAGGGCGTGGCGCTGGGCGGTTCGTGGGATGGCCTGCCGTCGCTGCTGGCGCTCAATGCACCCAAGGAACGCCGCGGCTGGTACGCGATGCTGGGCCAGCTCGGCGCGCCGGTCGGCTTCATCGTCGCCGCCGGCGTGTTCGCCTTCCTCTACGCCAACCTGTCGCTGGACGACCTGCTGGCGTGGGGCTGGCGCTACCCGTTCTTCGTCGCGTTCGCGCTCAACGTGGTGGCGCTGTTCGCGCGGCTGCGGCTGGTGGTGGCCGAAGAGTACACGCACAAGATGACCGAGCTGGAGCTGCAGCCGACGCCGGTCGCGGAGCTGGTGCGCGAGAAGGGCCGCCACGTGGTGATCGGCGCCTTCGCCGCGCTCGCCAGCTATGCGCTGTTCCACATCGTGACCATCTTCCCGCTGTCGTACCTGGCGCTGTTCGCGCCGGAACAGTCGGTGGTCGGCTTCCTGCTGCTGCAGGTGCTCGGCGCGTTCCTCGCCGCCGGCGGCATCGTCGCCTCGGGCTTCATCGCGGACCGGATCGGCCGCGCGCGCACGCTCGGTTCGCTGGCGGTGGCGATCGCGATGTACAGCGGCTTCGCGCCGACCCTGCTCGGCGCCGGCGGCGCGGGGCAGGCGGTGTTCATCCTGCTCGGCTTCGCGCTGCTGGGCCTGTCCTACGGCCAGGCGGCCGGCGCGGTGACCGCCAACTTCGGCCGCCATTACCGCTACACCGGTGCGGCGCTCACCTCCGACCTCGCCTGGCTGATCGGCGCGGCGTTCGCGCCGCTGGTGGCGCTGTGGCTGTGCGCCGAGTTCGGGCTGGTGTGGATCGGCGCCTACCTGCTGTCCGGCGCGATCGGCACGCTGGCCGCGCTGGGCGTCAACCGGATGCTGCGGCTGAAGAGCTGATCGCGGGCGGTCGACGGCGAATGCCGTCGCGTTCAAGGTCGGGCGCGGGTGGACATGCGCGCCAGGCAGCTCCGCGAAGCGCTGGCCGATCTTTCCCGGCGTGACCTCCTCCGCTTCGCCGTGCCCTCATCCCGACCCCGCTCCCGGGGGGAGACGGGCCTTCTCAATGCCAAGAAAGAACGCCGGCCTTGCGGCCGGCGTTCGCACGACGCTGGGGGAGTCGTCGGGGACTACTTGGTGATGTCGACGTCCTTGGTTTCCTTGAGGAACAAGGTGCCGATGACGAAGGTCATCACCGCGACCACGATCGGATACCACAGGCCGGCGTAGATGTTGCCGGTCAGCAGCACCAGGGCGAAGGCCGTGGTCGGCAGGAAGCCGCCGAACCAGCCGTTGCCGATGTGGTACGGCAGCGACATCGAGGTGTAGCGGATGCGGGTGGGGAACAGTTCGACCAGCCAGGCCGCGATCGGTCCGTACACCATGGTCACGTACAGCACCAGGATGGTCAGGATCAGCAGCACCATCGGCTTGTTCATCTGCGCATTGTCGGCCTTGGCCGGATAGCCGGCGGCATCGATCGCCGCGGTCACGTCGGCACTGAGCTTGTCCTGCGCGGCCTTGGCGTCCTCCGGCGACAGTCCGCTGAGGGAGACGCTCTGGATCACCGTTTCGCCGATGCGCACGCTGGCCAGCGTGCCCGCGGGCGCGGCCTCGTTGCTGTAGGACACACTGCGGCCATTGAGCAGGTTCTTGACGATGTCGCAGGAGTTGCTGAACTTGACGTGGCTCTTCAGCTCACCGGGCACGAACTGGAACGAACAGTCCTTCGGATCGGCCACCACCACCGCCGGGTTGGCCTTGGCCGCGGCGGCCAGCGCCGGGTTGGCGAAGTGCGCCAGGCCCTTGAACAGCGGGAAGTAGGTCAGTGCCGCCAGCAGGCAGCCGACCATGATGATCGGCTTGCGGCCGACCTTGTCCGACAGCCAGCCGAAGAAGACGAAGCCGCCGGTGGCGATCGCCAGCGCCGCGGCGATGAACAGGTTGGCGGTGATCGGATCGACCTTCAGCGTCTGGGTCATGAAGAACAGCGCGTAGAACTGGCCGGCGTACCACACCACGGCCTGTCCGGCGGTGGCGCCAAGCAGCGCCAGCAGCACGATCTTGCCGTTGCTCCAGTTGCCGAAGCTCTCGGTGATCGGCGCCTTGGAATGCGTGCCTTCCTCCTTCATCTTCTTGAACAGCGGCGACTCGTTGAGCTGCATGCGGATCCACACCGAGATCAGCAGCAGCACGAACGAGATCAGGAACGGGATGCGCCAGCCCCACTCGGCGAAGGCCTCGTTGCCGAGGATCATGCGGCAGCCGAGGATCACCAGCAGCGACAGGAACAGGCCGACCGTCGCCGTGGTCTGGATGAAGCTGGTGTACAGGCCGCGCTTGCCGTGCGGGGCGTGTTCGGCCACGTAGGTCGCCGCGCCGCCGTACTCACCGCCGAGCGCGAGGCCCTGCAGGCATCGCAGCACCACCAGGATGATCGGCGCGGCGATGCCGATGGTGGCGTAGGTGGGCAGCACGCCGACGAGGAAGGTCGACACGCCCATGATCACGATGGTGACGAGGAAGGTGTACTTGCGCCCGATCATGTCGCCGAGCCGGCCGAACACGATCGCGCCGAACGGACGCACCGCGAAGCCGGCCGCGAAGGTCAGCAACGCCATGATGAACGCCGGGCCCGGCGCAAGGGAGGAGAAGAAGTGCACCGCGATGACCGCGGCGAGCGATCCGTACAGGTAGAAGTCGTACCACTCGAAGACGGTACCCAGGCTGGATGCAAGGATGACCTTGCGATGTTCCTTGGTGATGCCGCCCGTTGGTGCGGCGGCCGTGCTGGACGTTGACATCGTTGCCTCCCCGGCGTTGTCCGGTCGTTGTGGGTTGCTGCGTCAGAAGGAATAGCGCGCCATCGTGTGGATGCGCATCAGCTCGCCGTCGGTCCCTGACTCCAGCCTGCGTTCGCCCCAGATCGCCTCGATGCCGAAGTCGAGCTTGGGCGCCGGCGACCAGATCATGTTGGCGTGCCATGACTGGACCCGCTCGGTGACGCCGAATCCGGTCAGCGCGGTGTCGTTGTCCCACTGCGAGCGGGCGTAGTACACGTTGCCGCGCAGGCCGGGATTGAACACGTGGCGCAGGCCCACGTACGCGGCCCAGCCGCCAAGCGCGTCGAGGTCGCCGCTGCCGCTGGCCATCGCGTCCTGCTGGACCGTGGCCAGGCCGATATAGCGGCCGAAGCCCTCGCCGGCGGTGGCCTGGTAGCGCAGGTCGGTGCTGTCGCCGAGCTTGACCAGGCCGCTGACCGTCGCCGCGAAACCGGTCTCGGAATGCGCATTGCCGGCCACCGGCTCGTATTTCAGCTGGCGCGCCATGCCGGCGACGCTGAAGTGGCCCCAGTCGCCCTTGTGGGTGTAGCGCGCGGTGACGTCGGGGATGCTGTTGTCGCCGGCGATCACGCGCGCGGCGCCGCCGAAGGGCTGCACCGTGGTCTCCGGGTTCTCCAGCGAGACCGACCACGGGCCGCTGGTGTAGCGCACCTGCGGCTGGCGCACGAACACCACCGCGTCGGTGGGGCCGACGAAGTCGACCGAGTCCAGCAGCGCCGCGGTGTCCATGAAGTTCGACCAGGTCTGGCCGACCAGCCACTTGTTGTAGGTCAGGTAGGCGTGGCGGATGGTCGCGCCGTAGGTGTTGGTCGCGGCGGTGTTGCCGAGCGCGCCGCCGAAGAAGTCGAGTTCCAGGCGCGCGCCGAGCTTGGCGCCGGAATCGAGCGTGGTGCTGGCGTCGAACCAGATGCGCGAGAACTTGCCGTGCGCGTCCATGTAGGTGTCCGGACCGTTGCCGCCGACCGGGATCGCGCCGGGCACGTAGAAGTCGCGGCCGGCGGTGCCCTTGGCGATGTCGCCGTCGGTGGTCTTGGTGGCGAAGCCGTCGATGCGGACGTTGCCGCCGACGGTGAACTTGGTGCCGGGGTTGGCACCGGGGGTGATCGTCGTGGCCTGGATCGGCTGGCTGCCCGCGGGCAGCGGCGCGGCCTGCGCCACGCGCACCTCGTCGAGCCTGGTCTGCGTTTCCGCGATCGTCGTCTGTTGCTGCTGCTGCGATTGCAGCAGCGCCTGCACCTGCGACTCCAGCTGCGCGATGCGCGCCTCCAGTTCGCGTTCCTTCGCGGTCTGTCCGAATGCGACGCCGGGCAATGCCAGCGCCAACGCCATGGCGGCCACCAACGGCCGCATCTGCCCGCGATTGTTCATGTGTCCCCTCCCGAGAGATCCATTGCACGAACGAATGGTGCGAGGCTGCGTGACGCGTCCGGTGGTGCCTATTCGTCTTTGGTCTGAACCGCCATGGTTTGCGACCAACGTCTAAGCGCGATGCTGCAGCGCAACAGCGGCGGATGCGGCACACTGTGGCCAGCGTCATCCGTCATGTTGGGCAGCACACCTGGGAGGGTGAGATGAGCGACCTGTACCCCGTCAAGCCGGAATTCGCGGCGCGCGCGCGCGTCGACCGCGCGACCTACGAGCGCGAGTACCGCGCCTCGGTCGAGGATCCGGATGCATTCTGGGGCCGCGCCGCGGCGCGCCTGGACTGGTACCGCAAGCCGACCCAGGTGCGAGACGTCAGCTATGCGCTGGAGGACTTCCACATCCGCTGGTTCGCCGATGGCGAGCTCAACGCCAGCGTCAACTGCCTCGACCGCCAGCTGGCCACGCGCGGCGACAAGACCGCGCTGATCTTCGAACCGGACAGCCCGGACGCGCCCGCCAGGCACGTCACCTACCGTGAACTGCACGAGCGCGTGTGCAAGCTCGGCAACGCGCTGCGCGCGCTGGGCGTGCAGAAGGGCGACCGCGTCACCATCTACCTGCCGATGATCGTCGAGGCCGCGGTGGCGATGCTGGCCTGCGCGCGCATCGGCGCGGTGCACTCGGTGGTGTTCGGCGGCTTCGCGCCGAACTCGATCGCCGACCGCGTCTCCGACTGCGCCAGCAAGCTGGTCATCACCGCCGACGAGGGCCTGCGCGGCGGCAAGAAGGTGCCGCTGAAGGCGAACGTGGACGCCGCGCTGAAGCTGCCCGGGACCAACACCGTCGAAACCGTGCTGGTGGTACGCCATACCGGCGGCGCGGTCGACATGCAGATGCCGCGCGACCGCTGGTACGACGCCGTGGTCGACGCGCAGCCGGCGCAGTGCGAACCCGAGCGCATGAATGCCGAAGACCCGCTGTTCATCCTCTACACGTCCGGCAGCACCGGCAAGCCCAAGGGCGTGCTGCACACCACCGGCGGCTACCTGCTGTACGCCAGCTACACCCACGAGGTGGTGTTCGACCTGCGCGAGGAGGATATCTACTGGTGCACGGCGGACGTGGGCTGGGTCACCGGCCACAGCTACATCGTCTACGGGCCGCTGGCCAACGGCGCCACCTCGCTGATGTTCGAGGGCGTGCCCAGCTATCCCGACTTCTCGCGCTTCTGGAACGTCATCGACAAGCACCAGGTGACGATCTTCTACACCGCGCCGACCGCGATCCGCGCACTGATGCGCGAAGGCGAGGCGCCGGTGAAGCAGGCCTCGCGTGCCAGCCTGCGCCTGCTCGGCAGCGTCGGCGAGCCGATCAACCCCGAGGCCTGGCGCTGGTACTACGACGTGGTCGGCGATGGCCGCTGCCCGATCGTCGACACCTGGTGGCAGACCGAGACCGGCGGCATCCTGATCTCGCCACTGCCGGGCGCGGTCGACCTCAAGCCCGGTTCGGCGACGCGGCCGTTCTTCGGCGTGCAGCCGGCGCTGGTCGATGCCGCCGGGCAACTGCTCGAAGGCGCCACCGAGGGCAACCTGGTGCTGCTCGATTCGTGGCCGGGGCAGATGCGCACCGTGTATGGCGACCACCAGCGCTTCATCGACACCTACTTCAAGGCCTATCCGGGCATGTACTTCACCGGCGACGGCTGCCGCCGCGACGCCGACGGCGACTACTGGATCACCGGCCGCGTCGACGACGTGATCAACGTCTCCGGCCACCGCATCGGCACCGCCGAGGTCGAGAGCGCGCTGGTGTCGCACCCGAAGGTGGCCGAGGCCGCGGTGGTCGGCTTCCCGCACGACATCAAGGGCCAGGGCATCTACGCCTACGTCACCCTGGTGGCGGGCGAAGTGGAGAGCGACGAGCTGCTGAAGGAACTGGTGGCGCACGTG
>JAIUOJ010000134.1 GCA_020161335.1 Pseudomonadota bacterium
GCGCACGCGCTCGAACAGGCGGAAGCTGCCACCGTAGAGGTCGTCCATCGCGACCACGTGGTCGCCGCTGTCGAGCAGTTCCAGGATCGTCGCCGTCGCGGCCATGCCGGACGCGAAGGCGAAGCCGCGGCTGCCGCCCTCCAGGCCCGCCACGCCGCGTTCCCAGGCGAACCTCGTCGGGTTGTGGGTGCGTGAGTACTCGAAGCCCTGGTGGACGCCCGGGCTGGCCTGGGCGTAGGTGCTGGTGGCGTAGATCGGCGGCATGACCGCACCGGTGCTGGGGTCCGGCGCCTGCCCGGCGTGGATCGCCTTCGTGCCCAGCCCCCAAGCCGTCGTGTCGACCCCGTCGCGGGACGCCGTCATGTCATTGAATCCACTGGAATGCGGGGCGGGATTCTAGCATCGCGCCCCGGCCCGGACCGGGGCTCAGTGGACCCGCCTTCGCAACCAGTTCAGGAGGTCGATGCGGGTGATCAGGCCCAGGAACCGGGGGCCGTCGACCACGATCGCCACGTGCCCGCGGTCGAACACTGGCAGCAGCGATTCGACCGGGGATTTCACGTCGAGGATGTCCAGCTTGCTGACCATCGCGGTGGACACCGGATCACGGAAGCGGTCCTCGTCGCCGTAGACGTGCAGCAGCACGTCGCTTTCGTCGAGGATGCCGACGATGCGGTCGCCGTCCATCACCGGGAGCTGCGAGATCTCGTACAGCTTCATCCGCTGGTATGCGGTCATCAGCAGGTCGCCCGGCGCCAGCACCACGGTATCGCGCTGCGAATACGGGCGCAGGATCAGGTCGCGCAGGTCGCCGTGCTGCTCGCGCTCGAGGAAGCCGTTGTCCAGCATCCAGTAGTCATTGTAGAGCTTGCTCAGGTACTTGTTGCCGGTGTCGCAGACGAACACCAGCACCTTCTTCGGCGTGGTCTGTTCGCGGCAGTAGCGCAGCGCCGCCGCCAGCAGGGTGCCGGTGGACGAGCCGCCGAAGATGCCCTCGGTGCGCAGCAGTTCGCGCGCGGCGAGGAAGCTCTCCTTGTCGCCGATCGCGTAGGCTTTCCTCACCCGACTGAAGTCGGAGATCGACGGCAGGAAGTCCTCGCCGATGCCCTCGACCAGCCAGCTGGCCGACTTGTCGCTGAGCGTGCCTTCGTTGATGTACTCGGCGAGGATCGAGCCGACCGGATCGGCCAGCACCAGCTCGACGTCCGGCGCGTGCTCGGCGAAGCAGCGCGACAGGCCGGTCATGGTGCCCGAGCTGCCGCAGCCGAAGACGATCGCGTCCAGGCCGCCGGCACCGGCCATCTGGCGCAGGATTTCCGGCCCGGTGCCGTATTCGTGCGCCGCCGGGTTGTCGGGGTTGCCGAACTGGTTGATGAAGTAGGCGCCCGGGGTTTCGCGGGCGATGCGCTCGGCGAGGTCCTGGTAGTACTCGGGATGGCCCTTGGCCACGTCCGAGCGTGTGAGCACCACCTCGGCGCCCATGGCCTTGAGGTTGAAGATCTTTTCCCGGCTCATCTTGTCCGGGACCACCAGCAGCAGCTTGTAGCCCTTCTGCTGGGCCACCAGCGCCAGGCCGATGCCGGTGTTGCCGGCCGTGCCCTCGACCAGGGTGGCGCCGGGCTTGATGTCGCCGCGGCGCTCGGCCGCCTCGATCATGCTCATCCCGATGCGGTCCTTGATCGACCCGCCGGGGTTCTGGCTTTCCAGCTTGAAATACAGCTCGCACACGCCCGTGTCGAGGCGCTGCGCCTTGACGATCGGGGTCTCGGCGATCAGGTCAAGGACGGAGGAATGGATCGTCATGCGGGTCGGGTGCGGTCAGCCGGATGGGCCGCGATTATCGCATCCGCGACCGCCGCCACCCGCGCGGCCCCGGGCGGGCCTGCCGCCCCCGGGCGCGGGGCGATCCGGCAGAGCACACGGGCGGCGACGGCCGACGAGGATGGCCGCCGCCGCCCGTGACTACACGAAAGGCGTCAGTGCTTGAGCGTGGCGAACAACTGGGTCAGGCGGTCCTTGGCGGCAAGCTTCTCGCGCTTCATCTGCGACAGCGTCACATCGTCGATCGGGAGCACGCCCAGTTCCGCGTCCAGCACCTTCTTGTCCAGCTCCTGGTGGCGCTGGTAGAGCTGCTTGAACTCCGGGTTGCCCTTGATCAGCTGGTCGAGTTCGGCCTGCGGTTGCCCTTCGAACATGGAAATCCTCCTGCGGACATGCAAACGCCCCGACCGGCGAAGGTACGGGGCGTCGTCTTGGTTGGCAGGCCGGGAGCCGGGGCGCAGCACCTGCACCACCCCCGCGCGGGCTTGGCTGCCGGCGGCGGGTGCGGACTGCGGGATCGGTTCGGTCATCGGCCTGGCTCTTTCGCCAGACGGCCTGGATTCGGAAAAGGCGCCGTCTGGGTACTCGACCCTACTCCTCGCGATCCGGGTCGGCAAGCGCCTCCGCCGGAGCGCCCGCGGGGCGCGGGCCGACGCATCGCGAAGGCGGGCACGGCCGCCGCAACTGCGCAGGCAGGCGCGACAATGCGCGCGCCATCTAACGCGCAACTCATTGATTTAATTGATATTCAGCCGCCGACGCAGGTTACGGCCGGGTCGCCGGCTTCTGTTCCCCTTCGAGGCTGCGCAACAGCTCTTCTTCCTGGCGCTTCAGCTCGGCCGCCCGCTCGCGGGTGGCGCGCAGCCGGGCCGCTTCACGCGAGGACACGCCCTGCAGCACGGTCTCGGCTTCCTGCCGCGCCAGCGCTTCTTCTTCCGCGGCCTGGCGCAGGCGCGTGGCCTCCTCGGCCTGGATCTGGGACTGGATGCGCAGGCGCTCGGCCTCCTGGCGCGCCCGCGCTGCCTCGCGCCGGCTGGCCTCCAGCAGGAGATCGGCACGGTCGCGGTCCAGGCGTTCGATCTCGCGCCGGTTGGCCGCGGTGCGCACCGCCAGTTCGGCGGTTTCCACCCGCCACTGCGCCACCTGCAGCGCAGGATCGCGCTTGCGGCCGCGGGCGGCGGCCAGCGCATCCACCGCCTGCCGTGCGCGCAGACGCTCGTAGGCGGCAAACCCGTTGAGCGAGGCATCGGCATCGATCGCGACCAGCCGCTGCGACAGGCGCAGCGCGTCCGGGTCCTCGGCGGCCGCGGCCGGCAGCGACAGCGCCAGCAGAAGCGCGACCAGGGCGGCGAGCAGCGCGGTCTTCATGGTGTCTCCTCCAGGCGCAGTCGCTGGCGCAGGTCGGCGATCTCGCCGCGACGCTGCCCGAGTTCGGCGGCGCTCGCCGCCTCCAGGCTGCGGGCATGCGCCAGGTCACCGGCGGCGACGGCGCGCAGCGCGAGGTCGCGCGCGTCCTGCTCGCGGCGCTCGGCCATCGCCGCCTGGGCCTGCGCCAGCAGGTCGCGGGCGCGGGCCAGGTCGGGCCCGGCGTACTGGTCGGCATCGGCGTCGGCGGCGCGCGCCACGGCCTGGCGGGCGTCGTTGAGTTCGGTCGTCGGCGGCGGCAGGCTCGCGCAAGCCGTGAGCGCCAGCACGCATCCGCACGCCAGCACCTGCAGGAGGGTTCTGAATTGTGCGAAGCTTGGGTGCATTGGGGAAGTGGCCGCAATGGGGATCTCGCGGCCATTGTCATCACCCATGGATGGATACGCAACGATCCGGAACGGGCATTGGGGGTTGGTACATGGACATCGGCTATTTCCTGAAGCTGATGACGGAGAAGAACGCGTCGGACATGTTCCTGACGACGGGCGCGCCGGTCTACATCAAGGTGGAAGGGAAGCTGTACCCGCTGGGCAACACCGGGCTTCCGCCGGGGATGGTGAAGAAGATCGCCTATTCGCTGATGGACGAGGGACAGGTGCCGCAGTTCGAGCGTGACCTGGAGCTCAACATGGCGCTGTCGCTGCAGGACTCGGGACGTTTCCGCGTCAACGTGTTCAAGCAGCGCGGCGAGGTGGGCATGGTGATCCGCGCCATCCGCAGCGCGATCCCCACCATCGAGGAACTGCAGCTGCCGCAGGTGCTCAAGGAGATCATCATGGCCCCGCGCGGGCTGGTGCTGATCGTGGGCTCCACCGGCTCGGGCAAGTCGACCTCGCTGGCGGCCATGATCGACCACCGCAACAGCACCACGTCGGGCCACATCCTCACCATCGAGGACCCGATCGAATACCTGCACAAGCACAAGAAGTCGATCGTGAACCAGCGCGAGGTCGGCCTCGACACGCACGCCTTCCACAACGCGCTCAAGAACGCGATGCGCGAGGCGCCGGACGTGATCCTGATCGGCGAAATCCTCGATGCGACCACGATGGAGGCGGCGATCGCGTTCGCCGAGACCGGGCACCTGTGCCTGGCCACGCTGCACTCCAACAATGCCGACCAGACCATCGAGCGCATCCTCAACTTCTTCCCCGAGGCCGCGCACAAGAACGTGCTGATGAACCTTGCGCTCAACCTGCGCTCGGTGATCTCGCAGCGCCTGGTGGTGGGCACCGACGGCCGCCGCCTGCCGGCGACCGAGGTGCTGATCAACACCCCGATGATCCGCGACCTGCTGCGCCGCGGCGAGGTGCACCAGATCAAGCAGGCGATGGAGGAGTCGCTGGAGGAAGGCATCGAAAGCTTCGACCAGTGCCTGTTCCGGCTCTACAAGGAAGGGCGGATCGAGCGCGAGACCGCGCTGCGCGCGGCCGATTCGCGCGAGGGACTCGACCTCAAGTTCCGCCTGTCCGAAGGGTCAAGCGGCGAACATGACCCCTACGCGGACGTGTTCGGCACCGCCTCGCACTGAGGCTCGTCCCGTGGCGGGCTCGACCCGCCGATCGCGGGGCGGGGATTTTCCGGCGGGCCTGGACCCGCCCTGCGATGGCGGAGCGGTGGCGAACCCCGGCAACCTCCGTGAGGTCGCCCCCGAGGGTGCGATGCTTTCGCCGGGCGGCCACGAACGGTGACTGGCCCGAGGGGAGCCCGTGGGGAGTGCTCCCCTCGAAGTCGCCGCTGATCATCCCCCTCCCATCCTCACCCGCAGGCGCCGGCGGGGCGGGTTCGCACCCACACGGGAGCCGCATCGATCAGGGCATCGCGATCAAGGCCTGTCCATGCCTCTGCAAAGGCGGTTATCCGGGCGCGTCCGGCTGGCGTTCGGGGCGCGCCGCGTCGAAGGCCGGCAGCGCGAGGCAGGCGGCCTCGATGCGCAGGATCGTCGGATAGGGCGCCAGGTCCACGCCGAAGCGACGCGCGTTGTAGACCTGCGGGATCAGGCAGCAGTCGGCGATGCTCGGCGAGTGCCCGTCGCAGAAGCTGCCGGTGGCGGGATGGTCCTGCAGCAGGGCCTCGAACGCGGTGAAGCCCTCGCCGATCCAGTGCCGCACCCAGGTGTCGCGCTCGGGCTGCGGCACGTGCCATTCGTGCTCGAGGTAGCGCAGCACGCGCAGGTTATTCAGCGGATGCAGGTCGCAGGCCACCAGCTGCGCCAGCCCGCGGATGCGCGCACGGTCGCGCGCGATGGAGGGCAGCAGCGGCGGCGACGGCCACACTTCGTCGAGGTACTCGAGGATCGCCAGGGATTGCCGGTACAGGCGATGGCCGTGCTCGAGCACGGGGACGAGCTTCTGCGGATTGGTCTCGAGGTAGCCAGGCTGCAACTGGTCGCCGCCGTCGCGCAGCAGGTGCACCGGCACGGTCTCGTAGGACAGGCCCTTGAGGTTGAGGCCGATGCGCACGCGATAGGCCGCGCTGGACCGCCAATACGAATACAGCCGCAGTTCCCCGTCCAAGCCGACCTCCCCCGTCGTGCCGCCGCGAGCGAAGCGGCGCGTCACCTTAGAACGCTTCCGGCGGCGATGGGTGGCCACCCGTCGCGGCGGGCCGGCCGCCCGTCCCTCCAGGACCCGACAGCGCGATGCGCATGGCCCAGGGCCTGTTAACACGCATGGCATCCGTCGCATGGCGTTCCGATGGCCGTCAGGGGGTGTTGCGTGGCGCAGCGCCTGACTGGCCGTCAGGCCAAGCTGCGCGGCACCGCATGGCGGCCATCGGGACGCCACCCGGAGGGCCCTTCGCGCGGACGCACGCCGCGGCGTCATCGCTGCGTTGCGTATCGACAGACGCGCCATCGCGCTTCCTTGCCGCGCATGCCCGCGCGGCGGGTGCGACATGTGCCATGCGTGTTCACAGGCCCTATGGCGCGGCCTGGCGCTCGATGCGCTGTTCGATCGCGCCGAACAGGCTGGCGCCGTCGCGGTCGAGCATCTCGATCCGCACCAGGTCGCCGAACGACATGAACGGCGTGCTCGGCTTGCCGTCGCGCAGGGTTTCCACCGTGCGCCGTTCGGCGAAGCACGACGCGCCCTTCGACGTGTCCTCGTTGGCGATCGTGCCCGAGCCGACGATCGTGCCGGCCGACAGGGGACGCGTCTTCGCCGCATGCGCCACCAGTTGCGCGAAATCGAACTGCATGTCGACGCCCGCGTCCGGCGCGCCGAACCACTCGCCGTTGATGTGCGTCAACAGCGGCAGGTGCAGCTTGTTGTCGCGCCAGGCCTCGCCCAGTTCGTCCGGCGTGACGAACACCGGCGACAGCGCCGAGCGCGGCTTGGACTGCAGGAAGCCGAAGCCCTTGGCCAGCTCGCCCGGGATCAGGTTGCGCAATGACACGTCGTTGACCAGGCCGACGAGCTGGATGTGGCCGGCCGCCTGTTCGGGCGTGACCGCCATCGGCACGTCGTCGGTGATGACCACGATCTCGGCCTCGAGGTCGATGCCGTAGTCCTCGCTGACCACCTTGACCGGATCGCGCGGGCCGAGGAAGCCGGCGCTGGTCGCCTGGTACATGAGCGGGTCGGTGTAGAAACTCGCCGGCACCTCGGCGTTGCGCGCGCGGCGCACGCGCTCCACGTGCGGCAGGTAGGCGCTGCCGTCGACGAACTCGTAGGCGCGCGGCAACGGCGCGGCCAGCGCCTGCAGGTCGAGGTCGAACACGCCGTCGGCATCGCCGCCCTCCAGCGACTGCGCCAGCGCGTTGAGGCGCGGGGCGACGTTGCTCCAGTCCTCCAGCGCGCGCTGCAGGGTCGGCGCGATCCCGGTCGCGCGCACGGCGCGGGCGAGGTCGCGGGACACGACGATGAGCGTGCCGTCGCGGCCGCCTTCCTTCAGGGATCCAAGCTTCATGGCTGCTCCGGGCTCAGGCGTATCGTTTCAATTGTAACGAAGTGCCGGGCGTTGATCGCGCCCCGCCGCCGGGAACGATGCCCGCGATCGCCGCCGCGCTCAATCCTCGCCCTGGAACGCGCCGGCGCGGAAGGTCAGCACCAGGGTGTCGCGATGGCCGCCGGACTCGCCGGCCGGCTGGATCGGGGTGGACTCGTGGATCACGCGCTGGTCGTCCATGAACAGCAGCGACCACGGCTCGAGCAGGGTGAAGCGCTGCCCGCGCGGCCCCTCGGCCTCGAACACCCGCGTCTCCGCGCCCTTGATGCCCTCGCGCGCGACCAGCACCACGGCGACGAAGTCCACGCCGTCGCGATGCGCGCCCTCCGGCGTCGGCCGGCCGATGCCGTCGGTGGTGTCGATGCGGAACTGGTGCGCCTCGATGTACCAGGGCTGCCCGCCCTTGAGCGCCGAGCACCAGCCGGCCAGCGACAGCAGCAGCGCGTTCCACGCCGGATGGGCGAGCGTGGCCGGCAGCACCGGCTCGAACCAGCGGTGCATGCCGCCGTGCAGCGCGTTGTAGTCCAGCGACTGCCAGTGCGCGCGATGCGGCTGCAGCGCCAGGCGCCCGTCGTCGGCGACGAAACAGGCGTGTCGGCGCCGACGATAGCGCCCGCCGTCGCGCAGGTAGTTGTCCGGGGGCAGGTCGGCCCAGTCGGCCGACAGCGCCTGCAGGTCGGCCAGGCGCACTCCGGCGCTGTCGGCCAGCGCCTCCGGCGTCAGCGCGGCATAGCCGCTGACGCGGATCTCGTCGAGGACGCGCGCCGGATCGGCGTAGGTCGGGGTGAAGGGCTGCGACATGCGCAGGATTCTACGGCCGCGCCCGCCTGCACCGCCGCCCCTGGGACAAAAAAGCACAAGGCCCGCACGTGGCGGGCCTTGCACTGGATGACCGGGTTCCCGCGGGAACCCCAGTGGGTATGGCAGCCCCGGATGGATTCGAACCACCGAATGCCTGAGTCAGAGTCAGGTGCCTTACCGCTTGGCGACGGGGCTATGCAGCTTTGATGCGAAGGGTACCGCAAAACACGTGAAGCAAAATCCAGTGCGGACGCCTGCTTCCAGATGGATTCTTTCGGTTTCTGGCTAAGGTGCGCTGGCGCAGACAGTACAGACGTACGGCAAGCCAGCGCACCAACGCCGGAAGGCGAAGGAATCAGCGCTTGGAGAACTGGGTCGCGCGACGCGCCTTGTGCAGGCCGACCTTCTTGCGCTCGACTTCGCGCGCATCGCGGGTCACGAACCCGGCCTTGCGCAGCTCGGTCTTCAGCGTTTCGTCGTACTCGACCAGCGCGCGGGCGATGCCCAGGCGGATCGCACCGGCCTGGCCGGTGGTGCCGCCGCCGGTGGCGGTGACGACGATGTCGAAGCTGTCGGTGTTCCTGGTCAGCTCGAGCGGCTGGCGCACGATCATGCGCGCGGTCTCGCGGCCGAAGAACTCGTCCAGCGGACGGCCGTTGACGGTGATGTTGCCGCTGCCCTTGCGCAGGAACACGCGGGCGGTGGAGGACTTGCGACGGC
>JAIUOJ010000135.1 GCA_020161335.1 Pseudomonadota bacterium
GGGGGTGCTGGCGATGCCTTCGCGCGGCGGCACCCCTACAATGTCGGCTTCCGGCCGCTTGGCCCCCGGGAACACCGCATGAGCATCAAGAGCGACCGCTGGATCCGGCGGATGTCGGAACAGCACGGCATGATCGAGCCCTACGAGCCGGGCCAGGTCAAGGAAGCCAACGGCGGACGCATCGTCAGCTACGGCACGTCCAGCTACGGTTACGACGTGCGCTGCTCGCGCGAGTTCAAGGTGTTCACCAACATCAACTCGACCATCGTCGATCCCAAGCATTTCGACCCGAAGAGCTTCGTCGACATCGAGGCCGACGAGTGCATCATCCCGCCCAACAGCTTCGCGCTGGCGCGCACGGTGGAGTTCTTCCGCATCCCCCGCGACACGCTGGTGGTGTGCCTGGGCAAGAGCACCTACGCGCGTTGCGGCATCATCGTCAACGTCACGCCGCTGGAGCCGGAGTGGGAAGGGCATGTGACGCTGGAATTCAGCAACACCACGCCGCTGCCGGCGCGTATCTACGCGAATGAAGGCGTGGCGCAGATGCTGTTCTTCCAGTCCGACGCCGACGACGTGTGCGAAACGTCCTACAAGGACCGTGGCGGCAAGTACCAGGGCCAGACCGGCGTGACCCTGCCGCGCACCTGACGCGCGTCGCGGCCGGCGGCGGCATGGACGAAGCGCACAACCCCTATCGCGGTCCGCAGGCCGAGGTGACCGGCAACGCGGACGGCGACGTGCCGGCCGGACGCGGCGAGCGATTGCTGGCGACGCTGCTGGATGCCGTGCTGGTGTTGCTGCTGCTGGGGCCGCTGCTGCTGCTCGGCGGCTACTGGCAGCGCGCGCTGGAGGCGGCGCGCGCGGGGCAGGCGCTGCCGCTGTCGATCACGCTGTCGTGGGCGCTGGTCGGCTTCCTGGTGTTCGCCGCCGTGCAGGGCTATCCGCTGGCGGTGAGTGGCCAGACCTGGGGCAAGCGTGCCCTCGGCCTGCGCATGGTCGACATGGCCGGACGCCAGCCCTCGTTCGCGCGCCTGCTTGGACTGCGCTACGGCGTGCGCTACGCGCTGGCGAACGTGCCGCTGGCCGGGCCGCTGCTGCACCTGGCCAACGTCCTGCTGATCTTCCGCGCCGATCGCCGTTGTGGCCACGACCTGGTCGCGGGCACGCGGGTGGTCAAGCGCGGATAGGCGCGCACGCGCGGCAGGCGGTTCAGTCGATGGCGCCCGCCGACACGCGCACGTCCTCGCCTGTGGACAGGGTGGTGGCGATGGTGATGCGCAGCGCGTCGACGATCGCGGCCAGCGGCAAGCCTTCGCTGCCCGCGGCGCCTGCGGCGACCGCAGGTGGCACGTGCACGAAGCCGGCGCGCACCCGGGGCCGGCGGCGCAGGGCGTGCATCAGCCCGTAGAAGACGTGGTTGCAGACGTAGGTGCCGGCGCTCTGCGACACCTCGGCGGGCATCCCCGTGGCCTCGATTGCCGCACGGATCGCCTTCACCGGCAGGGTCGAGAAGTAGGCGGCGGGCCCGGCGCGGACCACGGGAACGTCGATGGGCTGGCGGCCCGCGTTGTCGGGGATGCGCGCGTCGTCGAGATTGACCGCGATGCGTTCCAGCGAGATCGCGCGCCGGCTGGCGGCGAGGCCCACGCAGACCACGACGGCAGGCCGCGTCTCGAGGATCGCGGCGCGCAGCGCCTTCAGCGAATCGCCGAACGCGACCGGCAACTCGCGCGCGGTCACGCGATGCCCTGCGATGCGACGCCCATGCAGCGCGCGTGCCGCCTGCCCGCTCGGATTGACGGCATCGCCGTCGAACGGCGCGAAGCCGGTGAGCAGCACGGTGCGCGACGCGGAAGACTTGCCGCTCATCGGAACACGATCACGTACATCAGCACGATGTTGCACGCCAGCAGCGGCAGCGCGGTGGCCACCTGTTGGCGGATCACCGCATTCGGGTCGCGCAGTTCCAGCAGCGCTGCAGGCACCAGGTTGAAGTTGGCCGCCATCGGCGTCAGCAGCGTGCCGCAGTAGCCCGACAACATCCCGATCGCGGCCAGCGGCGCGGCGTCGGCGCCGTGCAACTGCACCAGCAGCGGCAGGCCGATGCCCGCGGTCATCACCGGGAACGCGGCAAAGGCGTTGCCCATGACCATGGTGAACAGGGCCATGCCGAGGGCGTAGGCGACCACGACCACCAGCCGGTTGTCGACCGGGATCGCCATGCGCACCAGATCGGCCACGGCCTCGCCGACGCCCGACGCCGCGAATACGCCGCCCAGCGTGGCCAGCAGCAGCGGCAGGATCGCGGCCCAGCCCACGGCGTCGATCAACCGCCGTGACTGTTCCACCGCGCTCCACGGCGATTGCCGGGTGAGGCGACTGGCTGCCACCGCCGCAACCACGCAGGCGATGCCCAGCGCCACCAACGTGGTCTGTTCGCGCCCGAGCAGGAAGCGTCCGGCGAACGACACGTCCTTCAGCACCACCGCGAACAGCACGCAGACGCCGGGGATCAGCAGCGCCGGCCAGAACAGGCGATTGCCCAGGCGCGCGGCTTCGGCCTGCTTGGCCTCGAGTGAAGGCTCGTCGTAGCGTCCGCGACCGAGTCCGCCCATTCCGGCGAGGCAGGCCAGCGCCACGACCACCAGCCCGACCGCCACTGGCGGGAGGCGATCGGCGGCGAGGAACATCGCGCCGAGCAGCGCCCAGAACAGCGCCGTCGTGACGCGGCGCGGATTGTGGCGATCGCGCAGGCCAAGCAGCGCCACCGCGAGCAGGTAGGCGCCCGCCAGCCAGTAGATTCCCTGCAGCGTGATCACGGTGCCGCCCTGCGTTCGGCGGCCGCGCGCAACGCGGCGGCTTCGCGTGCGAGTTGCACGTCCATGCGCAGCAGTCGCGCGCCGTGGATCAGGAATGCACAGATGGCCGTCGGGATGCCCCACAGCGCGATGTGCAGTGGTTCCAGCACGATGCCGTGTTCGGCGAAGAACCCCTGCATCAGCAGCACCGCGCCGAAGGCGATGAACACGTCCTCGCCGAAGAAGCGGCCGACGTTCTCGCTGGCCGCGGTCATCGCCTTGATCCGCTCGCGCGTGGCTTCCGGCAGCGCGCCGTGGGTGTTCTCGGCCGCGCCGACCGCCATCGGCGCCATCAGCGGGCGCACGGTTTGCGCATGGCCGCCCAGGTCCACCAGCCCCAGCGCCGACAGCAACTGGCGTCCGGCGAGGTAGGCCGCGAGCGCGCGTCCGGCGGTCACGCCGCGCAGCCGCGCGATCCACGCCTGCGCACGCTCCTTCAGCCCATGCCGTTCGAGCAGGCCGATCGCCGGCAGGGTGAGCAGGAACAGCGCCAGGTAGCGCTGCTTGGTGAAGGCCTCGCCGATCAGTTCGAGCACCGCCTGCGGCGTCTTGCCCGCGAGCAGGCCGGTGGCGATGCCGGCACCGACCACGACCAGCGCGGGGTTGAGGCGCAGCACGAACCCGATGACGACGAGGGCGATGCCGAGCAGGGGCCAGTAGTTCATGCGCGGGCGTTCATGCGAGGACTCCGGGCGGGGCGATGGTGAAGCCTTCGGCTTCGAGCGTGGCGCGCAAGGCGGCGGCGAACCGCGCCGCGTCGGGGCGGTCGCCGTGCAGGCACAGCGTGTCGGCGTGCAGCGGCACGCGCGGGCCGTCGAGCGCGTCCACTTCGCCATTGCGCAGCAGGCCGCGCACCTGCGCCAGCGCCGCATCGAGCGTGTCGATCACGGCGCCCGGAGTGCCACGCGGCGCGAGCTGGCCGTCGGCGGTGTAGCGGCGTTCGGCGAAGGCTTCCTCGGCCACCTGCAGGCCGGCCAGGCGGCCCGCCTCGGCGAGCGCCGAGCCGGACAAGGCGTACAGCCACAGCGCCGGATCGATCGCGCGTACCGCCGATGCGACGGCATCGGCGACGTCGGCATCGCGCGACGCAAGGTTGTAGAGCGCGCCATGCGGCTTGACGTGGCGCAGGCGCGTGCCGAGCGCATCGCAGGCGGCTTTCAGGCGCCGTACCTGCGCCAGCACCAGCACGTGGATGGCGCCGGGGCCGAGGTCGAGTTCACGACGACCGAAGTGCTCGCGGTCCACGAACGAAGGATGTGCACCGATGGCGACGCCGTGCTGCAGGCACAGCGCCACGCTGGCGCGCATGGAGGCTTCGTCGCCGGCATGGCCGCCGCAGGCGATGCTGGCCGAGCTGATGAATGGCACGATCGCCGCGTCGTCGCCGCAGCCTTCGCCGAGATCGCAGTTGAAATCGATGCGGTCAGGCACGGGTGCGCTTCGCGTCGAGGGCCAGCGCGATTCTATGCAGGCGCTGGCGTTGGCGGCAAAGCGCGTCGTGCGCGGCCCCGCGCGTGCAGGGCGTGAAGCGCACGCGATCGCCGGGCCGCAGTTGCGCCAGCAGGGGCCAGTCGGCGCGGATGGCGTGGCCGATGCGCGGATAGCCGCCGTGGGTCTGCGCGTCGGCGAGCAGGGCGATCGGCTGGCCATCCGGTGGCAACTGCAGGGTGCCGGGCACCACCGGCTCGGAAATGCGCTCGCGGGCGTCGGCCACCGCCAGCGCCTCGCCCTGCAGGCGCAGGCCCTGGCGGTTGCTGTCCGCGGCCACGGTCCAGGTCCGGGCGAACAGCGCCGCCGGCGGCGTGGTGGCATCGTGCCCCGGCAGCACGCGCACGATGGCTTCGTCGCCGGCGGGACGGTCATCGACGGCGGTGTCGATCCACCAGCCGGGCACGTGCAGCGAGGGGGTATCGAAACGGTCGTCCACCGGCGGCAGCGGCAGGCGGTCGCCGCGTTGCAGCCGCCGGCCGTGCACGCCGCCGAAGCCGCCGCGCAGGTCGGTGCCGGCGCTGCCGAGCACCGGATCGAGCGCGATCCCGCCGCGCACCGCGAGGTAGGCGCGCGCGCCGCCGAGGCAACGCCCGAGGCGCAGCACGCTGCCGGCGGGCAGGTCGATCGGGCGTGCCGACGGCAGCGGCGTGCCATCGGCGTCTGCCTCGATCGCGGCGCCGCACAGCGCGACGCGGGTGGCGACGGCGAAGCGCAGCGTGGGTCCGGCCAGCGTGATCTCCAGCAGCGCCGCGCCGGGCGCATTGCCGGCGAGCAGGTTCGCCAGCGCGCTCGACCATGGATCGAGTGCGCCGCCGCTGGCCACGCCGAGGTGGCGCAGGCCCGGGCGGCCCGCGTCCTGGACCGTGGTGGCCGGGCCCGGCGACAGCACCTCGATGCTCATGCCGGCGCCCGTGCCAGCCGGGCGAAAGTGGCGGCATCGATGGCGCGGAAGCGCACCCGCCGGCCGGGGACGAGCAGGGCCGGCGGTACGCGCACGGGGTCGAACACCGCCAGCGGCGTGCGTCCGAGCAGCCGCCAGCCGCCCGGGCCCTCGCGCGGGTAGAGGCCGGCCTGCGCGCCGCCGATGGCAACGCTGCCGGCGGGCACGCGGGTGCGCGGCGTCGCCAGCCGCGGCATGGCCAGCGCCGGGTCGAGGCCGAGCAGGTACGGGAAGCCCGGCGCGAACCCGACCATGGCCACGCGGTAGTCGCCGGCGCAGTGGCGGGCGATGGTCTCTTCGCGCGAGAGGCCGGCATGCGCGGCGAGCGCATCGAGGTCGGGGGCGAAGTCCGGTGCATGGCACACGGGGATGTCGAACGGCGCGTCGTCGTCGGCGGCGACGGGGACCGCTGTGTCCGGCGTTGGCACCAGGGCGCGCAGCCCATCCATCGCCACGGTGATCGGGTCGATGCCGGGCGGGCAGGGCAGGTCGAGGTCGACGAACACCGCGAGCGAGGCATAGGCCGGCACCAGCTCGCGCAGCCACGGCGGCGACGCCGCCGCGATGCGCGCGGCCAGGGCGTGCACGCGCCGGTTGACCGCCGGATCGATGTGGTCGCCCAGGCGCAGCAGCAGGGCATCCTCGCCCAGCGGTTCGAGGTCGAAGGTGCTCACGCGCGCAGCGCGTCGTCCAGTTGCCGGATGCGCGAGACCAGGGCGTCGGGCGTGTACGGCCGCGCCGCGACCCGGCCCCAGACCGGCGCCGGCCAGGCGGGATCGTCCTCGAAGCGCGCGATCACGTGCACGTGCAGTTGCGGCACCAGGTTGCCCAGCGCGGCGACGTTGAGCTTGAACGGCTGCACGGCGCGGCGCAGCGCGCGCGCGACGTGGTCGATCTCGTCGGTCAGCTGATGGCGCTGGCCGGCGTCGAGGTCGACCAGCTCGCGCGCCCCCGCGATGCGCGGCACCAGTACCAGCCAGGGATAGTTGGCGTCGTCCATCAGGCGCAGGTCGCACAGCGCGAGCGAGGCCAGCGGGTGGGTGTCGGCGGCGAGCTGCGGATGCAGTTCGTAGTGCGACGGCGCGGGGACGTGTCGGCCCATGGCGGCGGCTCCGGTCAGTGCAGCGCGGATGCGAGGAAGTCCAGCGTGCGTCGGCGCGCGAGCGCCGCGCTGGCGGCGTGGAAGTGGCGCGGGTCGACATCGCGGTTGAAGGCGTGGCCGGTGCCGGGGTACAGGTGCATCCCGGCGCCGGGATGCGCGTCGCGATGCGCCTGGCGGTCGGCGGGCGGGATGCTGGCGTCGTCCTCGCCGAAGTGGAACAGCATCGGCGCGCGCAGCGTTTCGCCCAGGAACGGCATCGTGCGCGCACCGTAGTACGACACCGCGGGCAGGCCGAGGCGGGTGTTGGCGAGGAAGGCCACGCTGCCGCCCCAGCAGAAGCCGACCACGGCCACGGCGAGGCCTTCGTCGCGCAGCGCGCCGGCGGCGGCGCGCACGACGTCCAGCGCCCGGTCCATGCCCAGCTCGGCCACCAGCGCGCGACCGCGGGCGAAGCCGCCTTCGTCGTAGCCCAGCTCCACGTGCGGCGCGACCGGATCGAACAGCGCCGGGGCCAGTGCCACGTAGCCGGCGGCGGCATAGCCGTCGGCCACGCTGCGGATGTGCGCGTTGACGCCGAAGATCTCCTGCAGCACCACCACGCCGCCAAGCGCCGCCGCGTGCTCCGGCGGATCGGCGCGCCAGGCCTGGACCGGCCCGGAGGTTGCCTGAATGACGATGTCCCGGCCCATGCGCGACCTCCGTCCTGCGGATCGGCCGATTCTAGCCGACGCTATAATCCGTGCCCCGCGGCGCCTGCCGTCGCGCGCCCATTCGCCACGGTCCCCATGCCCGCAGCCAATCCCAAGGTCGGTTTCGTCAGCCTCGGCTGCCCCAAGGCGCTGGTCGATTCCGAGCGCATCCTCACCCAGCTCCGCGTCGAGGGCTACGACCTGGTGCAGGACTACGACGATGCCGACGTGGTGGTGGTCAACACCTGCGGCTTCATCGACTCGGCGGTGGCCGAATCGCTGGATGCGATCGGCGAGGCGATGGCCGAGAACGGCAAGGTGATCGTCACCGGCTGCCTCGGCAAGCGCTCGGAGCTGATCCGCGGGCAGTATCCGGACGTGCTGTCGATCAGCGGCCCGCAGGACTACGACAGCGTGATGTCGGCGGTGCACACCGCGCTGCCGCCGCGGCACGACCCCTTCGTCGACCTGGTGCCGAGGCGCGCGCGCGAGGACGACGTCGGCATCAAGCTCACGCCGAGGCACTATGCCTACCTGAAGATCTCCGAGGGCTGCAACCACCGCTGCAGCTTCTGCATCATCCCGTCGATGCGCGGCGACCTCGTCTCGCGCCCGGTCGACGACGTGCTGCGCGAGGCCGAGAAGCTGGTCGAGCGCGGCGGCGTGCGCGAGCTGCTGGTCATCTCCCAGGACACCTCGGCCTACGGCGTGGACGTGAAGTACGCCGAGCGCGAGTGGCGTGGCCGGGCGTACCAGACGCGGATGAAGGCGCTGTGCGAGGGGCTGGCCGAGCTGGGCGTGTGGACGCGCCTGCACTACGTGTACCCGTACCCGCACGTGGACGACATCATCCCGCTGATGGCCGAAGGAAAGCTGCTGCCGTACCTCGACATCCCGTTCCAGCACGCCAGCCCGCGCGTGCTGAAGCTGATGAAGCGGCCGGGCGCCGTCGACAAGGTGCGCGAACGCATCGCGCGCTGGCGCGGGATTTGCCCGGAGCTGACGATCCGCAGCACCTTCATCGTCGGATTCCCGGGCGAAACCGAAGCCGAGTTCGAGGAACTGCTGGACTTCCTGCAGGAAGTGCGGCTCGACCGCGTCGGCGCCTTCGCCTACTCGCCGGTCGATGGCGCCAGCGCCAACCGCTTGCCGGACCCGGTGCCGGAGGCGGTGAAGCAGGAGCGACTTGCGCGTTTCATGGACGTGCAGGCCGCCATTTCCGAGGAAAAGCTGGGCGCCAAGGTCGGCAGCGTGCAGCGCTGCATCGTCGACTTGGTCGATGGCGATCTCGCGATCGCGCGTTCGATGGCCGATGCGCCCGAGATCGATGGCGTGGTGCAGGTGCAGAACGGGCGCGAGGCTGGCCTCAAGCCGGGTGATTTCGCGTCCGTCACCATCATGGGCAGCGACGAGCACGACCTCTTCGGCGAGGTCTGAGCGCGGCCGGCATGGGCCGGGAGGGCGGGGCGATGAGAACGTCGATGGCGAAGGCGATGATGGCGTGCGCGCTGGCGTGCCTCGCTGCGCCACCCGCGCCGGCATACGAGGCATCATCGCTCGACGGCGCGACGCTTGCGGCGACGATCGGCCCGGGGTTCAGGCT